>DAOULP010000052.1:0-16302 GCA_034420175.1 Dehalococcoidia bacterium | reverse complement strand
TCGGGTCGTCGGGGTTGAACTGGGCACCGTTCGCCATGGTGTCTTCCGTCCCGAAGCCATCGATGCCGCCGTACCAGGTGGCGAGGCCCACGGTCTCTGTGCCAGCGGCGCTCAACGGGGGGACGATTCGCGGCGCCGGCGCGATCGGAAGTGGAGTGGCCGAGGGAGCCGGCGCAGGGGGCGCGGAGAGAGCCATGACCTCACTTCTGGGCTCGGCGGGTAGAGGCACCGCGGAAGGTGTGGGTGTCGGTGGGGGCGGAGGGTCTGCGTCTGTGGAAAGGGAAGGGGGCGATTCCTGGGAATCTGAGGAGGCCTGAGCACCGGGGTTCCACTGTCTCACGACGAGGTCCGGAGAGCGTTTCTTCCGAACGCCGGTCTCCGGCCCGTCCTGAGGCCCAGAGGTCGCCGCCTCCAGCGTTGGCGAATCCGCCGCGTCTCCGACCCCGGCACCGGCATTTCCGCCGACGAACGATGACGACGCCCACACCACAAGTGCCCCAGCGGCCAGGGGCAGACAGTACCAGACCAGGAAGCGGCGGGAGGGAAGGCCCAGCCATTGGAAGGCCAGCCTAACTCCGGCGAGCAGCCATCCGGCCCGTCGGCCAGCGGAGATCCGTGCCCGGCGCCCTCTGCCGGAGTCGCCGCCTCGTGCCGCCAGTGCGACCAGGATCGCGACGAAGCAGAGGAGAAACAGCCAACCGGCCGCGCCGCGACGGCGCGTCCGGTGTCGAGAGTACCTCAGACGCCCAGCACCACCCTGGTCGCAGGTTCTCTCTGGGTCACTCAACACCTCCCGGGCAGGACAATTGCGTCGTGTATCCCCCTTCCGATGGCTCGTGGGCCACCGGCGTGAGACACAGCGCCCATTATCCTGTCGCGGGGATGCTCCGCCTATCCGCGTTCACCCCGGCAGGAACCCATGGATACCCCTACTCGTGGGAGGACATACCCCAAGTCGGACGAGGCGAGCCTGCAACGGAGTTGGCGGGAACGTCGCGCTTCGGCGAAGGCCAGACGCTCTCGGAGGCTGGCCGAGCGCGTCAGACCGCCGGCCGGCCTCGTGACGTCTGCCCTGAGTCTTGCTTTGGGGTCCTGTGGCGGCTAGGTGGGTCGATAGTGCTCGTTGCCGTCGCCGTCAACGATGCGGTAGCCGATGCCGAGCTGCTCCGCTAGCTCCACGAGGTGCGGGCTGAGGTCGCCGAAGGTGAAGGCCAGGTGGTTCGAGGGCCACATGGCTGCCAGAGCCCTGTCACCCATCGGAATCCTTCCCCTCAGGATCGGCCAGGAAACGCTGTAGCGCTCGTGCTCCTCTGGGTTCACGTCCACGGTCTCGATGACCGTCCCGGCCAGGTAGTAGCGCATGTTCTCGCGTCCCAGGCGTGCCACCGTCACCTGAAGGCCGCCGGGCGTCCGCCCTCGGACAGCAGCTCCGCCGGCATCGTAGAACACCTCCTGGCCCAAGAACTCTGCCCTCAGCTCCCTGGTCGCCCCTTCTTCGTCGGGCGTCCCGAAGAAGTGAGTCGGGTGCTGGCCGCAGTTCACAATGGCCAGCTTGCCGTCCTCCACGTCCCGGAAATCGCCGAATGCGGCTGGCTTCCCAGTGAGCAGATGCAGCAGGAGCTGGGTGAGGGCGGTGTCCATGTCGTTCTCGCACGAGGTCGGGCAGATGCGCTCTTGCCGGCTGCCGTCGGGGGCCACGTCGTTGCCCAAGTAGGAGGTGGCGATGCAGGCGGTGCAGAGGCTGGCGCTGAGCTCGTCCTGGCACTTGATCCCGGCAAAGGTGGCGCCTACATCGTCGATGATGTCGCGGGCCGCGTAGAACATCGAGACCTGGAGCACGAACTTGTGAATGGAGGACAGCTTCTCCCTGCTGAAGTCGAAGCTCCCGGTTCGCTCCTTGTACTCGATGGCGCTCCGCACTCTCTTCTCGACGATCTCGTAGTCGCTCTCGCCCGGCTGGCCGGCCCAGCGGACCATCGCCAGCGCTCGCGTGACGATCTCTGACTGGTCGAGGTGATCGTAGCTGACCTTGAAGACCTTCTGCCAGAGATTGGGGTCCGCCGTGGCCGTCGGCATCCGCAGCGACTCGCCGCCGAACTGGAGGTACTTCTGCTCCGGCAAGCGGCTGATAGCTGCGGCAGCCGTCCCGGCAGCCTCCGCCCGCCGCTTGAAGAAGCGCAGCTTGCTCATCACGTCCGCGAGCGCCGACGGATCCTCGTCGATGCGGCCGTACGATGTCTGGAAGGCCCTCCCCATGGTTCTCAGCGCCCCGGCGATGGCCATGAGCGCTACCAGGCCGGGCACCTGCGTGTCCTTGTAGCCGAACAGCAGGAGACGGGAGGCCGCACTGCCCGTCACGTCCAGGAGCGTCGCCAGTGTGGACTCGTAGATGTCCACTGCATCCACCGAGTCGCGCGGGAACGTCCACGACCCCTGGTTCAGGATCAGAGCGTCGGGCCTTGCCTCGGCGATCCGCCTCGCCTGCTGGATGACGAGCTGTCGGTTCCAGGCGAGCTGATCCTCGCGGGGGAGGCCATCGCCCCCTCTGACTACCTCGACATCATTGCGCTTCAAGGCGTCGATGAGCAGGCTTTCGTGCCTGAGCATGAGGTCGAGGTTGTCTGCCCGGACCCAGGCTCGGTTGTCGTTTGGCGAGAAGACGCCCACACGAATCCTATCGTTCATGGCCTTCCCCAAGCATTCGCTGTCGACCGCTGCCCAGGCGGAGACCGATACTCCGGCCTGGGCTGGCGGTGCCGTACCTCGACCACAGGCTGCGATAACCGCTGTTCACTGTCAAGCAAGCGTCGCCAGCCATCGCGGCGCGCTGGTCACGCGGGGTTGCCGAAAGCTGCGTGAATGGGTCTGGGCGAGGACTAGCGGCTACCCCGTGGGGCTCGGAGCGAGGTCACCACCAGGTTGACCACACGGTCTACGTTCTGGACCGACCGCACGTAGGAGAGTGCGGTCTCCGTCAGCGCCTCTTCGTCGATGCGCAGAAGCAGAGGACTGTCCCAGTCGGCCTCTTCGCAGATGCCTTGACTTTCGCCTGCTCGATACGTCGCCGCGAAATGGACCCACAGGTCGAGGGCAGCACACAGTGCCGTGATCGAGAAGGGCGCGGCGAACCAGCCCTCGCCGGAGAGAACCACCGCGCCTAGCCCGTAGAGGGCCGGCAGGACAGCCAGGAGGTACCCGAGAGTGACGACCCTCTCGGGGGTGGCGTCCTCCCGCCACGCCACGGCCGGCAGCACCACGAAGCGGGTGACAGCAACGCCGGCGACGGCAAGACAGAAGAGGGCAACAACCGCGCCGCCGACGCCAAGGAAGGGGACTTCGTAGGTCTGCGTCGCCTCCGGCGGGTGCAGGAAGGCGAACGCCCCTAGCGCAGCCACGAAGACGGCCGTCAGTGCGGTCCAGAGGGCAAGATGGGGCGCGTTCGTGCGGTGGCTTGGCTGCACCGTGGCGAGATTCCTTTCTCCCCTCGTATGATGAAGGATCGGCAGGCCGCGGAACCGCGAAGGCCGGAACACCGCCTACATGTCGCCGGAGGCATCCCCTACGAGCCCACGAGCGGACCCCTATGCGATGCGGCGGGGCCCAGCGGTTAAAGCGCCCGGGTGTGTGACTTGTGGTATGATTGGCTCAACCCAGGAGAGGAAGAGGAGGGAATGCGCCGGTAATCGGGGCCATGAGAAGCGGAGCGGACGGACGGCGATTCGCCGCGGGTTCCGTCCGGGTTCTCCGCGCCTGCGGTTACTGACCCACGTTCAAAGAGCGTAATCACCAGGTCCAACCGTCATGAGCCCCAAGGCCGCGAGTGTCGCTCGTGGCCTTTTCGCGTCAAGCGAGGTGCTCCATGCTGGTAGTCCGGAACGTCAGCAAGGCATACGGCGACAGGCAAGTGCTGCGCGACGTGACGTTCGTCGTCAACGCCGGCAACCGTCTGGCTCTGCTGGGCCCCAACGGGTCCGGCAAGAGCACTCTGCTGCGAATCCTGGCGGGGGTCGAGAAGGCCGACCAGGGCCGGGCGGCGCTGTCCCCACCCTCGCTGCGGGCCGGCTACCTGCCCCAGGGCTACGCCGACCAGCCGGACCTCACCGTCGACGGCGCCATCCCGGAGGTTGCCCGGCGACGCGCCGTCGAACAAGACGTGTCGAGACTGGCCGTCCGGCTGGCCCAGGAGAAGAACCCTCCGACCGCGCTCGCGGAGGCCTATGAGTCGGCGCTCGAGGAGCTGGCCAGAGCGACGAGAGCGGTGGAGAGCGAGATAGAGCCGCTGCTCCAGGAGTGGGGGCTTGGGTCTCTGGACTACGGCCGGCCACTCGTCTCTCTCAGCGGCGGTGAGACAACGCGGCTCGGGCTGGCGCTGATCCTGGCCAGGCAGCCCGACGTGTTGCTGCTGGACGAGCCGACGAATCACCTCGACCTGAAGGGTATCCAAGACTTGGAGTCCTGGCTCGCGGGCTACAAGGGCGCCCTGGTTCTGGTCACACACGACCGTGCGCTCCTGGCGACAATTCCGACCTCGGTTCTCGAGCTGGCACCTGACGACGGAAGCTGGCGCCATTTCAGCGGCCCCTACACGGCCTTCCTGGAGACGAAGAAGCGTGAGCTGGAGCGACAGAGGGCCGCCTTCGGCCGCCAGCAGAGGCAGGCTCGGCGCATGAAGGAGCAGATCCGGCGTCTGAAGGAACGGGCACGGCGGATCGAGGGCGAGACCATTCACTTCTACTATCTCAAGCGGGCCGCGCGAGTGGCCCGGCAGGCCAAGGTCGTCGAGCGGCGCTTGGAGCGCTCCCTCGCGTCCGAGGAGCGCGTGGAGCGCCCGGAGCGCCAGTCGAAACTGCGGCCCGCTCTCACGGCCACAGCGCGTTCAGGGGACCGGGTTCTGTCGGCAGACGGAGTCTGTGTCGAGGTGGGCGCCCGTACCGTCCTTCGCGACGTGACCTTTGAGCTGCGCTACGGAGAACGCACGGCACTCATCGGTCCGAACGGAAGCGGGAAGACCACGCTGTTGCGAGCCGTCGTGGGAGCGCTGGAGACGACGGCCGGTGCGGTGCGGCTGGGCGCTGGGGTGCGAGTCGGACTGCTTGAGCAGGGCCAAGAGGATCTGGACCCGTCGCTCAATGCCGTCGAGACGCTTCGGCCCCTGGCAATGCTGGACGAGGCGGCGCTCCGGCGCTTTCTGAACCACTACCTCTTCACTGCCGCCGACGTGCACACGCCGGCTGCGCAGCTCAGCTACGGCCAGCGGGCACGACTGGCACTGGCGAAGCTGGCACTCGAAGGGGTGAACCTTCTGCTGCTCGACGAGCCGACGAATCATCTCGACATCCCATCGCGCGAGGCCTTCGAGGAGGTGCTGGGCACCTTCGAGGGAACGGTCCTGATCGTGACCCACGACCGTTACTTCGTCGAGTGCTTCGCGTCCCAGGTTCTGGCGATTGAGGATGGGACTGTTCGGAGGTATCCGCTGCGCCCCTAGCGACCTGTTCAGGACCAGCGGCTAGTGCTGCCAGGAGGTCAACCGGCCCAGCATCTCAAAGAAGTCAGGACTCACCTCCAGGAACCGCAGCAGCCGCTCCCTGTCGTAGTAGCAGGCCCTGACATATCTGCGCATCCCAACGACTCTGTAGAAGTCAGCGTCGTCGCTCTCCAGCTTGCCTTCCTGCAGGGCCACCCAGTATGTGGCGAGCACGCCTTCCAGGCCGGCGTACACGGCTCCAGCGACGTGGGCGGTCGGACACTGAGCCTCGACGGCGCACCGCACTCGCTCCCTCATTTGGGGGCTCAAGGGATCTTCCTCGATGCTGCCCAGGAGTTGGCTGTGCCCAGATTCGTCCTGACGCTGCCAAGTCAGCATGGTCGTACCCCCGTTTCCCACTTGCCGGTCGCCGCCACGCTCCAAGAAGACCAGCGACCGGCAACTGCCGGTCTCATCTCCTGGTGGCCTTGCACTGATAACGGCGGCGGCTGGGGGCTCGTTACACCCGCAATGACAAAGGCGGCTCTCTGCCACCGATGGCGATGATGCCATTCCCCCTTTTCTCACCGGGGTTGGTCTAGTACCCTAGGGGCCTCAGCGACCACGACACGGGAAGGAGCGGAAGCGCCGTGGCGCAGATCGATGTCCAGACCACGGCTGAGGGCGAGGGCTGGAGATTCGAGGTCATCGTCTCGGAAGGAGAGAGCCGGACCACTCATCGCGTCACGATGAGCCGTGAGGACTACAAGCGCCTGACCGGCGAGGCTTGTCCCCCGGAGGATCTGGTCCGGACATCCTTTGAATTCCTGCTGGAGCGGGAGTCCAAGGAGTCCATCCTTCGCCAGTTCGACATCGCCGTGATCTCCAGGTACTTCCCGAGCTACGAAAGGGAGATTAAGCCTCGCATCCGCCCGTGACGCTGAGGCAACACGGCCGCTCCAAACCCGTGGCGACATCGATCCGCCTCACAGGTGCCCGAGACGTGCGCGGGCAGGGGCGGGAGTATGGGTACCAGGAGGACGCCATGCCAGTCTTCGATTCCGATGGTTTGTCCATCCACTATGAGGTCTCTGGCGAGGGGCCGCCCATCATGCTCGTGCACGGCTTCGCGAGCAGCCTTCAGGACAACTGGGTGCAGACGGGATGGGTGAAGAGGCTATCGTCCGACGGCCGCCGCGTGGTCGCGCTGGACTGCCGCGGCCATGGCGAAAGCGGCAAACCCCACGACTCGGCAGCCTACGCCGGCGAGGCGATGGCCGACGACGTGATCCGGCTGATGGACCACCTGGAGATCGCCCGTGCTGACCTGATGGGCTATTCGATGGGCGGGGGCATAGCCCTGGACCTCATCCTGCGCCACCCTCAGCGGTTCCACCGGGTTGTGCTCGCGGGCGTGGGTGCTGTCTCACGGGGAGCGCCTGCCTCATCGGCGATCGCCGACGCCCTCGCGGCCGACGGCACGCCTGCCGCCTCCGATGCCGTCGCGCGTCGCTTCCGCGAGTTCGCACAGCAGCGCGGCAACGACCTCAGGGCCCTCGCCGCCTGCATCCGGCGGGGGCGGAGCAGACCGGAGCCGGAGGCCCTGGCCTCGATCACGCTGCCCGTGCTGGTGGTGGTGGGAGAGAAGGATGACCTAGTGGGCCGGGCAGACAGCCTGGTGAACGCGATCCCCGGCGCCCGGCTGGTCACCATCCCGGACCGCGATCACATCACGGCCGTGGCGGACCCCCGCTACAAGGAGGCAGTCCTCGGCTTCCTGGGCGAGGACTGACCGCCTTGTCCAGCAGGTACCCCAACCGTCATCGCCGCGCTGGTGGCACGGGTTGGGGATGAATGCCCATGAGCGTGATCACCATTGCCCTGCTTCAGATGACCGCCCACGGCACCGACCAGGATGCGAATCGGGCCAAAGGCGAGGAGTTCTGCCGCCACGCGAGCGCGATGGGAGCGGACGTCGCCCTCCTCCCGGAGATGTGGAACATCGGATACACGCCTTGCCCCACTGAACCAGACGCACGCCGGGCCTGGCAGGCGCAGGCCATCAACCAGCAAGGCCCGTTCGTTGCTCACTTCCGTCAGCTCGCCGAACAGCTCGACATGGCCATCGCCCTGACCTACCTCGAGAGGTGGGACGGCCCTCCCCGAAACTCCGTGTCGCTCATCGACCGGCACGGCGAGATGCTCATGACCTATGCCAAGGTTCACACCTGCGACTTCTCGATGGAAGCCGCCTGCACGCCCGGCGACGGCTTCCATGTATGCACGCTGGATACGGCCAAGGGAGACGTGAAGATCGGCGCGATGATCTGCTACGACCGCGAGTTTCCGGAAAGCGCGAGAATACTGATGCTCAAAGGGGCTGAGCTGATCCTGACGCCCAACGCCTGCGACCTGGACGACCACCGCATCGGTCAGTTCAAGGCGCGGGCATTCGAGAACATGGTCGGCGTGGCCATGGCCAACTACGCAGCCCCACAGAACAACGGGCACTCGGTGGCGTTCGACGGCATGGCCTATTCCGGCGCCACGGCCGATCGTGACGGAACTCGAAGAGACACCCTCATCGTCGAGGCTCCGGAAGAGGAGGGAGTTTACCTCGCACGGTTCGACATGGAGCAGATCAGAGCGTACCGGGAGATCGAAAGCTGGGGGAACGCCTTCCGAAAGCCCCGTACCTACGGCCTCCTGACCTCCCTTGAGGTCGAACAGCCCTTCATCCGACCGAATTCGAGGAGATAGGCACCACGCCAGAACGGACCGGCCACCCCTCGCGAGACGCCGCGGCGCTGCGGCGGGCACCCCGAAGGAACGAGCCATGCAGCAACTGAGCTATGATCCGGATGACCCCTGGTTCGAGATCGACGGCTGGCGGGTGGGCGCTCAGGTCATCACGTTCGAGAACGTCTACGGCCTCGACCCGGAAGCATCGACGGTCACCCGCAGCGGTGAGCGCACCAGCGTCACCTGCGACCGGCTCACGTGGGCAGGCGGTCGTGAGCGCTGTGAAGGCAGTGCGAGCGTCGATGCCGCGTCAACCGATGACGGGCTGGAGATCGTCGTCTCGGCGCGTCACCCCAAGAAGATCCGCTGCCTGAAGCTCCTGCTGACTGGCCTGCCGCCGGGGGATATCACCGGCGCCTACTGGCACACGCTGCCCCTTCCCGACGGCGGTCAGGTGCTACACTACCCCTGGCCGTTGCACACTCCTCTCGTCTTCCTCACACCCTCATCCGGCCAGCACCTGTACCTCGAGTCGCTGGATCACCGCGTTCGGGCCAAGCGCTTCGCCATCTATGACCGCGGCGGCTCCCTCACCGCCGAACTCATCTTCGAGGAAGCCGCCCACGAGATGACCGGCACGGCCACCACGCCACCCTGGCGCATCGGCCGCTGCGACGACGCGGCGGCGGTCACCGCCCGGCACCTGGAGCACGTAGAGCGGGCGTACGGATTGGAGCCGTGGGAGTCGCGCCGTGACGTGCCAGCGTGGGCTCGGGAGATCGCCCTTGTGGCGTCGCTGCACGGGATGCATTGGAGCGGCTACGTCTTCAACACCTACGACCAGATGCTAGAGGCGCTGCGCTGGATCGTCGCGCGCATCGACGGGCGCCGGGTGCTGGCGTACCTGCCCGGATGGGAGGGGCGCTACTACTGGCAGTACGGCGACTACCGGCCCGAGCCGCGGCTGGGCGGCGAGGACGGCTTCCGCCGCCTGTCGGACGGCGCCCGCGATCTGGGCGTGAAGCTGATGCCCATGTTCGGCGCGAACTGTGCCAATACCGGGCTGGAGAACTTCGAGCAGTGGGGCGTGTCGTCGCTGCTGCGCTCGGCCGGCGGCCACGTGCTCCAGGGGAACAAGCCTGATTGGGACGTCTCCCGCGCCCACGACCCGGGCTGGCAGGCTTGGCTGAATCCGGGCGCGCCCACCTGGCGGCACCGGCTGGTCGAGCAGGTATCGCGGTTGGTGGAGCGCTACGGGCTGCCGGCCGTCTTCTTCGACACCAACCACGTCTGGACGAACGATCCCAATCACTCCGTGTACGAGGGCCTGCTCGCCCTGCGCGACGGCCTGAAGGAGCGTTTCCCTGACCTCCTCATCACAGGGGAGGGCTGGTACGATGCGCTGGGAGCCGTGATGCCCGTGTCCCACCTCGGTGCGCCCGCGCAATGGCCCGAGATCTTCTCCAAGTACTGCCGGAGCTTCATGCACCTCTCCTCGGGCGACCCGAGCCGCGGGAGCTCCGGCGTGCACGAGATCGGCTTCCGCGAGTTCAGCCTGGCGCCGGACGCACCGCACTGGTGGCCGACGCTCACAGTGGTCGACGGAACGATCGAGCGGGCACCGGAGAGGGCCGAGGATGTCATCGCGCAGGCCCGGCGCTACGCAGAGACGCACCTGGGGTGAGGCCTCCCGGTCCGGCTGTCGAACGCCGCTGTCAGGGTATCGCACCCTTCTCCTTGAGACGCCCGATGTCGTCCCAGGTGAGGCCCAGCTCCAGAAGCACTTCTTCGGTGTGTTGACCGTGTTCGGGGGCGCCCTGCGGCGGCCTCGGCGGCATCTCACTCAACTGGAACGGACACCCCGGGCCCTTCACCGCGCCCCTGGAGAAGTGCTCGTACTCAACGATGTAGTCGTTCTCCAAGACGCAGGGATCATCCATGACGTCGGTCATCGTCTGTATCGGGCCCCAATCCATGCCGTTCTCGTAGAAGATCGGCGCCCACTCGGCGAGGGTTCTGGTGGCGACGATCTCGTCCAAGAGCGCGACAAGCTCCTGGTTGTTGATCATCCGTTTCTGGTGCGAATCGAACCGAGGATCGTGCTCCAGCTCAGGCCTTCCCAGCGCCTTGCAGAGCCCCGACCAGAATCGATCGGTCTGCCGCATGTCGAACTCGGCCCAGCGGCCGCATTTGGCCCGGTACTCACTGACCAGGGGGTTGCCGGCGCGCGTGCGGGGGAGCTTCGGCGCGTCCTTCTTGTACGTCAGGACTCCCTGGACGGCGAGGTTATTCACCCAGTTGGCGGCGCCCAGCAGAGAGACATCCACCTTCTGGCCGACGCCGGTCCGTTCCCGAGCGTACAGGGCGAGCGCGATCCCTCCCAGCATGAAGCCGCCGGTCACTGAATCTCCCACGCCAGCGTGCGGCACAAAGGGTGGGGCGTCGGGGTCGCCGTAGGCAGACGAGATTCCGGACCGGCCCCAGAAGGCGATCTCATCCCCGGAGGGCCAGTCCGTCCCAGGGCCTCTGGGCCCGAACCCCGTGATGTTGGCGTAAATGATACGGGGATTGACCTGGCGCAGGGTCTCGTAGTCCATCTGCGCCCCCGCGAGAGTGCCGGGGCGAAGATTGGTCAGGAAGACGTCGCTCTTCGCCGCCAGCTTGCGCATGATCTCGCGGCCTTCGGGCGTACGAAGGTCCAGGGCGACCCCCCGCTTGCTCCGGTTCCACACCTCCCAGACCCAGTTGAAGTCGCCAACGGTCGAAGACCCCGACCGCAGCAGCGCGCGGACGGGATCCCCTTGGACGGGCTCCACCCTCAGCACGTCCGCACCCAGTTCGGCCAGCAAGACCCCGCACGTCGGCCCGGCCACCCAGATGGACAGCTCAAGCACCTTGATTCCCTCAAGTACCGTCTTCACGGCCCTTCTCCCCTGCTGATTCACGATCTCCTGCCGCGCTCGCTCGTTCGGATGCCAATGCTACGCCGCGCCGAGGATAGCGTCCACGGCCGTCCGTGCACCTGAGATGCGACTCGAAGAGGCACGGTGTATAGTGACGGACACAGCAGCCACATGCAGACGAACCGGGGGAGACACGAGATGTCGAAGGTTATCGACCTGGAGCTCGACCTTCCGTTCACAAGCGAGGACCAGATAGTCGCCGGCTTCGTGCAGTCGATGCGAGTTCGGGGAGACAAGGGCCTGGCCAACTACCTGAACATCTTCGGGCCGAGAAGGGCCGCCGCCCTGGGCCTTACGCTCGAGGACCTAGAGCGGATGTGGAGTGAGCTTTCCCCAGAGGAGTTCGAGAGTAAGGTCAGGGAGAGAGCCAAGGGGCTGGCGGTCTCGCTGCCGCAGTTCGTGGAGGAGCTGGACGAAGCCGGAGTCGAGTGGGGCATCATTCAGGCCGGGACCACCGACAGGACCGCCGAGATCGTGTCCCAGTTCCCCGACAAGTTCATGGGTCAGGCGATGCTTGACCCGCGCGACGGCATGACGGCCGTGAGGGAGCTGGAAAGGGCGGTCAAGGAGTTGGGCTTCACGTCCTTCTACGCGTCGCCCTTCAGGTACGGGCTTCGAGCCAACGACAAGAAGTTCTACCCCCTGTACGCCAAGGCCGTGGAGTTGGGCATCCCGGTATTCGTGTACACCACCATGAACTATCGGACGGACTTCCCGATGGACATCGGCCGGCCGCTCTACCTCGACGAGGTAGCCAGGGACTTCCCCGAGATGACGATCGTCGCCGGCTGCGGTGGCTGGCCCTGGGTGCCGGAGATGATCGGGGTCGCACGGAGGCACCAGAACGTCTACATCAACATGTCGGCTCAGCGACCCAAGTATCTCGCCACCCCCGGCTCAGGCTGGGAGATGCTGATGCAGTTCGGCAACACCCTGCTGCAGGATAGGATCGTCTTCGCGTCGGGCTGGATGAACTTCCAGATGCCTATTGGCAAGGTGATCGCGGAGATGCGGGCCCTTCCCCTGAAGGAGGAGGTCAAGGAGAAGTGGCTGTACCAGAACGCAGCCAGGCTTCTCCACCTGGAGTAGCAGGCGCCAGAGGCTGCGGCTCGTGGTTCGAGTCACTCACGACGAGCGGAATGCAGGGCCGGTCGCCCTAAGGATGTCGCACGACCGGCGGCCTCAGTCGAGCCCTCGCTCCCTGGCAGGGAGTCGCTCGTTCCCCCGCAGGCCTGTCGGCGCCGGTCCACCCAGAACGGGAGGCATCCGTGAGTTGAGGCCGTGTAGCCTGGCCTGGACGAGGATCCGTAGCGAGCGGAGGGGACTCAGCGGCACCATGCTCACCGGTTTGACCTTCATCAGAGTGGTCAGACCCGCCGTGATGCCGCGCAGGTCGTTATGGGCGTCCACGTGGATGATCCGGCGGCGCGGGTATCGACGCCGGAGCTCCGCGCCTACCTCTTCGACCGCACACGTTCCCACCACCAGGATGTCGCCGCGCAGGTTCTCCAGATCGGCGCCTTCAAAGCCCCGACCGAAGACGATGGTGAATCCGCCCCGGCTGGGGTAGTCGTTGCTCAGTATCTCCAGGGTACACTCCGTGTTGCCCTTGCAGCCCTCGACGCAGGCGCGCTCGCGTCCCTGGACGATCTGGATGTTGGGGAGGAAGCGGCGCAGGAGAGCGTACGGATAGCGCGTCTGGAACCGGTCGAGGTCGCCCACAACCTCGATCTGCTCCAGCCGTCCCTCGCCTAGGCCCCACTCGGCGGCCAGGCGGACGTGCTCCACCTCTTCGATGGCATAGCCCATCACTCTGGAGGCCACGGTGTCCACCGCGACCGTATCCTGGCCGCCGATGAGGACGTTCAGCCGCACGCTGCTCTCCTCCAGCAGGGCCATCGGGGGCACGTGGCCGTTGAAGATGGCCGTCACCCCTTCGATGATGCAGAAGTCGGGCCGCACCATGCGATAGAGACGGGCCAGACGGGCATGCAGCGTCTCATGGTTGTGGAAGAGCATGCGGTCCCTATCCATGGGAAACGCCTGCTGGTTCTTCACGCCGAGGGTCATCGTCGTCATCGAGTGGGTCTTCAGCTTGGGCAGACTTAGGTAGAAGTTGCCGGGGCTACGCGACGGGTCAACGAAGGCATCGTAGAGCCGTCGCGAGATGCGGATCGGCGCCTCCTCACCCTCCAACGTGTAGGGCGCCGTGCCTCCCTCGTCGAGATAGATGACCTCGGCTCCGTGCCGACGGGCGATGTCGGCGTACCCGGTGACGGCGAGGACCAGGCGAGCGGCCGCGCCGTGGGTGCAGTTCTCCATGAGGGCCAGGCGGCGATAGCCGTGATCCCCCAGATAGGCGAGCAGAGCATCAACAACAGCCGGATCGGTGTGTGTGCCGGGGGAGAAGTGGATGGCGTTGGGCTTGACGTGGACCTTGCTGCCGGAAGGGATGACCTTGTGGATGCCGCCATATGGGGCGAAGACGGCGTCGAACGCGGCCGGCAGGCCGCTAGTCGTGTCAGCGATCGTGACGATGGGTCGATCGTCAGGCACAGCGCGGGTTCACCTCGGCAGTAGTCTAGCAGGCGGGGACGGCCGGGGGAAAGAACGTGGGACAAGAAGGCCAGGAGATCTGCGTCTACCAGGAGCCGGGGGCGCCCCGTTCCGCACTGAGAGGACACGGTCAGGGACATCTCTCCGAAGGTGTCTATGGGCACTCCGTTCGCTGAAGCACACGACCTACAGGGCCTGGGTCAGCGATCTGATTCCCGGGCACTTGTAGACGGCCTCGAACTCGGGGTGGCACTTCTCGCCGATGACCCTGAACCCCACCTTCTCGTAAGCCCGTTGCGCAGGGTCGTTGCCGATCAGGACGCCGATGTCCGCTATTGTGGCACCGCGACTCCGGCCTCTGTCGAGCATCTCCAAGAGCAGCCGGTCCACGAGGCCTCGCCGGCGGAACTCTGGCAGCGTGGCGACGTTCTCGACGACCCAGGCGTCCTCCGTGTGCTCCGGCGCAACGTAGATGATGGAGCCGGCGCGCTGCCAGCCGGCGATGTTGTCCTCGTCGGTGCGGCCAACGGCACGATTGGCCTCCGGGAGCGCGTTCGGAAAGGACGGCGTCCCGGTCCCAAGCTCCCCTTCGACGTACCCGCACAGAGCCGAGGCGGGCCGGCCGTCGACCTCGGCGATGATGAAGTTGGAGTAGTGGCACCAGTGCGGCTCGGACGTCGTGGCGAGCGCCTCAAGGAAACGAAGGCACTCGGCCTCGGTTCCCCCCACCAGGAAGTCCCACATGCACCGCTCGAGATGCGACCGATGCGCGGTGAGGATCACCCACGCCACGAACTCGCTGTGCTCCGGCCGGGCCTCGACGATCTTCGCTTCCACCCTTCCACGCTCCTGTTCAACTTGAACGCGTTGTTAGGCACCCACCGAGCCATGTTACCGGGGGCGGTCGGCGGGCGTCCAGCCAGTGCGGGCGAGCTAGGCGTAGAAGGTCTGGGCAATCGTCCCCGAGCAGCCCATCAGGGCCTCGGGCGCGAGGCCGTAGACCGGCGGCTTCAGGCAAAGGGGGCCGCTCAGGCGAGGTGGCCGGACGCGAGGGTGATTCGAGCGTGCGACGTGGGAGCCTCGGACCTGAGTCGGCGGCGCCGTCGAGCTTTCACCCAGCAGCGTCCAACAACGCGCCTCTTGACAGAACCCTAACGCAGCTCATTCCGTAGCCGCTCAGACAGGTTTCCTCGACGCCCGACTCGCAGGCTGTCCAGCCCAAGCCAGCCAGCCATCTCGCGCAAGTCTTGCGCCAACCGCTCCGCTGCGCGGCTTGGATCCTGGCCGTCCTCGATGAAGGCTCCTTTGATCAGCAATCGGCCGCGCGCGCGGTCGGCCTTGAGATCCACCCGCCCCACCAACCGGTCGCCGAGTAGGAACGGCAGCACGTAGTAGCCGTACTGTCGCCTTCTCTCCGGCAGATACGCCTCGATTCGGAAGCGGAAGTCGAAGAGACGCTCGGTGCGACCGCGCTCCCAGATGAGCGAGTCGAATGGCGAGAGCAGAGCGTGCGCAGCGACCGAGCGCGGGAGGCGGGCATCTGGGTGCATGTAGGCTGGCTCCCGCCAGCCCTCGACGCGCACTTCCCTCAGCACCTTCTCGCTCGCGAGATCGCGGAGCAGCTCGTGGGCGCGTGGGAGCGGCAGGCGATAGTAGTCGGCCAGGTCACGTGCGGTACCGACACCATGCGAGCGCGCCGCCAGCAGCAGGAGCGCCCGCCCTGCCTCGGTCTCATCCGGCGTGTCACCATCGAGCACGTGACGAGGCAGGACGCGCTCTGTCAGGTCGTAGACGCGCTCGAAGTTGCGCCGGTCGTGCACCATCACCCGCCCCTTCCGGAAGTGCCACTCCATCGCGTTCTTGCCCTTGGACCAGCCCCACCACGGTCCCGCACGACCGCCGGGGTCATCCAGCTCCGCGGCCGCGAGAGGACCCTTGCGCCGTACCTCGTCCAGGACCCCGTCGATGTAGCCTCCGTTCCGCCGCACCCACTGCCGCACGCGCTCCCAGGGCACGTCGGCGTCCATTCGGTATCGCAGCAGCGGGTAGACCTCAACGGGCACGAGCGAAGCCGCGTGCGCCCACGTCTCGAACAGCTCCCGGCGCCGGTAGACCGCGTCGTCGAGCAGGGACACCGGGTAGGGACCGAGCCGCGAGAAGAGCGGCATGTAGTGCGACCGCACCAGCACGTTCACCGAGTCCATCTGCAGCAGCCCCACACGCGAGAGCACCCGCCGGAGGTGCCGGATGTCGACCCGTCCAACCGGCCTCGGGTCCGCGAAGCCCTGGGCCGCCAGCGCGATCCTCCGCGCCTCGGCGTGCGACAGGTCAGTCATGAATTGAAGGGGAGCACCATCAGGCGCTCTCGGAACTCGTGCGGCGGCCGGCCAGCGTCCAGCGCTGCGCGCACCTCCGCCATCACCTCCGGCGGCGTCACTAGATACTCAGGTACACCACGCTGTTCCCCTCGAGCCCAGCGGGGGAGCTCATCGCCGTGCTCCGGGACGTCAACCGTTTCGAATCCCAGCTTGGCGTACCTTGTCCACGGCAGATGGCCCGACCATGCTGCGTACT
>DAOULP010000051.1:0-6876 GCA_034420175.1 Dehalococcoidia bacterium | reverse complement strand
GCCGCCGATGACCAGTGCCCGCTTCCCCACCTGTACCGGCTCCCGCTGGTTCTCGGGCAGTTGGCCGGGCTTCAGGTTACCTCGGACCAGGAAGTCCGTGGCCAGGTACACCTCTTTCAGGTCATCGTTCTCTATTCCCAGCAGGTTGCCGATGCCAGCGCCGTGACCGAGGAAGATGGCGCTGTAGCCCTCGGCGAAAAAGTCCTCCAGAGTGATCTCCTCGCCGACGCGAGTGTTCATCTCGAACTGAACGCCCAGCTTCTTCAGGTAGTCGACCTTCTGGGAGAGGATACGCTTGGCCATCTTGAAGTTCGGGATGCCGTACAGCAGGACGCCACCTGGCTCCGGCCAGGCATCGAAGATAGTGGGCTGGTGGCCGCGTACGGCGACCTCTTCGGCCACCACCAGGCCGGCAGGCCCAGCACCGACGATGGCCACCCTGTGGCCGCTGGGCGGCGCCTGCTCCCTCATGGGGAATCCTGACTGCTCCCGCTGGTAGTCGGCGACGAAAACCTCCAGCCGCCCGATGGCAACGGGCTTGCCCCTCTTGCCAATCGGGCAGGCGCCTTCGCACTGGCGCTCCTGGGGACAGAGGCGCCCGCACATCTCGGGCAAGTTGCTCGTCTCCCGGAACTTGTTCGCGGCGCCGATAGGGTCACCGTGCTCGAGGAGCCAGAGCGCGCTAGCGATGTCGTTGTGAACGGGGCAAGCCTGCGTGCAGAGGGCAGCCGGGCACTGGATGCAACGCCCGGCCTCGGTCATTGCCGTCTCCAAGTCGATTGGGAGATAGGTCTCATCCCAGTTTTGGATGCGAACGGCCGGGTCCTGCTTGGGCATGTGCTGAGGCGGGATCTTGAACCGCGCCTTGCGGTCGACAACGCGTTTCTCTTCGGACACGGAGAGCCTCCTGTGGCAAGCCGGGGCAGAAGGGGCCACTATTTAGCTTAGCGCACGCCGTCAAGGGCGGCAAGACAGGCAAGATACGCCCCATCCGGCGGTGCGCGAACCGCGCGACCTAGCCGCCGGGCACGGGCGCCCGCGCCGCCGCCAACAGACCCCTCCTCGGCGAGAGGACGAAGGCCAGCAGGAAGAAGCACGTAGCCGTCAACACGATGGCCGCCCCCGAGGCCACGTCCGCGTAGTAGGACACGTATAGCCCCACCACAGAGGAGACCGCCCCGAAGACAGCACCTAGGGCCATGATGTGGGGCACTCTTCTCACAAGGAGGCTCGCGGTGGCCGCCGGGGTGACCAGCATCGCCACCACCAGGACGATGCCTACGGCCTTTAGCGCGACGACGGTCGAGATCCCCAGGAGCGCAAGCAGCCCGTACTGGACGAGGCCCACAGGCACCCCCGAGGCGGCCGCCATCGTCGGGTCGTAGGCGGTGAACAGGAGCTGCCGGTAGAACAGGGCGACCATTGTCAGGACGACGAGCCCCATGACAGCGATGAGGAGCAGATCGCCCCATCCCACACCCAGGACGTTGCCGAACACGAAGGAGAAGAGATCGACGGTGTAGTTGGGCTGGCGGCTCACGATGAGAATGCCGAGGGCGAAGGCGCCGACGAACAGAATGCCGATGGCCGTGTCGAAGCTGACCCGGGCCCGGTTCCCCACGAAGGCGATGGCGAGAGCGGTGACCAGCGCTGCTATCACCGCTCCCAGGTAGATGTTGCCCCCCAGCACGAAGGCGGTGGCCACTCCGGCAAAGGAGGCGTGGGCCAGCGCATCGCCGATGAAGGCGAGGCCCTTGAGCACAACGAAGGTACCGATGCAGGCGCTAACGATGCTGACCATCAGCGTCGCCAGAAGGGCCCGCTGCATGAAAGCGAACTCGAAGGGCTCCCGCAGGTAGTGCCAGAGATCAGCCATGGCCGTTCTCGTGAGCGTACACCGCCCCTCCAATCGGCACGAAAAGTAGGTGGGACTCATAGGTGGTGTTCAGGTGGTCGCGGGTGAAGACCTCAGAGGGAGGCCCGTAGGCCACCACGCGCCGGTTGAGGAGGAGAGCCAGGTTGAACCGGCCTGCGACGCAGGAGAGGTCATGGGTGGCTACCAGGAGGCTCTTCCCCTCGTCGCGGAGCTCCTCGAACAGGTGGAGGACATCATGCTGGGAGGCGGCGTCCAAGCCGGCCATGGGCTCGTCCAAGAGGAGAATCTCCGGCTCACGAGCCAGGGCACGAGCGATGAGCATGCGCCGCTGCTCGCCCCCCGACAGCTCCCCTATGGGCCGCTTCGCCATGGAGTCAAGACGCAGGCGCTCCAGGCAGCGGGCCACGACGACCCGGTCCTCGCGACCCGGCCGGTGCCACGGGGTTAGGCGCCCGATACGCCCCATCGCCACCACGTCGGCGACGGTCACGGGGAAGCTCCAGTCCACGAGTTCGGACTGGGGCGCGTAGCCGATTCGGTGCCGGCTCGCGGCAGGAGTCTCGCCCAGGAGACGGACAGAACCGCGCCAGAGCGGATGCAGCCCAAGAACAGCCTTCAGGAGCGTGGACTTCCCGGAGCCGTTGGGCCCCACCAGCCCCACCAGGCTCCCTTCTTCCATGCTGAAGCTCACGTCCTCCAGCGCAACGTGGCCACCGTACCCCGCCCAGACGCCGCGAACCTCTACCGGCGCCTCCTCGGCTCGTACCTGAGGCACGACGCCGCCTGTTGCCGCCTCCCTCATGGGTTCACCCTTCGCTTCCTTGCTCTTCTCCTGTCACGGCAACCTGGGTGACCGGCCCCCTCTACTCCCCCGGTCCACCTGCTTCTTCCACGGGCTGCTGCGAACGGCAGGGCCGACAGCGCCCGTAGACCTCAAACCAGTGGCCCTCGACCTGGTAGTCGGTACGCCTCGCCACCTCCTCCACCAGGCTGGACACGGCGCAGTTGGCGAGCGTCTCCACCTGTCCGCATTCGGTGCAGACCAGGTGGTGATGATGGGCGCGGGTGGTGCTCAGCCGATAATGAAGGCTGCCATCCTCCATGAGCACCCGACAGACGAGGTTCAAGCGCTGGAGGAGGCGCATGGTTCGGAAAACGGTGGCCCTTCCCACGCCTCGCGCTCGCCGCCGCACGTCATCGACGGTGAAGTGTGGACCAGCGTCCACCACCACCGCCAGCACCGCGCGTCGGGCCGGCGTCACGCGCAGGCCCCGCGTCTCCAGCCAATCAGCAACGAGATCCAGCTCCGTCATCGATGATACCTGGTATCACCAACAATAGCGCGACCCGGCCTCGGCGGTCAATGGCGGCTGCCGACCGGCACTGGTTCATGGTCCGTGGGTGAATTGGCTGCAGATCTCATGGCACCGCCGACTGAAGTCGGCGGCATGGCTGGCGAATCTGGAAGCCGCGGACTTTCAGTCCGCGGGAGTTGCCCCAGAACCAAGACCCACCGACAACGCACCGGTTACGGTCGGCCAAGCCCGTGCCGGTCCTCTGCTCCCGTCACTCGACGGGAGGGCCGAGGTGCCTGCTAGCCGGCCTCAGGGGCCTGCCGGCGAAGAAGAGGGGCCCGCTCATGGTGAGCATTTCGAACCATGAGCGGCATCCAGGAGCCGCGCCTCGGCCCATTCCTAGGAGGGCTGGAAGGATTCTAGCGGAGACCCTGGAGGACGATCTCCCCGGTGGGGGTCTGGCTGCCACCGATCGGCTCGACGGTGATAGCCATTCCAGTGAGAGCATCACCCAGATCCCCGGCCCGCACCAATAGCCGCGCTGAGCCGTCGGCCTGGGAACTGAAGGTACCACCGCTCACTGCCGGGCCATCCTCGGAGGCTCGGAGTAGCCAGAGCTGGTAGGTGCTCCCCTCGGAGAGCTCAGGCAGGTTGCTGAGAAACAGGACACCCAGGCTTTCCTCTTCGCTCCAGACATAGCGACCCCTGGCTGAGCTGGCTGGCGCCGTGCTGACAAGCCCCTGGTCGCTCTCATCGCCGAGAGCCACCACCCTCGTGACCTGATCCTGTTCCGTGAGCCGGCTTTGGAGGTCGTCTTGGCGGTAGGCGGCCTCCGTAAGGGCCCTCTGGAGGAGGTCCACGCTCACGCCACGTCTGTCCAGCTCGTCATAGAGCGCGGCAAACCGGTCGCTGTCGGTCCTCAGGTCATTGACCTGGGTCTGGAGGAACGCTCCCCACGTGAGGGCGCCGACCGAGACGACTGCAAGCACTGCCGCCGCGGCAGCCCACCCCGCGCGAGGCGCCGGGAGCCTCCGCAGCACGGACCGCGGCGCGATCTGCTGTCTCAGCCGGAGAAGAAGGGCCGGACTTGCGCGGCGCAGGGGGGCCGCCAGCGCCAGCAGGGCTGATGCCTCAACAGCCTCCTGGTGCAAGCGCCGGCAGTCGGCGCAGCGTGCCAGGTGCTTCTCCACCCGCCGGGCCTCAGACCTATCCAGAGCGCCCAGACTATGGGCGTCGAGCAGTTCCCGAGCTTCCTCGCAGTTCATCTTCACCTTCGTGTCTCGGCCGCATGTCGGCCAGCGCTGCCCGCATCTTCTGCATGCCCAGCCGCACACGCGTCTTGATGGTCCCCAGCGGCTCTCCTTGAGCCTCCGCTATCTCCTGCTGTGTGTAGCCCCGATAGTAAGCTAGCTCGATGGCCGACCGCTGCTCCGGAGGCAGTTCGGCCAGGGCGCGACGTACGGCCACGCGCTCGTCGGCCAGAACGGCGCTCAGGGCGGGGTCGTCGGCTTCCCCGCTGTGCAGGCCATCACTCTCCAGAGGCGTCGACCCCGCTTCGAAGCGCTGACGGCGGCCCCGGCTGCGATGCTCGTCGATGGCGCGGTTGCGCGCCACGCTCAGGAGCCAGGTCGGGAAGCGGCCGCGACTGGAGTCGTACCGGCCCGGTTTGCGCCACACCCTGAGAAAGACCTCCTGAACCACGTCCTCGGCTGCCTGCACGTCTCCCAGGACTCTCAAACACACGGAATAGACCAGGTTCCCGTATCGGTCATACAGGGCTTCGAAGGCCCTGACATCCTGACGAGAGAGCTGCACGACGAGCTCTTCATCTTGGGACTCCGAGTAGTCCACCGCCGTCCCGCCCCGCGACCGGCACCCACAGGCACCGGTCCTACAGAAGATACGACGACCCGCGCCGTCCAGATTGGCCGCACCAACCGTCGAGTCTGATCCGGGCTGCTGGCAGCGTCATTGTAGCAGCGCCGCTATCCCCGCGCACAGCCCACCAAGCATCCGTAACGGGTCCGAAGTTGGCGGCTCGATTCCTGCTCGAGGCGGGATGAGTGCCGCCACCGGTCACGCCTGACCCACCGAGAGGCAGGAAATCCTCAGTGCCGCTCCTCACCGCGCCCAAGCCCCCGAGCCGGCCCACCTTCATTCAGCCCCGACGGCCCTGGCCGTCGAACTCAGAAGGACCTATCATATGGCCTGTACCCAGGAGATATCCCGCCGCCGCGGAGGCGGCCCAGGGGGTTGATCGCGATGATGGTGACACACGCCCGACGCCGAGCCGCCCTCCTGCTCGGGCCTGCCCTGCTGGCCCTGACTCTGGTGCTTGCCGCCTGCAACGGCGGGGACGACGGGGTGCCGACGCCGGAGGCCACGGCGACCACCCCGGTTGCCACAGTGACTACACCGGCGGCGGCCGACTCACCAACGGCGGTCGCGACCCGCAGCGGCGACATCGTCAGCGTCCCCGATATCGTGCGGCTCCTCCGCCCATCGGTCGTGCGGGTCCAGACCGAAGGCGCTCGCTTCGACATCTTGGGCCGCGCTGTTCCCACCCAGGGGGTCGGCACCGGCGTGATCCTAGACGAGGAAGGCCACATCATCACCAACAACCACGTCGTACGACTGGACGGCCAGCTCGCAACCCGAATTGTCGTGGGCCTCAGTGACGACCGCACATTCACGGCAGAGGTCATCGGTACGGACCCGCCGGCCGACCTGGCCGTGCTCAAGATCGATGCGACAGACCTGACGCCAGCCAAGCTGGGCGACGTGAGCCGGCTAGAGGTAGGCGAGCAGGTGGTGGCAATTGGCTACGCCCTGGACCTCCCAGGTGGACCCACGGTCACAGAAGGTGTGGTTAGCGCCAAGGGACGAGTTATCGAGGAAACGCCCTACTCGATAGCTGATGCCATCCAGACCGACGCCAGCATCAACCCTGGCAACAGCGGCGGTCCCCTGGTAAACGCCTATGGCGAAGTAGTGGGCATCAACACGGCCATCGTTGGGCAGGCCCAGAACATAGGCTTCTCCATCTCCATTGACCTGGCAAAGCCCCTGGTCCAGGAGATAATCGACAAGGGTTTCGTCTCCCGAGGCTACCTGGGCGTCAGCGTAGTGGACGTGACGGCCTCGCTGGCCGCCAGCTTCGACCTGCCGGTCGACACCGGCGTAGGCGTGGCCAGTGTGGAGCGCGGCTCACCAGCCGACGAGGGCGGACTGCGCGTCGACGACATCATAGTGCGCATCGGCGACCGCACCATCGCCAACAGCGGAGATCTGCTCCAGGCCCTCACCGAGTTTCGAGCCGGGGACACCGTCGCCGTCGAGTTCTACCGCGGCAGCGAAGTGAGGGAGGGAGAAGTCACCCTCGCCGACCGGCCGCGCTAGCTCTGCAGCCCAGCGCGAGGGTCAAAGGGAGGCCAAGACGGGCGGACCAAGCGCCGATACTGGTGTGCTCTGCCGGTTGATGCGTGCCAGACTCATACAGTAGCATGGCTTCGATGCCACTCGTGACCACAGAGGCGCTGACCAAGCGGTACCCCGGCGTCACGGCGCTGGACGCGCTCGACCTTGAGCTGGAGCCCGGCATCATCGGCCTCGTCGGCGCAAACGGCGCCGGCAAGAGCACGCTCATCAAAGTCCTGCTGGGCCTCCTCGAACCCACGAGCGGTTCCGCCACGGTGCTCGGCTATG
>DAOULP010000050.1:0-6276 GCA_034420175.1 Dehalococcoidia bacterium | reverse complement strand
TCTGAATTATATCAAACAGCCCCATTGCCGTCTTGACCTTGTTCCTCTGCAGATGGCCCACCAGGTGCCAGCGCGGGCGGCATCCCAGGGCCTGCACGTCGGGGACCTTGGCCGTCGCCTCCTGCACCCGGTTCTCGCCGGCGTCGGCCAGGCCGGCCCGACAGGCCTCGGCGATGAGGGCCGGCGGGAACGTCTTGCTCACCCCAACGATCGTCACCTCGTCCTGGGAGCGACCTGCCCGCTGGCAGGCCGCCGCCACGCGCTCTCGCACGACCCGCAGATTGTCAGCGATGCCCACGAGTCGAGCATAGCACTGTTCCCGCTGGCTGGGGAAATCTGGCCCGGCTCTACGGTGGGCCCAGGCCGGGAGGGCGGAAGCGCCGCTGCTCCCATCGCGCGAAGAGGTAGACGGCGAGGGCGATGGCGGCGATCGGGATGAGGGCCAGCGCCGGGTGGACGGTGAAGAGGTAGAAGATGAACACGACCAGCATGATGAGGCCGAACAGGGCCATCATGGGCCAAAAGAGAATGCCGAACATGGCCCGGGTCAGCACCCAGACCTCCAGGCATCCTCCGGGCTCCTGCTCGGGTTCCGGTTGGTAGTGCATCGGCTGCCCCATCATGAAGAGGATAGGCTGCGCCCTCAGCGTCGATCAAGGCGAGGCGGCGAGCGCTCCGTTGGTGCCGTAGGGGCGGAGCTTTCCCGCCGGGAGGCGGGTCCGCCTCGGGCGGAAGGTCCGCCCGGCCGTCGGGCTGGTCAGGAACGTTCCCCCTCCCCCGGTTGTTTGACCCGCCCTCCGCCAAAGGCGGATCCGCCTGAGGCGGAGGCCCGCCCCCATCTCGCTGGCTGCCGCTCGCTCGATGTACGGAAGCCCCGCCCGGGAGGGCAGGGGCGAATGTCACAATGAGTGGTCGACGGACTGGCAACTACCTGTAGAGGCATGTCATAGCTAGAGTGAGACGGGATGCGAACGGCGCTGACCGTGGGCTGCTAGAATTCTCCGGCGAAGGATTCCACGATGCTGGAAACCTGGTCCGCGATGCGTCGAAGGGTAAGAATGACTGGAAGGCGCTTGACGGCTCGGCAAGTGTCGCCGAACAGCACGCCAGGGGCGGCCTTGACGTTCACCTGCATCTCCGGTTCAAGAAGTTCTCCAGTGGCGAGATCAAGCATGTAGATACCACCACGACCAGGGCCGGGCTCATTAGGTGGTACATCTCTAACCCAGCCGATCTTTGCATTCGCGCTCAACGTCATCCCGGTCTTGAAGTGGGTTCCTCCCGAAAGCCCGCTGAATTGCAGGGTCGCTGGGGTAGCTACGAGCACCGTGAGCAGGCGGTGTTTGTCGGTATTGTTCAAGTCCTCAAGGCAGAAAAGGGGGCTACGCCGACCCCGATTCCCTCGCTTGTATGGCTGAAACGACTCGATGCGCGCCCAGAGGGGCCGCGGAATGCTCTGGATGCGCCGGAGGCCGTGCGCCTTCCCCCAGAAGTGGGGCAGCGGGTGACCTTTCGTTCTCTTGACCGTCCTGCCCAGCAGGTAGATGGGGAACGCCGTCCGCTCGTAAGGCGTGATAGTGGTCTGGAGAGCAAGCTGCCACGCTAGGCCGTCTAGGGCCGCCCTCAGGTTATGGGTGATCTCGCCAATCAACAGAGACCAGTCAACTGGGAATTCCTGCGGCCCACCCTTCACACGGAGACTGTAGTTCTTGGCCTTCGGGTTGTACTCGGCCACGCTGATTTCGTAGGGGTTCTCTCTGAAGAACCTCTCAAACCCTTGCGCCAGAGTCACGATCTGGCTATTGGACCGCTCGATTCTAGCTCGTGGCCCGTAGAGAGGATGCATGATGCGGTGCTACCCGCACTTGTTGTAGCCGCAGGAGCGGCAGATGAGGCAGCCTTCGGCGTAGACGAGGATGGCGCCGCACTCAGGGCACAGCAGGCCTGTCGAGACGTCAGACGAACCAGACGTTGCGGGCCGGGAACCGGCTTTGCCCCGGCCCCGCCCCTTCGGTCCGGTCCCCTTCGCCGTAGGCGAATCCGCCCCCGGCGGAGGTTCCGGGTTCCCGGCTCCGCCCTTCGCGAACCTCAGCTCCAGCCAGCGAAAGATGTAGTCCACTATCGACGCGGCCTGGGGAATCTCGGGGTTGCTGGTGAAGCCGTGGGGCTCGAAGCGGACGTTCTTGAACTTGGCGGCCAGGTTCTCGATGGGGACGCCGTACTGGAGGGCCAGCGAGGTCATCACCGCCAGCGAGTCCATGAGCCCCCGGATCGTGGAGCCCTCCTTTGAGATGGTGATGAACACCTCTCCCGGCGATCCGTCGTCGAACAGGCCCACCGTCAGGTAGCCCTCCTGCTCGCCGACGCGGAACTTGTGTGTGAGGGAGCGCCGCTCGTCGGGTAGGCGGCGGCGGTAGGGGACAGCGGCCCGGCCCGGCGGCGGCGTGACGCCCGGCGGTACGGCCATCGCTGCCTCGGCGGCGACCGCCTCCGCTTGCTCGGGGCCGCGCACGGTGGCGTGCGAGAGGACCTGCATCTCCCGCGAGCGGTCCCGGTAGATGGTGATGCCCTTGCACCCCTCGCGATAGGCCAGGAGGTAGGCCTTCGCCACGTCGTCGGGCGTCGCGCTCTCCGGCAGGTTGATCGTCTTGCTGACGGCGTTGTCGGTGTGGCGCTGGAAGGCGGCCTGCATGCGCACGTGCCACTCCGCCGAGACGTCGTGGGCGGTGACGAAGACGCGCCGTGCCGCGGCCGGTATCGAGCGGCGGCGGCTGGCGGAGACGGCCTTCAGGCTGCCGACGCGGGCCAGCTCCTCCATCAGCTCCGCTGATTGGAAGCCGTCTCGGCGGGTCGCCTCCTCGAAGTGCTTGTTGACCTCGGTGAGCTGGGTGACCCGGCCGGGGTCCCTGGGGTCGAGGAAGTGCTGGCGAACGAAGGCCAGCGCGAACACGGGCTCGATGCCGGCCGAGCAGTCGGCGATGATGGAGAGCGTGCCGGTAGGAGCGACCGTGGTGCGGGTGGCGTTCCGCAGCCGGCGACCGGCCTTCTCGTAGATCGAGCCCTCCCAGGCGGGGAAGACGCCGCGTTCCTTGGCCAGCTCCTCCGAGGCACGGTCGGCGTGCTCCTGGATGAAGGTCATCAGCCGCTCGCCCAGGCTCAGGGCCTGCTCCGAGTCGTAGGGTATGCCCAGCCGGAAGAGGAGGTCGGCCCACCCCATTACCCCCAGTCCGATCTTGCGCGTCAGCTTCGTCAGCCGCTCGATCTCCGGGATCGGGTAAAGGCCCATATCGATGACGTCGTCCAAGAAGCGCACGCACAGGGGAATGACCTCGGCCAGAGCCTCCCAGTCGAGGCCGTCTCGGCTGGCACTGCTCTTCGTGCGGCGGACCGCGGCTCCCTCGGCGGCCACGAGCTTCGAGACATCTATCGATCCCAGGTTGCAGGACTCGTAGGGCAGCAGGGGCTGTTCGCCACAGGGGTTGGTGGCCTCGATGCGGCCCAACTGGGGCGTCGGGTTGTCGCCGTTGACGCGATCCAGAAAGACGAGGCCGGGGTCGCCGTTCTTCCAGGCGTTCTCCGCGATCTGGTTGAAGACGTGGCGGGCGTTCAGGCGTCGGACGACCTGGCCGGTGCGCGGGTTGACGAGTTCGTAGTCCTTGTGGCGCTCCACCGCGCTCATGAACTTGTCGCCGGCCGCCACCGACGTGTTGAAGTTGGTGAGGCTCACCATGTCGGACTTGAGGCCGATGAACTCCTCGATGTCCGGGTGCTCGACCGCGAGGATGGCCATGTTGGCGCCGCGGCGGGTGCCGCCCTGCTTGATGGCCTCGGTCGCGGCGTCGAAGACGCGCATGAACGACACGGGCCCGCTGGCGATGCCCCCGGTCGAGTGGACGCGGTCGCCGGCGGGTCGCAGGCGGCTGAAGGCGAAGCCGGTGCCGCCGCCGCTCTGGTGGATGAGCGCCGTCTGCTTGACGGTGTCGAAGATGCCGGTCATGGAGTCCTCGACGGGAAGGACGAAGCAGGCCGACAACTGCTGGAGAGGCCGGCCGGCGTTGCCCAGAGTCGGGGAGTTGGGCAGGAAGCGCAGCGAGGTGAGGAGCGAGTAGAATCGCTCCTCCCAGGCCGCAACCCGCTGCTTGGAGGCGCCGTAGCCCTTCTCAGCCAGAGCGATGTTGTGAGCCACGCGCCGGAAGAGGTCCTCCGGCTTCTCGATCAGGCGGCCGCTCTCGTCCCTGGCCAGGTATCGGCGCTCGAGGACGACGCGGGCGTTCGCCGTCAGAGCCAGCCCTGAGCGGCGTGCGCGCTTGGGGGCGCGGGTCGACGTGCGCCTGCTGGTGGCCATAGCACCGGTAGTTTAGCACGTTTGTCCGGGGAATGCGCGCCTCAAAGTGATGGTGGCGGCGGCCCCGAGGGGGGACCGCCGCCACCGCTCTCGCGATGGATCTTAACCGGCCGATGGCTGGTGGCGGGGAATTAGGAATCGGCCGGTAGGGCGGGGGTGACCCATCGCGATAAGCCTACGTCACGAGCACCCGCTGGTGCTCCCGCAATTGTCCCCTTCCTCTCCGTAGGGGCGGAGCTTCAGCTCCGCCCGGGCAGCGAGCTCCGCCGGCTGCGCCGCCTAGGAACATCCGCTTGTACTCCCGCAGTTGTCGCACCGATAACACGACCCGCAGCGGGTCATGATCCAGCCGCAGTTCATGCAGGGCGGGGCGTCGCTCTCGCCGTTGTGCGACGCCCTCCCGTTGCCTTTATCTACCTCCATGACGAATCGGCCCTGAGTGCCGTACTCGGCCGCCAGGCGCGCCCGTACCTCCTCCGAGAGGACGCCCAGCTCCGCCTTCTCCTCCTCGGTGAGGAACTGGGAGGCGAGCCAGCGGAAGATGTAGTCCACCACCGACTGCGCCACCGGGATCTCCCGGTTCTCGGTACGGCCCGCCGGCTCGAAGCGCATGTGGCTGAACTTGTGGACGAGGTCGGCAATTGGCACGCCGTACTGGAGGGTGAGCGAGATGGACGTTGCAAAGGCGTCCATCATCCCCGAGATGGCGCTGCCCTCCTTGGCCATGGTGACGAAGATCTCCCCCGGCGAGCCGTCCTCGTAGGTGCCGACGGTGATGTAGCCCTCGTGCCCCTCGATGGAGAACTTGTGGGTGATGGACGTCCGCGTGTCGGGCAGCCGCCGTCGCACCGGCTCAGGCTTCGCCTTGCGCTCTCCGGCGGACGTTGACAGGGGCTGCGTTCGCTTGGAGCCGTCTCGGTAGATGGCGAGAGCCTTGAGGCCGTGCTGCCAGGCCTGGACGTAAGTCTCGATCACGTCCTCGACGCTGGCCTCCTTGTGGATGTTCACCGTCTTGGAGATGGCGCCGGAGATGAAGGGCTGGGCGGCGCCCATCATGCGGATGTGGCCCAGGGTGGCGATCGAGCGGGTGCCGTTCTCGGCCCGGAAGGCGCAGTCGAAGACAGGCAGGTGCTCCTCTTGCAGGCCCGGCGCTCCCTCGATGGTACCGGTGGCGTCAACGTGGGAGACGATGGCCTCGACGTCCTCCGGCGCGTAGCCCAGCGTGCGGAGGGCGCGGGGCACGGTCTGGTTGACCATTCTGATCATGCCGCCGCCCACCAGCTTCTTGTACTTGACCAGCGCCATGTCCGGCTCCACGCCGGTGGTGTCGCAGTCCATCATGAAGGCGATGGTGCCGGTGGGCGCCAGGACGGTGGCCTGGGCGTTGCGATAGCCGTGGGCCTCGCCCAGGGATAGCGCCTCGTCCCAGGCGATGCGGGCTGCGTCCAGCAGGTCGGCGGGGCCGTCCGGGGCGTCGATCCCCTGTGCCGCTTGGCGGTGCTGCCGTATGACGCGGAGCATGGGCTCTCGGTTCTCCTGGTAGCCGGCGAAGGGCCCCATGCGGGCCGAGATGCGCGCTGAGGTCGCGTAGGCGTGGCCGGTCATGAATGCGGTGACGGCGGAGGCGTAGGCGCGGCCGGCATCGGAGTCGTAGGGGAGGCCCAGCGACATGAGGAGGGCGCCCAGGTTCGCGTAGCCGAGGCCAAGCTGACGGAAGTTGTTGGCGTTCGCCGTGATGCTCGGCGTGGGGTAGGTGGAATTGCCGACGATGATCTCCTGCGCCAGCACCACTACGGTCACGGCATGGCGGAACGCCTCGATGTCAAACCTGCCTTCGTCGTCGACGAACTTCATCAGGTTGAGCGAGGCCAGGTTGCAGGCCGAGTCGTCCAGGTGCATGTACTCGGAGCAAGGGTTGGAGGCGTTGATGC
>DAOULP010000049.1:0-4042 GCA_034420175.1 Dehalococcoidia bacterium | reverse complement strand
ATGGGAGCGGGCAGGGATTGCGAAGGGACCCGGATGAGGTCTGATATCGGGCCGTAAGGCATTCGTGCCGCCGGCGTTGTCTAGTTTGGGGTCAGCCGCAGCATCCCGAATTCTAACAGATGCCCCTAGCAGCGTTCAACTCGGTCCGCTGCTGGACGCCGTCCGCTCGATTGCTGCGGCGTAGAAGCCCCAGTACTCACGGGGCAGCAGCCGCCCGATCGCCACCATCACTTGCTCGCGGGCCAGCCGGTCCAGTTCCTGCTGGTCCGTGGCCGGAGGCAACTCCAAGCGGAAGGTCGGCCCGAACACGGCGGTGAGTACCCCGTCGCGCTCCAGGAGACCGACGGGCAGGATCGGCAGGCCTCGGTCGCTCAGGACCTTCAGGAACAGGCCGACCCCCGGCATGGCCTCGATGAGCACTCCTTTGCCCAGGGCCTCAGGCATGACCCCCAGAGGCTCGCCGGGCCGACCGCCGCGGCCCACGGCGTAGGTGACTGCCTGGCGGATAGCCGCCGCCCGTCCCATCACCCTCTCCGGCGAGCGGGGCATGACCACGAAGTCATACATGCGAGCCACGCGGCGGAAGGTCCAGTGCCAGAAGCTATCAGGCACAGGTAGGACGCCCAGCCGCCGACTGAACCACTCGCTGGTGATGATCCAGTGGATCTCCGGCGCCTCCGACCGCCGTCCCGCCACGACCTGGGTAACGTGCATGCCAGCGAAGTGGGTATTCAGCCCCCGCCTCTCGTAGTGGTTGGCAACCAGGACGAACGGACCTTCGGGTGGGATGTGCTCCTCACCCTCGGCTCGCGTGCGCGGTCGCACGTCGCGCATGGTCCATCGGGAGTCGGCGGCGAACGAGCGGCGCCGGCCGAGCAGCCAGTCGATGATCCACAGGGCGAAGCCAATGCGAGGGAAGTGGTAGACCTTGCGGGCGCCCTCGGAGCGAGTCGCCCCGCCCCCGGCCGGCCCCGGGTCACCGGTCACGGCAGACGCAGACTGGTCAGCAGCCTCGCTCACGGCGCAGGTAGAGGAAGAGGGAAGCCAGCGACTTGGCGTCCTCCAGTTCGCCGGCCGCGACCAAGCGGAGCACCTCGCTCAGGGGAAGCGATAGCACTCGAATATCCTCGTCTTCGTCACCGCCAGCCCGACCGGGCCGAAGGTCGGTGGCCAGGTAGACCTGGATGTACTCCGTGCAGTAACCCGGCGAGACGAAGAAGCCTCCCAGGCGCTCGATGCGTCCTGGCCGGAACCCCGTCTCCTCCTCGAGCTCCCGGGCAGCGCAGGCGTCCGGCGTCTCGTCCCTGTCCAAGGTGCCGGCAGGCAGCTCCAGGAGCGATCGGCCCGTTGCGTGGCGGTGCTGTCGAACCAGCAGCACTCTGTCCTCCCCATCCACGGCAACGACGGTCACCGCTCCGCTGTGCTCGACGACCTCCCTGCCCGTCTCATAGCCCGTGGACATGCGGACGCGGTCCACGCGCAGGCTGACGACAGAGCCCTCGTAGATTCGACGCGTGGACAGGGTCTCCTCCCCCATGGCGTCTGGTTCGCCCGCAGCAAGGGGCTTGGGCTCGGCGGGCTGTTGAGGGGCGCCGTTCATCAGGAGTTGGCCCCGCTCCTGAGCTCAAGCACCATCGCGATCTCGTTGCAGTTGGGGAACTTGGGACAACGATAGCACTCGTTCCAGACCTTGCGCGGCAGGGTCATGACGTCCGCCTGCCGGAAGCCGAGCTTCTCGAAGAAGGCGGGCCGGTAGGTCAGCGCGAAGAGCCTCGCGAGGCCCAGCGCCCGCGCCTCCTCGACGCATGCCCGCACGAGCACGGCACCCAGACCCTGGGCCTGACTCTCCTCCCGGACGGCCAGCGACCTCACCTCCGCCAGATCTTCCCACACGATGTGCATGGCCACGCAGGCCTGCAATCCCCGGCGGTCCCGGACCACGAAGAAGTCGCGCAGGTTCTCGTAGACCTCCGCCTGGGTGCGGGGCAACATATCGCCGCGCTGAGCGAACTGGTTGACCAGCCCGTGGATGTGGACTGCATCGCCGACGCCGGCCTTCTCGACCGACACGCGTTGAGCGGAGGCCCGCGATCCTCGCGGCCCTCCAGCCGCTACACTCACGGTGCTCCCCCGCCCTCGCGGAGGCCGCCGCGCTCTGAGAGCCTACCAGGACGGTTCACCCAGTTGAGGCGCCGAGCCACGCGGGCGTAGAAGTCCGACGGGGGACTGAGGCGCAGGAATCGGGCCACGTGGGGGCTCAGGCGGACGTGCAACACTTGGGAAAGCGCTAGCTCCGGCCCAGGCTCCCCATCGACGCTGACCAGGGCCCGCTGGTCGGCCGTCACGGCTATCTCCACCAGCGCCGTCGAGGGCAAGACCACCGAGTGCCGCTCGGCGAGATGAGGCGCCACCGGTGTCACCACGATCTCCCGTGACTCCGGGTAGAGGATGGGGCCGCCCAGAGCCAACGAGTAGGCCGTGCTGCCGGTGGCCGTGGCCACGATGAGACCATCGGCCCGGTAGTCCGCCACCTCGATGCCGTCAGCAACGATGTTGAGCTGGAGCAGGTGGGCGGCCGCCCCCCGGCTCACGACTATGTCGTTCAGTGCGTCGTGGCAGCGGTCCTCCTCGCCCCACACGACACGCCCATTCGGGGCAGACACCACGGCGGCCTGGAGCATAGCCCGCTCCTCGACGCGGCCCTGGCCGCTCAGGATCTCGGGCAAGCGATCAACGACCGCGCTCTGGTCCATCTCAGTCAGAAAGCCGATGCGCCCCATGTTGATGCCCAGCAGCAGCGTCGGGTAGGGGATGACGGACCGGGCGGCGCGCAGGACCGTGCCGTCGCCACCCACGCACATGAGCAGATCGGTGCCCGGCATCCGAGCTCTCATCAGTTCCTCTTCCCAGGCCGGGCTCACCCAGACGGACTCCACCTGCGGCTGCAGCCGGGAGGTCAGTTCCTCGGCCAGGGGCCGCGCCGCCTCGAGCTTTGGGTGGTAGCAGATGCCGATCTTCTTCACGACGTAGCCTCGGGCGGCAGGCCCAGGAGCACGAAGAACTCCTTGTTGCCGGCAGGCCCCCGCAGGGGAGAGGTGGTGAGACCCAGGAGACGCAGCCGGCGGCCAGCGCACCAGGCGATGAACCGGCCCAGAACCGCGGCGTGGATCTGTGGATCGCGCACCACGCCACCCTTACCTACCTCCTTGCGCTGGGCCTCGAACTGAGGCTTCACCAGCGCCACGACGCGTGCACCTTCCCGTAGCAGACTCACGATTGGCGGGACCACCTTCTCGAGCGAGATGAAGGACACGTCGACGGTCGACAGGTCGGCCTTCTCAGGGAGAGACTCCAGGTGCCGCACGTTCACCTTCTCCATGACCACGACCCGCGGGTCCTGGCGCAGACGCCAGTCGAGCAGCCCCCGGCCCACATCGACGGCGTACACCCGCGCCGCTCCTCGCTGGAGGAGGCAGTCAGTGAACCCGCCCGTGGACGCCCCCACGTCCACGACCGTCATGCCCCGAACGTCGAGGGCGAAGACGTTCAGGGCGTGGGCCAGTTTGTCGCCACCGCGACTCACGTACTGGGGCCCGGCCAGCACCCGGATATCGGCATCCGGCGCGACCAGGGTCCCCGCCTTCAGGGCCGGCCTTTCGTCCACCATGACAGAGCCGGCCATGATCGTGGCCCGCGCCTTCTCGCGGCTCTCGGCCAATCCGCGCTCGACGAGCAAGACGTCGAGGCGGCTTCTGCCCGCCATGGCAACTCAGTATAGGAAGGGCTCCGACGAAAAGGCAAGGAAAGCGACACGGGGCGTGAGGGGCGCGCGGACTTGTCGTGGCCGAGAGCCTTAGCTATAATCAGGACCGCAGGTGGGGATCGGTCTGCCCGGCTGCCGAGACGCCCGCGTTACCGACCTGCCTCGTGCGGAAGTAGCTCAGCGGTAGAGCACCTCCTTGCCAAGGAGGGGGTCGCGAGTTCGAACCTCGTCTTCCGCTCCAAGGCCGAAGTGGCGGAATAGGTAGACGCGACAGTCTCA
>DAOULP010000048.1:0-7245 GCA_034420175.1 Dehalococcoidia bacterium | reverse complement strand
AAGTCGAGACCGCCGCCGCCGCCATGTACGAGGGAGGTCACCCGGTCGCCGTTCAAGGCATCGCCCGTGATGTCACCGAGCGCAGGCGGGCGGAGGAGGCGCTGCGCGAGAGCGAGGCGAGGTTCAGAGACATATCAGAGAACGCTGTGGAGTGGATCTGGGAAGTCGACACGAGCGGTAGGTACACGTACAGCAGCCCGGCTGTGGAGCAGATTCTCGGCTACAAGCCGGAGGAGGTCCTAGGGAAACGCTTCTATGCTCTGTTCCATCCCGAGGACCGCGAGGAACTGAAGAACGCGGCCTTTGAAGCGTTCGCCGCCAGCCAGCCGTTCCGTGAGCTCCTGAACCGGAACGTGCACAAGAACGGGCAGACAGTGTGGCTGTCAACAAGCGGCATTCCTGTGGTCGATGAGCAGGGGACCCTTGTCGGCTACAGAGGCGCCGACATCGACATCACCGAGCGCGTGCACGCCGAAGAGGCGCTACGGCGAGAAAGGGACACAGCGCAACGATACTTGGACATCGCAGGGGCCATGTTCATATCCATTGACGGCGACGGAAGGGTGTCGCTGGTCAACAAGAAGGGTTGTGAGATCCTGGGATTGCAGGCGCACGAGATCGTCGGCAAGAACTGGTTCGATACGTTTGTCCCAGAGCCGTCAAGAGACGATGGCAGGGCGGTCTTCTTCCGTCTCATGGCCGGAGAAGTCGAAGGGGCCGAGTACTTCGAGAACCCGGTCCTCACGGCGTCAGGACAGGAGAGAGTCATCGCCTGGCACAACACTGTCCTGAGAGACGAGGCAGGCCAGGCGCGGGGCACGTTGAGCTCCGGCGAAGACATCACAGAACGCAAGCGGGCGGAGGAGATGATCCGCGCCCAGCGCGACCTAGCCGTCGGGCTCGGCGCTGCCCAGGATCTGGAGGAGACTCTACGCCAGGGTCTTGAATCGGCCATCCGGCTGTCCCATATGGACAGCGGAGTGATCTACCTTGTCGATCAGCCGTCCGGGGACCTCACCCTTGCCTGTCATCAGGGGCTAACAGCCGACTTCGTGAAGGCCGCCTCAGAGCACGACGGGCGTTCGGACCACGTTCGGCGGATCATCACGGGCAGGCCCGTCTACACCCGTCATCAAGAACTGGGCATACCCATGAACGAGGCTCGCCGTCAAGAGGACCTGCAGGCGGTGGGCATCATCACGGCGCATCACGAGGGAGACATCATCGCCTGCCTCTGCGTTGCGTCGCACACTCTCGACGAAGTCCCCGTCGACTTTCGCAGTACACTTGAGACAGTGGCAGCCCAGGTCGGCGGCGCCATCGCACGCAGAAGGGCGCAAGACGCCCTGCGGGAGAGCGAGGCGAAGTACCGCGACATCTTCGAGAACGTCCAGGATATTTTCTACCGCACAGACGCTGAGGGGACCATCGTTGAACTCAGCCCTTCGGTGGAGCGCTATGGCTACACCCGTGAGCAGTTGATCGGCACACCGGTGCTTGACCTCTACGAGCGCCCCGCACAGCGAACAGAACTCGTCAAAGTGATGTTGGAACGCGGGGAGGTCAGCGACTATGAGCTCCGGCTCAAGACCGGCGATGGTCGGGTGATCGACATGTCTCTCGGTGCCCACGTAGTCCGCGGCCCCGACGGCACACTCATCGGCTTCGAAGGCGCCCTCAGAGACATCACCGAGCGGAAGCGCATGGACGAGTCGTTGCGTGAAAGCGAGGAACGATATCGCGATCTGTTTGATAGCGCGAGTGACCTGGTTCAGAGCGTCAAACCGGATGGGTCTCTCATATACGTCAACCGCGCCTGGCGGGAAACGCTAGGATACAGCGAGGAGGAGGTCCAGGGCCTCTCGCTCTTTGACGTCATCCACCCCGGCAGTAGAGAGCACTGCTCGGAGCTGTTCCAACGTGCGATGGCTGGGGAGACGATCGATCGTATCGAGGCCGTGTTCGTTAGCAAGGATGGCAGGCGGATTGTGGTCGAAGGCAGCGCCAACTGCGCTTTCAGGGACGGAAGGCCAGTCGCCACCCGCGGCATTCTCCGGGACGTCACCGCCCGTAGAGAGGCAGAGGAGGCCCTACAGCAGAGCGAGGCGAAGTACCGCAGCATCTTCGAGAGCGTCCAGGATATCTACTACCGGACGGATGGCCAGGGCACCATTACCGAGATCAGCCCCTCGGTCGAACGCTGGGGATACAGCCGGGAACAAATGATCGGCACCCAGGTCCTGGATGTCTACGAGGACCCGGAGGAACGCGCAGCTCTGTTGAGCGCCGTCCTGGAGCGGGGGGAGCTTGTCGACTACGGGATCCATCTGAAGACGGGGGATGGACGCGTCATCGACACGTCAGTGAACACTCACGTCCTTCGCGGGCCGGACGGAGAATTCGCTGGTGTCGAAGGCACCCTCAGAGACGTCAGCGAGCGCAAGCGGATCGAGGAGGCACTGCGGCAAAGTGAGCAGAAGTACCGGAGCATATTCGAGAATGTTCAGGACATCTTCTACCGGGTGGACCCGGCAGGGATCATCACTGAGATTAGCCCCTCAGTGGAGCGCTGCGGATACAAGCGCGAACGCCTGATCGGAACCCCGATTGTGGATCTGTATGAGAACCCCGATGACAGAGCAACTCTGCTGGAAGCAGTCTTGGAGCAGGGAGAGGTCGTCGACTACGAGATACGCCTGAAGACCGCCGACGGCCGGATCACCTACACCTCTGTGAGCACTCACGTCGTTCGTGGCCCTGATGGGGAATTCGCCGGCGTGGAGGGCGCCCTCAGAGACATCAACGAGCGCAAGCAAGCCGAGGAAGCGCTCCTGCGTCAGGCCGAGCGCGAACGGGACCTCTACCGCAAGCAGTCAGAGTTCGTCTCCACCGCCTCCCACGAGCTCCGCACTCCCCTCCACTCTATCCGCGGCTTCACGAAACTGCTCCTCGACGGCAAGGTTGACGACCCCGAAACACAGCACGAGTTCCTCACTATCGTCGATGAGCAGAGCGGCCAGCTCACTGCCCTCGTCAACGACCTCTTGGACGTCACCAGAATCGAGGCCGGACGCATGGAGCTGCAGAAGGAACCGCTGGCCCTGCATGAGCTGGTATCCAGGACCATCACTGAGTTCAAGACCATGGCTCAGGAGAAGAACATCACCGTTCAGGCCGACGTGCCGCCGGACCTGCCATCCGTCGAGGGAGACAGGGGACGCCTCGGCCAGGTGCTCACCAACCTCGTCGGCAACGCCATCAAGTTCAGCGACACCGAGGGGACGATCACCATCCGCGCCAGCTTAGAGGGACCCGCACTCGTCGTCAGCGTCCACGACCAGGGCATCGGCATACCCAGCGAGGCCCTCCCCCGCCTCTTCGACCGCTTCTATCAGGTCGACAGCTCAAGCACCCGCCCCCAAGGAGGCACCGGCCTAGGCCTCTACATCAGCAAGCAGATCGTGGAGGCACACGGAGGCCGGATCTGGGTGGACACCAAGCTCGGCGAAGGAAGTACCTTCTCCTTCGCCATTCCCATCGGCGTGTCCGGCAGCGAAGAGAGAGAAGCCCCGAAGGCCGCCTAGTTGTGAGGGACCGGCGCTCCCGGCTGTGGACCCGGCCCGGTCCGCAGCGCACGGCAACCAGCGGTCCGGCAAACAGGCGTCCCGGCGCCTAGGGTAGCTCGATCTGGGCCTCGTCCCCGGCCTGCACGCCCTTCTCCGCCGCCAGCCCGGCTCGCACCTCCAAGACGTAGAGGGCGTCGGCACTCGGCCGGTACCGCGTCAAGTCCTGGTCAGGTACCCCTGGCTCGGGCTCGGCTGTCTGGATGTCGACCACCCGGCCCTCGGCTGAGATCCAGATGATGTCGATGGCGATCAGCATGCCGCGCATCCAGAACGCGTGGCCGCCGGCCTGCGAGAAGACGAAGAGCATTCCGCGGTCATCGGGCAGGGAATCCCGGTCGCCCAAGCCGCGGTAGAACTCGTCTCCCTCTGGCACCTCAGCCTGCACCTGCAGAGCCCCGATGCGAACCAGAGCGAGACCGGTCTCGGGTGTGAGGACAGCATCACCCGAAGACCCTCCACAGGCGGAGCCAGCCAGTGCCGCCCCAAGAACCGCCATCGACAGCACGACGACAACAAGCGAGTCCTTCACCTGCTAGGCCTCCAATCGAGTTGTATGCCTATAATAGACCAGAGCATCATGGCACCCAAGAGCACGACGCCCCTGGCCGAAATCCTGGACGCCGGCACGAAAGAGGGTGTCCTCTACGAGAAGCTGGAGGACAGCCGCGCGCGCTGCTTCGCCTGCGGGCACCGCTGTCTGATCCTGGACGGTCTGCGCGGCATTTGTCAGGTGCGCTTCAACCAGGGCGGCGTGCTCCGCGTGCCATCGGGCTACGCGGCAGGTCTCAATTGCGACCCCACCGAGAAGAAGCCCTTCTTCCACGTGCTGCCCGGGTCACAGGCTCTGACCTTCGGCATGCTTGGCTGCGACTTCCATTGCCCTTACTGCCAGAACTGGCTCAGCTCGCAGGCCCTGCGAGACCCGACGGCCGGCACCAGTGTCGCTCGGATCAGCGCCGAAGAGATCGTCGCCCTGGCCCGGCGCCATGGTGCCCGGGCCATTGCCAGCTCCTATAACGAACCCCTGATAACCTCCGAGTGGGCGGTGGAGGTCTTCCGCCTCGCCCGGCCGGAGGGGTTCCGCACGCTCTTCGTCTCCAACGGGAACGCCACCCGCGAGGTCCTGGAGTACCTGCGGCCATGGCTGGACTGCTACAAGATCGACCTCAAGTCCATGTCGCGCAAGAACTACCAGAAGCTAGGAGGACGCCTGGAGAACGTTCTAGAGACGATCAGGATGGTGTCCGAGATGGGGTTCTGGACAGAGGTGGTGACTCTGGTGGTACCCGGCTGGAACGACTCCTACGAGGAACTCAAGGAGGCGGCACGCTTCCTCGTTTCTGTGTCCCCGGATATCCCCTGGCACGTCACCGCCTTCCGCAGGGACTACAAGATGACGGGCCCCGACAACACATCGGCGGACACTCTTCTGCGGGCGGCCAGCATCGGCCGCGAGGAGGGCCTGCATTTCGTGTACGCCGGCAACCTGCCCGGCCGCGCTGGCACCTACGAGAACACCTACTGTCCGCGCTGCGACACACTCCTGGTGGAGCGCTACGCCTACCACATCGGGCAGTACCGGCTGGAGCCGGGCGGCCGCTGCCCATCCTGCTCGGCCCTCATCCCCGGGGTGTGGGACTAGCGTCCGGCGTGGAACTCGCCGATGCCGATCCGAGTAGGGTCACCGTCCGGACAGTGTCCCAGCCCTAGGCTCCACCGCTAAACGACGGCCTGCCGTTGAGCGTCCTCCGCCTCTCATCGGTGAGGGTGCTGAGCGGGACGTAGGCGACCCTGGGGGCTTTCCCTCTCACCACGACCTGTCGGCATTCGCCTGCCGAGACTGACTGCCCAGAAGCCGGCGCCGCCGCTTAGGCCGTAGGGCAGGCGCATGGCACGCCGGCACCGCAGCTTCTCGATGTGGCCGGTCCCTCCGCGCCCAGCGTCTTGTTGACGCCGGTCGCCGAAGCGGATAGCATTGTGCCCGAATGCGCAATCCGCCCTGACTCCGACACAGTGTGCAGCCTCACGGTCACTCGTTGTGATCCCTGGCTTCTCCCAGTCAGCGCCAGCGCCAGGCAGCGACTGGATTCATCGCACGAACGCGCCGATTTGGCGAATCCCTGGGTGCCGTGGCAGTATCCGGCCCGTGCCAGAGGGCAGGGGCTGTCCTGGGTGGCCCCCCGGGGACGAAGGACTTGCCAAGGCCCGTGGCTCCGACCACGGGCGAGCCCAAGGAGAGGGCGATGCCTGGTAGCATACCGGCGGTCGTGATAGAGCGTCTTCCCATCTATGCTCGTGCCTTGAGGCTCCTTGAGCGGGACGGCCGGGAGGTGGTCAGCTCCCACGAGCTGGGCATTCAGCTTGGGGTCACGCCCGCCCAGATCCGCAAGGACCTGAGCTACTTCGGTCGCTTCGGCAAGCAGGGCCGGGGCTACAACGTCCGTCGCCTCTTAGGCGAGCTGCAGCACATACTGGGTCTCGACCAGCAGTGGACGCTGGCTCTGGTAGGCGTGGGCAACCTGGGTCGGGCCATCCTCACCTACGGCGGTTTCGCCCCGGAGGGCTTCCACATCGTCGAGGCCTTCGACGACAACCCGAAGATCGTGGGCCAGCGCGTGGGGCAGCTCATCGTTCGACCCATGAGTGAGATGTCAGACATCCTCTGCCGCTCTCGGGTCGACATCGGTATCGTAGCCGTGCCTGCGGCCGCGGCCCAGCAGGTCATCGACGCCATGACCGCCTGCGGCGTCACCTCCATCCTCAATTACGCCCCCATTCGCGCCCGGGTGCGCCCCGACGTCCGCGTGCGCTACATCGACCCTGTGCTGGCCCTCCAGAGCATGACCTTCTACCTGAAGGACGAAAAGGCCCGGGGCAGGTGAAGGAAGCGCCCCTGTGATGAAGGCAAGAGGCCAGGCTCAAGCCTGGCCTTCGTCTGCACTGGCCGCGTCGCCCGAATTGCCCTAGTAGCTGGCGACCAGGGACTCCTCCTCCGTGGGGAGGCTGCGCTTGATGACCTCGAGGTGCTCCAGGGCAGCGCCGGCCCCTATCGCCACGCAGTCCATTGGGTTCTCCGCCACCTGGCAGGGCACTCCTGTCTCCTGAGTGAGTAGCAGGTCCAGGTGCCGCAGCCGTGACCCTCCGCCCGTGAGCACGATCCCCCTGTCGATGACATCCGAGGCTAGCTCGGGAGGCGTACGCTCTAGAACGGAGCGGACGGTCTGGATCATGGCAGCCAGACAGTCCTGCACCGCCTGCGTCACCTCCTGGGAAGCCACCACCACCGTCTTTGGCAGGCCTGAGATCTGGTCGCGGCCGCGGACTTCCATGGTCGCTTCCTCCTCCACCGGCAGGGCGCTGCCGATCGCCATCTTCACTTCCTCAGCCGTGCGATCACCGATGATCAAGTTGTGCCGGCGCTTGATGTAGGCGGCAATGGCGTCGTCCATGCGGTCGCCAGCCACTCGAACGGACTCACTCACCACTACGCCGTACATAGAGATGACGGCGGCTTCCGAGCGGCCACCCCCTATGTCCACGATCATGTTGCCGCTCGGGGAACCCACGGGAATGCGCGCGCCGATAGCAGCAGCCAGAGGTTCCGGTATGAGGTGGGCCG
>DAOULP010000047.1:0-4613 GCA_034420175.1 Dehalococcoidia bacterium | reverse complement strand
CGGCAGGTCTACACCATGATCGCCCGCAACGGCGCCCTGGCCGATCTCATCGAATCAGGGTTCCGAATCCTGGAGTCGGGCTGCGGGCCCTGTATCGGGATGGGGCAGGCGCCGCCTTCCGGGGGCGTGTCAGTGCGTACCTTCAATCGCAACTTCCCTGGACGGAGCGGCACCCCCGACGGCCAGGTCTATCTCTGCAGCCCCGAGGTGGCCGCCGCCACGGCTCTCAAGGGCGTCATCACCGACCCGCGCGACCTGGGCGAAGCGCCGTCGGTAGACGTGCCTGCGGAGTTTCACATCGACGACGACATGATCATCCCGCCCGCAGAGAAGCCGGAGGCGGTGGAGATTGTGCGGGGGCCCAATATCCAGCCGCTGCCCCTCGCCGAACCTTCGGGGGATGCCATCCGGGGACCGGTGCTCCTCAAGGTGGGCGACAACATCACGACCGACCACATCATGCCGGCCGGAGCGCGCATCCTGCCCCTGCGCTCCAACATCCCTGCCATCTCGCAGCACGTCTTCGAGCAGGTAGATGCCTCCTTCCCGCAGCGGGCGAAAGAGGCGGGTCGAGCCGTCGTGGTCGGCGGCAGCAACTACGGGCAGGGCTCCAGTCGCGAGCACGCAGCTTTGGCGCCCATGTACCTGGGCCTGAAGGCGGTCATCGCCAAGTCCTTCGCCCGCATCCACTGGAACAACCTCATCAACTTCGGCATCGTGCCGCTCACGTGGGCGAGCGAGGCCGACTACGATCAGGTGGAGCAGGGCGACGAGTTGGAGATCGTAGGGCTGCGGGATTCTCTCATGAGCGGTAAGCCGGTGACGGTGCGCAACGTGACCAAGGGCAAGGAATTCGCGGCTCAGCACACGCTGTCGCCTCGCCAGGCCGAGATCGTATTGGCGGGCGGCCTACTGAACCACGTGAAGGCTGGTGCGGGCGGCGGATGACAGGCGGATTGTGGAGTGGCCGCAAGGCCGTGATGGAAGACCTACAACGCGTATAGCGTGACCTCGGCCGTCCGCGCCGTGGTGTGCTGTGCCACAGCGGCCGGCCCAAGTCCTGTCTTGCGATGGGTCTTCCAGCGTTTTCTGACTACGGAGGCGAACCCTATGGACAAACAGGCCATCGAACGGGCCAAGGAGCACTTCGGTAAGATCCTGGAGGAGCAGCTCGAACGCGTCGAGCGGATGAAGGCTGGCGAGGACTGGGTCGACTACTCCAAGGTCAAGCCCATCATCGTCGGAGTGTGCTGGGGAGACGGCATCGGGCCCTACATCTCACAGCAGACGCAGCGGGTGCTCGAGGTCATCCTCAAGCCTGAGCTGGACAGCGGCAAGATCGTCTTCAACACCATCGACGGACTCACGATCGAAAACCGCGCCGAGAAAGGCCAGGCCATCCCCGACGACGTGTTGGAGGAGCTGAAGAAGTGTCACGTCATCCTGAAGGCGCCCACCACGACGCCTCGGGAGGGCGACCCCTGGCCCAACATCGAGAGCGCCAACGTGGCCATGCGGCGTGCCCTCGACCTCTTCGCCAACGTGAGGCCGGTGAGAGTGCCGGAGCAGGGCATCGACTGGATCTTCTTCCGTGAGAACACGGAAGGTGCCTACGTTCTGGGCAGCAGCGGCATACACGTCACCGAGGACCTGGCTGTGGACTTCGCGGTGACGACCAGTCAGGGGAGCGACCGCATCATCCGCCTGGCCTTTGACCACGCGAAGAGGAACGGCATCAACAAGGTCACAGTCATCACGAAGGCCAACGTGGTCAAGACCACCGACGGCAAGTTCCTGGACACCGCCCGCGCCATCGCCAAGGAGTACCCGGAGGTGGAGTGGGACGACTGGTACATCGACATCATGACCGCGAAGCTGGTTGACCCCAAGAGGCGCACCGACTTCCGGGTCATGGCGCTGCCCAACCTCTACGGCGACATCCTCACCGATGAGGCGGCGGAGTTCCAGGGCGGCGTCGGCACGGCGGGTAGCGCCAACATCGGCAAGCGCTACGCGATGTTCGAGGCCATCCACGGCAGCGCACCGCGCATGGTCAACGAGGGACGCGCCGAGTATGCGGACCCCTGCAGCCTGATCCGGGCCGGCGCCATGATGCTGAACCACCTGGGCTTCACGGATCGGGGCCACAAGCTCGAGATGGCCCTGGACGTCTGTGGGAACTTCGAGAAGAAGCTGGTCATCACCGGCCGGCCCACCGGCGCCAAGGGATCTGACTACGGCGACTACCTCTTGGAGACGGTTCAGGACCCCAAGCTCGAGGAGAAGTGGAAGAGCTTCCAGCCCTAGCTCGGGGTCGTGGCCCGCTTGGCCGCCTCAACCTCAGACGGAGGAGACGGCCCCTGGCGGCAGACGAACCTGGGAGGTAACCTGCGAAGGAAGTGAGCGGCTGCGACCCGGAAACCCGCGGCGACGTGGACGAGCGCCGCGGCGCGAAGTGAGCAGTCCGAGCGTGCAGTCCTGTCCGGTCGGAGCCCCGCCGGGAGCCCGGCCGGACGCCAGCAGAGGGTGAAAGGAAGGTACAACAGAGATGGCTCGCAGTAAGGTGACCATTGTCGGTGCCGGGCAAACGGGCGGCACAATGGCGCGCGACCTGGCGGCGAAGGGCTATGCGGACATAGTCCTGGTGGACGTGATCGAAGGCTTCCCTCAGGGCAAGGCCCTCGACATCACCCAGGCCGCACCCGTGCTGGGATTCGATGCCAAGGTCGTCGGCACCAACGGCTGGGATGAGACAGCCAACTCCGACATCGTCATCATCACGTCTGGGAAGCCCAGGGGCCCCGGGATGAGCCGCGACGAGCTGGTCAGCGCCAACACCAGCATCGTCAAGACCGTGACGGAGCAGGCGGTCAAGCGCTCGCCCAACTGCATCATCATTGTCTTTGCCAACCCGCTGGACCCCATGTGCTACGTGGCCCTGAAGACGAGCGGCTTCCCCAGGGAGCGCGTCTTAGGCCAGTCCGGAATGCTGGACACCGCCCGCTTCCGGGCCTTCATCGCCATGGAGCTGAATGTCTCGGTTGAGGACGTGCAGGCCTGGGTCCTTGGCGGCCACGGCGACGACATGGTGCCCCTGGTCCGCTACACGACCGCGGGGGGCCTCCCCATCAGCGACCTGATGCCGGCCGACCGCGTCGAGGCCATCGTGAACCGAACGCGGAAGGGCGGCGGCGAGATCGTCAGCCTGCTCAAGACGGGCAGCGCCTACTACGCTCCCTCTGCCGGCACCATTGAGATGGTGGACGCAGTCCTGATGGACCGCAAGCGCATCCTCCCCTGCGCCGCCTACCTCGACGGCGAGTACGGCGTCAAGGGCATCTACATGGGTGTGCCGGTGAAGCTGGGTGCCAAGGGAGTGGAGCAGATAATCGAGGTCAAGCTGACCAACGAGGAGCGCGCCATGTTCGACAAGTCGGCGGCTTCGGTGACCGAGGTCAGCAAGGTGACGGGGCTCTAGGAGTCACGCTCCCCAATCGTCTGTGCAGAGAAGGCCGCGGGACGGGCGACCTCCCGCGGCCTCTAGAACACGCGAGGTGCCCGTGAGAGAGATCACAGTCGATCAGATCACGGAGACGGTGGCCCGGCTCTTCCAGGACGCCACCCACAATCTGCCGGAGGATGTGGTGGCCGCCCTTCGCCGGGCCGAGAGCAACGAGGAGTCGCCTCTCGCCAAGCAGGTGCTGGCGGAGATTCTCGAGAACGCCGACCTGGCCCGGCGGGAGACGCTTCCTCTTTGTCAGGACACCGGCACGGCCGTCGTCTTCGCCGAAGTGGGGCAGGATGTCCACGTCGTGGGCGGCGGCCTCGTGGATGCCATCAACGCCGGCGTGGCCAAGGGGTACACGGAGGGCTACCTCCGCAAGTCCATGGCTGCTAAGCCCTTCTCCGCCCGCACCAACACTCAGGACAACACGCCGGCGGTGCTCCACACGGAGATCGTGCCCGGCGAAAGGCTGAAGCTGACGGTGATGCCCAAGGGCGGCGGCTGCGAGAACATGAGCCGCCTCGCCATGCTCCTGCCGGGGGCGGGCAAAGAGGGGATCACCAACGTCGTGCTGCGGGCCGTCGAGGAGTCCGGCGGAAACCCCTGCCCGCCCGTCATCGTGGGGGTGGGCGTCGGCGGCACGGCCGAGTACGCGATGTCCCTGGCCAAGAAAAGCCTCACCCGTGAGGTCGGGAAGCACAACCCGGACCAGGAGACGGCCGAGTTCGAGAAGGAGCTTCTGGAGAAGGTCAACGCCCTGGGGGTAGGGCCTCAAGCGGTCGGCGGCCGCAACACGGCCCTGGCTGTCCACATCGAGACCTATCCCACGCACATCACGTCACTGCCCGTGGCGATCAATCTCCAGTGCCACAGCGCCCGCCTCAAGTCGGCGGAGCTATAGGGGAAAGGAGGACAACATGGCTGAGTCCATCAAGATCCAGCTTCCCCTGCAGGACGCCGACGTTGAGCGGCTGCACGCCGGGGACCATGTGCTTCTGACCGGCGTCATCTACACCGCCCGCGACGCCGCCCACCGGCGCATGATCGCCGGCCTGGAGAAGGGCGAGGCTCTGCCCTTCGACGTCCGGGGACAGATCATCTACTACGT
>DAOULP010000046.1:0-18024 GCA_034420175.1 Dehalococcoidia bacterium | reverse complement strand
CCGCGAACCATCGCGGTCATCGGCGACAAGCGGGCCATGGGCTATATGTGGCTGCGCAACATGAGCACCTTCCAGGGCCCCGTCTACTCCGTCCAGATCGACCCCAACGAGATCCCCGGCATCGAGGCTTTGGGCGTCCCCAACTACCAGAGCCTCATGGACGTCCCCGACGAGATCGACTACGCGGTCTGTGCTGTGCCGCGGCCAGTGGCCCCCCGGATCGTGGCGGACTGCGTCAAGAAGGGCGTGGGCGGCGTCACCCTCTTCACCTCCGGCTTCGCCGAGACAGGCGAGGACGAGGGCATCCGCCTGCAGGAGGAGATCGCGCGTCTGGCCCGCGAAAACGGTCTCGTCCTGGTGGGACCGAACTGCATGGGCATCTACAACCCATCCCGGGGCGTCCGCCAGTCCGGCGAGCAGCCGGCGGGCGAAGGCGGTCCAGTGGGGTTCATCTCCCAGAGCGGTACCCACGCCATCGGCTTCAGCCTCCTCGGTGCCGCCCACGGCATAGGCATCAGCAAGTCCGTGAGCATGGGCAACGGCGCGGTCGTCGATGTCTCCGACTATCTGGAGTTCCTAGCCAAGGACGACGACACGCAAGTCATCGCCCTATACGTGGAGGGCGTGCGCGACGGCCGCCGCTTCTTCCGGGTCCTGAACGAGACGACCCAGCACAAACCCGTCGTCATCTGGAAGGGCGGCCAGACAGAGGCCGGCCAGCGGGGCGCCGCCTCTCACACCGCGGCCCTGGCTACCGCCTCATCCGTCTGGCAGGCCCTGGCGCGTCAAACCGGCATCGTCTGCACCGACAGCGTGGACGAGACTGTAGACGCCGTGAAGGGGTTCCTGCACCTGAAGCCCACGACGGGCCAGCGGGTGGGGCTCATGGCGATGACCGGCGGCCAGTCGGTGGTCATTGCCGACACCTTTGCCCGCGAGGGGCTCGAGGTGCCGCTGCTCACGGACTCCTCCTACGAGAAACTCGCCTCGTTCTTCAACATCATTGGGGGCAGCTACCGAAACCCCCTCGATATCGGCGGCACCATCGGCTGGGGCGGATCGAGAGGCAACCTGGTGCGCATGCTCGACATCCTCAGCGAGGACGAGCACATCGACGCCGTCGCCCTGGAGATGGGCTCAGGCTTCATGGCGCGGCGGTGGCAGGCCGACCCCAAGGCCCTGGAGGAGATACTGGACGCTCTGGCCGCGTATCAAGAGCGCACGCCCAAGCCCTTCCTCACGATCATGCACTCGGGCCACCTGGAGGCCATAGTGGCCGAGCTCCGCCAGCGGGTTACGAGCCGCGGCATCCCGTCTTTCCCGAGTTTCGAGAGCGCGGCGCGGGCGCTGCGCCGTTTCGTGGACTACCATCGGTTCCGACAAGAGGCAGCCAGCCCTATAGGTAGATAGCGCCGGGGCCCGGCGGCAGAGACGTCACTCCGCGGCCCTGGCCTTTCCTGTCGCTGGTCTTGCCACGGCTTTGGCACCCAGCGCAAGCGAAGGGGGACATCCATGAAGGCAGCCGTCCTGTACGAAGCCAAGAAGCCCATGGTCATAGAGGAGATCGACATCGACGAGCCCAAGCAGGGACAGGTGATGGTGAAGACAGCCGCCGCCGGCGTCTGCCACAGCGACCTCCACTTCATCGAGGGCCTGTGGCCCTACCCGATGCCCGTCGTCATGGGGCACGAGGCCTCCGGCGTGGTTGAACGGGTCGGCGAGGGCGTCAGCGCCGTGCAGCCCGGTGATCACGTCATCCTCTGCTGGACCCCTTGGTGCGGCACCTGTCGCTACTGCGCCGAGGGCCGCCCCTTTCTTTGCACTCAGGGAGTGACCCGGACCAGGCATCTCCACAAGGGAGACCAGCCCATCAACACCTTCTCCTCCGTGTCCTCATTCGCCGAGTACATGGTGGTGCCCCAGAACGGGGCGGTGAAGATCCGGGATGACGCCCCTCTGGACAAGATGGTGCTGGTGGGCTGCGGCGTCATGACCGGCGTCGGCGCCGTGGTCAACACGGCGAAGGTGGAGCCCGGCAGCTCAGTTGCGGTCATCGGGGCCGGCGGCGTCGGGCTGAACGTCATCCAGGGCGCCGTCCTGGCCGGGGCTGGCCGGATCGTGGCGGTAGACATCCTCGACAGCAAGCTGGAGACAGCGAAGCAGTTCGGCGCCACCGACACCGTGAACGCCTCCGCCGGCGACCCGGTGGCGGCCGTGCGCGGGCTCACCGGGGGCGGGCCGGACTACGCGTTCGAGGTTGTAGGCAGCCCGGAGGCCGTCTCGCAGGCCTGGGACATGGTGGGGGCCGGCGGCCAGGTTGTCGTCATCGGCATGGTGCCCTTCGGCTCCAAGGTCAGCATCGACGGCCGTGCCTTCATGCGCGACAAGGTTCTGCGGGGCTGCGTCTACGGGTCGGCGCGGCCTCTCGTCGACATGCCGCGAATGGTCGATCTCTACATGGCCGGCAAACTGAAGATCGACCAACTGGTGACCCGGACATACCCGCTTGAGCAGATCAACGAGGCCTTCGCGGCGCTGAAGAGCGGCGAGGTGGCCCGCAGCATCATCGAGTTCTAGGGCGGGGAACCCGCAGGGAAGCCGCGAGCGTCGCACGCCGTCTCGCCCCTGGCGCATCATCGCGGCCGTCCGGCCGTGGGCAACTTCCGCGGACTGAAAGTCCGCGGCTTCCAGATTCGCCAACCATGCCGCCGACTTCAGTCGGCGGTGCCATGAGATCTGCAGCCAATTCACCGGCCAACGATGAACCAGTGACCGGCGCCGGCCTCGATTGACGGCTCATACCCCGTGGGAGTACCATGAACCTGGGTCGTCCGTTGACCGCCCTGGGCAGCGGGGCGGTCTCTTTGCTATGAAACGACTCATCTACTTCGACCACGCAGCCACCACTCCCCTGCACCCACAGGTGCTTCAGGCCATGCTGCCCTACCTCGGGGAGCGCTTCGGCAACCCTTCCGGCACCTACGGCCTGGCCCGCGAGGCGCAGCGCGCTGTGGACAAGGCCCGCCGCTCGGTCGCCGAGGTGCTCGGCTGCCGCCCCTCGGAAGTCATCTTCACCAGCGGCGGCTCTGAGTCGGTCAACTCCGCCCTCAAGGGCGTCGCCTTCGCCCAGAAGAAGGCCCGCGTCGGCAACCACATCGTCACCACCGCCATCGAGCACCATGCCGTGCTCCATACCTGCGAGTACTTGGAGGAGTTCGGCTTCGACGTCACCTACGTCCCGGTGGACCGCCACGGCCTCGTGGACCCCGACGAGGTCATCGAGGCCATCAGCGACCGCACGGTGCTGGTAAGCGTCATGACCGCCAACAACGAGGTCGGCACCATCGAGCCTGTGGCAGAAATCGCGCGCGCCCTCCGCGAACGTGGCCGAGCCCTGCGCCGGCGCATCCCCCTCCACACCGATGCCGTTCAAGCCCCAGGGCTGCTCGACCTCGATGTTGACGCCCTTGGCGTAGACCTGCTGAGTCTGTCGGCCCACAAGTTCTACGGACCCAAGGGAGCCGGTGTTCTCTACTTGCGCCGGGGCACTCCCTTCTTGCCACAGCAGGCCGGCGGCGGCCAGGAGCGCCAGCGCCGGGCGGGCACCGAGAACGTGGCTGGCATCGCTGCGACCGGCGTCGCCCTGCGCCTAGCCGAGGAGAATCGCCGGGCCAACAACAGCACCTGCCACTCCCTGCGCGACCGCCTGGCTGAGAGCATTATGTCAAGCATCCCCGGCGCGCATCTCAATGGCCACCCGGAGCAGCGACTGGCCAACAACGTCAACGTCAGCTTCTGCGGCGTGGAGGGCGAGGCGCTTCTTGCCCGCCTGGATGAGGAGGGGATCGCCGCCAGTTCCGGAGCCGCCTGCGGCTCCTCCACCTGGGAGCCCTCTCACGTCTTGATGGCTATGGGCCTCCCCATGGAAATGGCGGTAGGCAGCCTCCGTCTCACGCCGGGCAGCACGAACACCGAGGCGGAGGTGGACCACGTCCTGCGCGTCCTCCCGCGGGCGGTCAGCTCCCTGCGGAAGGCGTGTGAGCCGAAACACACCTCTACCGCTCGATCCTCACCTCCCTCCGCCTTGGCGCCGGGACGGCCCGCGAGGCCGATCCGCCTGTCGCGCGCCGACAACTAGTCGCCGTCCAGCCTGTGTTATCATGGGGGCCGCCTGTCGATGGCAGGTGCTGGGCCGCTCTCATTCCGCTCTGGCTACGCCGAGAGGGCAACTTCAGCATGACCCCGCCAAGTCCCGGCCGCGCCAGCGCCACACCAACGCCCCCGAGGGTGCTCCAGCCTTACCTCAGGGCCCTGGCCTCGGCTTTGGGCGGCGGGGGCATGGACCCAGGGAGGCCGACCGCCGCCGCCCTCCGGTCCCTCGTCCGCGGCGCCAAGGAGGCCCTCGAATCTGTCACACCCGTTGCCAAGCCGATGTCAGCCCCCTCGGCGAAGTCCGCCGATCGCCCCGGCCTGGCGCTGACGCGCCAGGCCCTCAAGCGACTAGCGGCCGCGGCCCGCTCGGCTGGCCTAGGATCGCTGGCTGACTTGTATCCGACGCCGACGGCCCTGGCCGAAGATGTCTTCCTTGTTCGATGCCTCCAGCGTGACCCAGCCGCCACTCTGGAGGTCGCCGCCATGCGCGACCTGCTGTCTCGTGCCGCCGCACCGGAGCGCCTCTCGGACCTGACGATGGACCGCGCCTTGGGCCTGGAGCAAACCTCCTTCACCACCCTCTGGGCGGAGCCTCAGCGGCTGGACAGCATGCGCGCCACATTCGACTACTTCCGGCGGCGCCGCCAGGCCGCGGTGCTCGGCCACCACCGCGACTACTGGCGAGCCATGCGCCGGGTGCGCCTCTCCCTGGAAGACTGCCGACGCACGGTCGACGCCTTGGTCCGTCTGAACAGCCTCGATCATCTGGGACGCCCCCTCGGGGAAGAGAGCCTTGCCCAGTACGACCGCCTGCTGGCCGCCGTCCGCGACTGCCCTCTGGTAGAGCAGTTGGAGGAGTCGCTGGGAACCGCTGACTCCTGCCCTGCCTGCGGCCTCACCCTCGCCGACCAGCCGCCTTCGGCCGAGGTCGACGCCGTCCTCCAGCGACTCATCCGCGCCCTGAGCCAGCAGATAACGCGCCTCTCCAGCGAGACCGTTCGCTCCACCCTGGGCCGTGCCCGCGGCCGGCGCATCGAGCAGTTCGTCCAGGCGGCGGAGGCCAGCGACCAGGCCGCCGTGACTTCCATCCTGGACGATGACCTGCTGGAGTTTCTGCGCGACCTGCTCGGAGGGGAGCCAACCGCCGTGTCGCCGCCGGTCCTCGACAGGCTGCGTCGTGCCTATCCCGCCGTCGGCGAGGATGATGTCGAGGCGGCTACGGCGGAGTTCAGACGGCTTCTGGAGCAGGCGCTGTCTCAGCAGCGCCGGGCTCGGCCCGGTCGCCCGCCCGTGGTACGCCTAGACCCGCCGGGCCGAGCAGGGGCCGCCGAAAGTCCGCAAACCCGTGACGCAGGACGCCGAAATCCGTGACTGCTCCCAACGGTGAGCCGCAGGACATCCGTCTCATCGTGGGGCTGGGAAACCCCGGCCGCGAGTACACCCACAGCCGTCACAACGTGGGCTTCTGGTGCCTGAACCGACTGGGCCGGCGAGAGGGCATCGCGTTCTCGAGGCGGGGACGGCTGGCCACCGTCGGGGAGGGGCACCTGGCAGGCCGACCAGTCATCCTGGCGAAGCCACGGACGTTCGTCAATCTGAGCGGCCGGGCAGTGGCCCACCTGCTCCGACGCCACCGCCTCTCTCCGCAGCAACTCCTGGTTGTCTACGATGACCTAGACCTGCCGATGGGCCGCGTTCGCCTTCGGCCCAGCGGCACCCACGGCGGCCATCGCGGCATGCGGTCCATCGTAGAGGCGGTGGGGAGCCAGGACTTCCCCCGCATCCGCATCGGCATCGGCCGGCCGAAGGTGGCGGGCGAGCCGACTTGGGAGCCGGACGCTGTGGCGGCTTACGTCCTGGCACCGATGACCGCGGAGGAGCGCCGCATTCTTGACGACGCCGCAGCGACCGCCGCCGATGCCATCCTCTGTCTACTTGAGGAAGGTGTCGAGGCCGCGATGAACCGCTTCAACCGCTAGCGGCACGGTCGAAGGCTATCTCGAGGGGTCGGGGTAGGCGATCGGCATCAGGTAGAGCGGCCGGTGCCTGGAGGGAAGGTCCAGCGTCCGCGAGATCGCGTCGTCCACGAAGGCCCCCACGACCACCGTCCCCAGCCCGAGAGCTTCCGCCTGAAGATAGACGTTCTGCGCCGCGTGGCCCGCGTCCATGTGTACGAAGTGAATCCCCCGGTCGCTGTACCTCTTCGTTGTGCGCTCGTACTCCGCCGTCATCACCAGCACCACTGGAGCATCGGCGATGAACATCTGCTTCCAGGAGCAGTAGGCCAGCTCCTGCCGAACGTCTTGGTCGAGAGTGCGTCTTAGGGCGTGGTCTCTGGGAAGGTAATGATACGCGCCCTCCTCCAGCCCGTCCACTCCCTGCCGGCCAACGGCGAGGTAGAAGTCGAGTGGGCAGAGCGCCCCGGCCGACGGGGCGGTACGGAGCCCCCCTTTGTGGGTGACCCCGTAGGCCGCCCACAGGATCTGTGCGACCTGCTCAAGGGTCAGGGCAGAGTCTCTGAACCGTCTCCTGGACCGCCTCTTGGCAAGCGTCTCCTCGAGAGACACCTGCCCCTGGAGACGGGGCGCGGGCAAGGCGATACGTTCCATGCTCCCCACCGGCGGCACCGGTCGTCCACTGCTCCCGGCCGCCGGGCCCCATGATTTCCCATCCGCTCGTAAGGGGCAACCACGCGAGGCGCCGCGCCCTCGGCCGCGGCGGTTGACAAGCCCTCGCCTGCCTTCTACAGTGCGGCATGACTTCTCCGCCCCGGGGATGGCTACCCTGGCAGCCGTCCATCTCTTCTTGGGAGGCGATCATGACGCTCGATCTGTTGCGCACTCGTCGCGGGGCGCTGTTCGCGGCGTGCGCCGCGCTGCTAGTGGCGACAATCGCCGTTCCGGCCTGCGGCGGTAACGCCGAAGAGGATGTCGTAGCCGAGGCCGACGCGACGCTGCCGGCGGCCACATCGACGTCAGCGACCACGGCTGCGCTCACACTGACGAGCGACGCCTTCGCCGACAACGAGACGATCCCGACGGAGCACACTTGCTCCGGTGACGACATCTCGCCACCGCTGGCCTGGAGCGGCGTCCCAGCAGACACCGGCGCCTTCGCGCTGCTCGTCGACGACCCCGACGCGCCCGGCGGTACGTTCGACCACTGGGTCCTGTACGACCTGCCCGCCTCGACGACGGAGCTACCGGCAGGTGTGCCCGAAGGAGAGACGCTCACAGGCGGCGGCACGCAGGGGATGAACAGCGCCGGTCAGGTGGGGTACATGGGTCCGTGCCCGCCGGCCGGTCCGGAACACCACTATCGGTTTCGCCTAGTGGCGCTCGACGCTCCGCTGAATTTGGAGCCCGGCAAGAGCAAGGGGGAGGTCGAGGAAGCGACGGAGACGCACATCCTCGCCGAGACCGTGCTCACCGGGCTGTTCAGCCGGTGAGCCGGGGCTCCGTGTTGCCAGGCTCAACGCCGGTCGCGCGTTCCCGAAGGCGGCCCAAGACCTCTACCTCCGAGGCCTCCCTTGCCCACCTCAGGCCGGTCTCCCCATGACCTCCCCTGAGCGGGACAGAGTACTCGCACTCGACAGGCGCAGCGACTGTGAAAGACGTGGTCATTAGGCCGGCGCGAGAGGCCGATGCGGAAGCTGTGTTCGGTCTCCTCACGCAGTTCGCCATGACGTATGAGCCGGACCACGCGGCCTTCGAGCGCAACTACCCAGCGCTGCTGCAGTCCGACCGTGCGGACCTGCTGGTCGCCACGCTGGGGGACCAGGTTGTTGGATACGCCCTCGCCGCGGATTCGGTGACACTCTATGCCAACGGAGCCGTCACGCAGCTTCAGGAGCTAATGGTCGATCCACAGTCCCGGGGCACTGGAATCGGCCAGAGGCTTGTCGAGGCGGTGACTGAGCGGGCTCGGACCAGGGGCTCAGTGGAACTCACGGTTCCAACCCGACGGGCCGGGGACTACTACTTGCGGCTGGGCTTCGAGGAGACGGCGGCGTACTTCCGTGTCAGGCTGCATCCCAGCCCGACAGGTGGCGGCAACCGAGCGCCCACGGCGTAACGCCTGGCGCGCGCTGCCGCCACAAGCCTGGCTCTGACAAGACCCCATATTCCGCCGCCAAGGCGGCTCCGTCAGCGGCAGGGCCAGTATGCCTCGGCCGCCAGCCGGTGCCCGCTTGACCCACCAAGAGACGGCTGCCATATTGACGCCCACCAGCCGTCATTCGAGCGCCCCGCACAGAACAGGAGGAACGGCCATTGCCTCGGTACTCGCGGCGAGACTTCCTGAAGCTAGGCGCGGGCGCGGCCGTCGCTCTCGGCGCTCCGCACGCTCTGACGGGCTGTGGCGGCGAGGAGGGGTCGCCCGGACCGACCGCGACGCCGCCACCGGCTGCCCGAGTGGCAGCGATTCGGGGCGAGAACCTTCAGGCGATGACGCGCGAGGCGCTGGAGGCTTTGGGGGGGATTCGCACGGTCGTCAGCCAGGGCGAGACGGTCTTCATCAAGCCGAACATGTCCACACTCCCCGCTGCGGCTCTGCACAGCCCCTTCACCACCGGCGAGTGCACAAAGCCGGAGATCATCATCGCCGTTGCCGAAGAGTGCCTGAGGGCCGGCGCCGCCGAGGTCATCATCGGCGACGGCTCCCAGCTCCCTGCCTTCAAATGGGACCTGGCGACGACCCTGGACGGCTCGACGAACCTCGCGGCGGAGGCAGCGCGCCTCACCGCGGAGCACGAGGGCAGTGTGACGCTGGCCTGCCTCGACAGCGACTCGCCCGACTGGGTGGAGGTGCCAACCAGCACCGATCTTGGGACGGTCGCTATCTCCAGCCTCGTCGCCCGCGCCGACCGGGTGATCTCTATCCCCGTCATGAAGACACACCAATGGGCGCAGCTCACTCTTTCACTGAAGAACTTCGTTGGGGTGACGCCTCTCGAGCGCTACGGCTGGAGGGGAGCCGAGAGCATGTGGTCTCGCGTGGCGCTGGACCACAGCAGCCCGGAGGCCATTGCCCAGCTCTATCTCGATATCGTGGCCGCGGTGAAGCCGGACCTCGCCATCATCGACGCCTCCATCGGCCTCGAAGCCAACGGCCCGACCGTGGACCTGGGCGGTGCTACCGTGGATATGAGGGATCGCCTCGGCTCGTGGTTGCTCCTCGCCAGCACGGACCTGGTGGCGGCTGACGCGACGGCGGCCCGCGTCATGAGCCACGACGCTGCCGACGTGAAGCAGCTCGTCATGGGCCACGAGATGGGTCTGGGTGAGATGCGCGAGGACTCGATCGAGATGGTCGGCGAGAGGATCGACGATCTACGCGTCGAGTGGATGCCCGCCGAGCTTGCCAACGTAAGGCCGCAGGAAGGGCGCTCACCCAGGCCGGCCGGCGCTCCGGCTTACGTAGCCGGCAAGCCGATGGCACACTGATTCGGAGGGGGAGCGACCCGCGGCTAGCTTGACCGGCCGGCCAACCTCCCCAAGACAGGTAGACCGCATCGAGGGAGGGTAGTCGCCGAGCCAGACACCATCATCCTATTGCAGGAAGACATGGATGTCGGCTCTGGTCATCACCTCCATGAAGGTGAGGTACTCCGCCACGATCACGCCATCGAAGGCCAACTGGCTCTTCGTGACTCCGAAGTGCTCCATCGACGGGGCGCATATGTAGAGCTTGGCACCGAGCTCCCGGAGCTGCGCGAGCTTGTCTTGCGGCGGCAGGTGCCCTATCTTCGCCAGGCCGTTCTGGGCGAAGGCACTGAACAACCGACCTGCGCCCTGGAGCCTCTCTCTGAAGCCCTTCTTCAGCACCTTCACCGCTGGGCCCTGGAAGTAGATGTGGACCTCAGTTCCCCCAAGAGCAGCGGCGAGGGCAAAGCCAAGGGGTGAAAGGAGCTCCTCCAGCCCGGCATTGGAGATCACCACGGCAAGCTGGTGCTCGACCGCCTTTGGTGTCCCTGTCTCCACACGGTAGGTTTCGCCGTCTGCGTCTCTGTCCAGCTCCAGCAGCGTATGGCCCGCCATTCGACACCACGCTCTGATATCGCTTTCGATGGGCTCGTAGGCGTCAGTGCGTATCTCCAGAACCTCCCCTTCCTTCATCTCCCTCAGCTTCATAGCTGCGCTGTGGAGGATGAAGGTGGTGATCTTCCTTCCTCGCATGTCGACCGTCGCTCTGGCTGCCGTTGCACTCACTCCCAATACCTCCGAGCTCTTGTCGCCAATCGTGGATGCTGGGGCCCTAGACGGACTGCGTTGTCAGCAACAGCGCCTGACCACTCACCAGCGGCGGGCTGCACAGTGGCGCGAGTTCGTCGAAGAAGGCGTCGGGATCGACGATGGCCTCGGGGGCGAACACGCCCCGGCGGCTGATTACGCCTCGCGCCAGCATCGCGAGGCCAACGGCCATGGGCACTCCGGTGGTCCCTCCCATGCCGCCAGCGGGTAGGGCGAACGGACTGACCGCCACTGTCACCCGCTGCCCGCCGCGGGTGCCGACCGCAACAGCGAAGAGCGTGGGAAGATGTCTCCTGGCCTCGGCGCTCAATAGCCGACGAAGACCGGCGACGAGGACACGGGCTCCCAGTCGCGAGAAGACCATTCCCCTCTGATTCCCGGCAGCGTCCGTCAGCCAGCCCGCGGCCTCGCGCACGTTCATTCGACCGGAGTCTACCTGCTCCGCGAGCCATCGCAAGACGGCTATGATCTCCGGCGAGAAGTCCATGATGTTGCAGCTATTGCGGATCTCCGGTCGGAAGCGGGGGAGCGTGATCGGCTCCGGGTGGCCGACCGTGTGCGTCGCCACCACGCCGGTTCCCGGGTAGTCGAACCGCACCTCCTTGAGAGGCGAGACGTCAACGAACTCCCCACCGCGGAGAACGCGGATCTGGCCGGTGAACTGGTGCACCCAGTGCTCAGTCGCGGCGCCGAACGTGCCGCCTTGGCCCGGCTCGCCCATCTCGGCGGCCTCAGCACCTCCAGTGCCCCATCCCGTCACCAGATCCTCCACCGTGTCGAGGAGGGTCATCGCCTTTGCTGCCAGGAGGTTGGAGATACCCGGGCTAGCGCCCATCCCGACGATGGCGGTGGTCCCGGCTTCGCGGGCCTCGCCGTCCAGCTCCAGCATCTCAAGCGTCGGCTCCCAGTCGTCGTTGATGTCGATGTAGTGGCAGCGGGCTTGGATGGCGGCACGCAGGATGGGCACGCCGAACCGGAAGTAGGGCCCAACCATTGCCAGGACGACATCGACGCCCTGGAGAACGCGGGCCAGACCCTCCGAGTCCTCGACGTCGAGTTCAAGGGCGCTGGCCTTTGGCCCACAACCCTCAGCGAACGACCGCGCCCTCTCGCCGTCACGGTCGGCGACAACGATCCCGTCCACGAAATCGAAGCCGAGGGCGGTGCGGACGGCGAACTGCCCCATTCCGCCGCAGCCTCCCAGCGCGACAACCTTCATGTCGACCTCCCCGGCGACCCGACTCGTATCGCCTTACGGCGGATACGTGCAGGACATCCCGGCAACCGGACCCAACGCCAGGATTCTAGGCAGCGGCGCAAGCGGGCGTCAACGCCGCCTGTTGCGGAGGGCACCGGCCTCAGCCCGGAGTCTAGCACGCACAGGGAGAGTGACCCATACCCAAGCAGCGCTGTGGCGGAAGGGGCGGCGACGCCACGTCAGCCCTTGTCGGGCGCGGACTGTACCCTGGTATGCTCCCTGGGCGCCGTCAGGCATCCCCGGCGACGGCTGCCCGGCCCTCCGGGGGCGGCCCGGAGAAATCGAAGCCGGGAAAGGGCAGGTTTGCGGGCGCTGGCACACCCGGTGTGACATGCGACCGAAGGGCAGCGTCCGAAACGAGGTATCCCCAGTTGACCAGGCGGTGGCGCACCTCCTCGCCAAACGAGCTCAACCTGGTCGGAAGGCGGGCGAGGTAGAAGCGCCAGTCTGGATGGACCGGGAATGGAGATGCCTCCGGGTACTTCCGGATGTCAGTGCCGGTGCGCCAGAGGGTGCCTTCCTTGGCGCCTGCCTTGAAGTCCGCCACCAGAGCGCGCCGCCGCAGCGCACGTCCCTGCTCCGTCGCCGTGTCCAGCACGCGGCGGATCTGAGCCGTCCATAATCTGAAGTGGCCTGGTTTCACGTCAAGTCCGCCCCCGGCATCGGAGGCAAGGACCGTCCGGTATCGTCTCCGGACGGTCTCCAGGCCCAGGTTGTCGTAGACTCCACCGTCGCTGAGAGCGACCGTCCGGCGTAGCTCCCTGCGGCCGTAGAGATCGGCGCCTTCAGTCTCGACGAAGGAGTCCGGGTCCAGTGTCAGTGTGAGGGGAGACAGGAAGGGGGGAAAGGCAGCCGAGGCGGCGACGGCGGTGGCCAGCGGGACCTGTGGCTCCATCACCAGCCCCAGGCGGTAGCACCCCGTGTAAGGCTTGGAGAACCGCCAGCCTGTCGCCGATGCCAGGTGCGTGGAGTTGAAGACGAAGTGGGGCTGATCCGGCAGGGCCTGCAGTGTGGCACCGCCCACGAGGTGGCGGCGATAGGTGTTGGCGGCGATCCGAGCAGCACTGAGAGAAGGCAGCAACCCCAGCGCAATGGCCGGCAAGTCGACGAGGCGCGTGCTGAAGCGCAGGATAGGCGTCGCAACCTCCTCACTCAAGTTCCTCACCACTCCCGCGTCGAAGTCCAGCTCGTGCCATCGGACCGCCAGACGACCGGCCACGAGCGAGCCACCGGAGACACTCGATATCCCCTTGACGTTCGCCGGCAGGCCCAGTTCGTTCAGGCGCCAGAGCGAACCGAGATGGAACAGCATGGCTCGGAAGCCGCCCCCGGACAGGGCCAGCCCGATGCCCTCTTCCTCTCCTTCCGTACCGAACGGCATGGGACTCCCTCCTTCCCGCCGCAACGAGGACAAGCCTATGTACCTCGGCACTATACTCCGGCGTGTCAAGATTCCGGCGCACCTCACGGCACCGGGCGTCCCGCAGACGCCCGATGGCCATGCAAGAGCCAGGCCCGCTTCGGGCGGCCTGCGACGCCACTGTGGGGACACGGCCTCCTTGACCCGCGGCGGCGCTGATGGAATACTGACAGCCCACAGACTGAGACACTGTGCTGGAGAGCCAAAACGTGGCTGCGGAGACCGTACGCCGGACCAAGCCGCCTCCCCTCACCGAACGCCGCCCGTTCGACCTCTACACGAGGGCCAACGCCGGCGAGGTGCTGCCCGGCCTGATCAGCCCCATCACCTGGTCCACCATTGGCGAGGGGCTCAACGAGTACTTCCAGAACGGGATGGCCAAGGCCGGCTTCAAGGACGCCCGCCGGCTCCGCTTCGCTACGCTTTACCAGGGCCGCATGTACTTCAACGTTGGAGGGCTCTACGAGTACTACGTGGAACGGGCGGGTCTGCCGTCGATGGCATTTCTGCGTTCCTTCGGCGGCCCTGCGGGAGACCAGGGCCTTCCTCTCCCGGAGCGCGGGCTGCGCTTGGGGCGCTTCATCCGCTACCTGCCACGCATGGCGACGCAGACGCGCCGTCAAGACCGGGCACCTGACGAGCTGCGGCGTGCCATCCCTCTCATCGACGATGTGACCCGGCGACTGGCAGCGCTTGACCTCGAGCGCATGCAGACGGCCGCCATCTATCACGCCATGGTGGACCTGCTGGAGGAGGTCGAGCCCTGCTCCCAGGTCGTGAACGACTGCAACAGCGCCGCGTTCGGCGCCTACGGCACGCTGGCTTTCCTCCTGGCGACCTGGCTGGGTGACGCCGGACTGGCCAACGACCTCGTCGTGGGGCTGGACATGACCCAGACAGCCAAGTGCTCGGCCGAGCTCTGGCGCATCGCCCGCAGGGCAGCCGCCCGCGCCGACGTGAAGGCGCTCGTGGGACGCACCGCACCGGAAGCGCTGCTGGACAGCCTCTCAGGGCACCCGCTGGGCACCGGGATCGCCGCCGACCTTCGAGAACTCCTGGCTCGCCACGGCCACCGGGCGGTCGACGAGCTGGACATCATGAACCCGCGGTGGGCGGAGGACCCATCTCCGCTGCTCGCCGTGTTCAAGTTGTACGTCGCCAGTCCGCCGGGCGGCGACCCCTCGGCGGTTGCGGCACGGCAGCGCCAGGTTCGAGAGGCAGCGACCGCGCGTGTTGAACGTCTCCTGCGACAGCGGCTCATCGACCGAGTCGTCCCCTGGAAGCGCCTGCTGGTCCGCCAGTACCTGAAGCGAGCACAGACCTTCGTGCCCCTGCGGGAGGACCCGAAGTTCCACCTGCTGAAGGTATGGCTGCCCGCGCGTCGCTGCTACATGGAGCTAGGTCGTCGCTTCGCGATGGGTAGTCTGCTCGACGCTCCAGAGCACGTCTTCTTCATGGTGGCCGACGAAGTGGAGGACGCCTGCCTGGACCGCGTGCCGGACCCCGGGGCTCTGCGTGAGCGGGTACGGGCGCGTCTAGCCGACTACGACCGGTGGAGTCACCTGCCCGTTCCCTGGGCGCTGGGTTCTGACGAGCAGCCCCTCGAGCGCAGTCAACCGCTCCCCAGCGACAGCCGGGTGCTCATTGGCCTCGCTGCCAGCTCCGGCCGCGTCAGCGGCCTGGCCCGGGTGATCACCGACCTGCGGCAGGCCGACCAGATGCGCCAGGGCGAGATCCTCGTCGCGCCCTTCACCGACCCCGGCTGGACGCCCCTGTTTCCGCTCTGCGCTGCCATCGTGACCGATCTGGGCGGCCTGCTGTCGCACGGCGCTGTCGTCGCCCGGGAGTACGGGGTGCCCGCCGTGGTCAACGCCGGGCGGGCCACGGCAGTCATCCGGTCCGGCGACCGCATCACGGTCGATGGCAACGAGGGCCGTGTCTACCTGAACCCCTGACACGACGCTGTTGGCCGTGGCCTGAGATTCTGTCACGCGCCGGCCGATTGCCTGCACAGCGGAACCCGATTGCGCCGCCGGCCAACCGATGCTGGCATGAGGCAACGAGGCACGGGTGCCACGCCCCTGAGAGGGGCTTGGCTCCAACGGCGCGGTGTGCCAGACTATTGTCTAGGCGACTGGCGGCAGCACGAAGGTGCAGGCTGCCAGTCGCTTGGACACAAGATCGCGCGCCGCCCAGCATCAGTGACCGGACACGTGCTGCGCGCAGCAAGAAAGGGAGAGGACAATTGGGCAGAAAGGTGTTCGTCGTCGGCGTAGGCATGACGAAGTTCGAAAAGCCGTTTTCCAGGGAGTGGGACTATCCTGACATGGCCAGAGAGGCCGGCCAGAAGGCCCTGGCCGACGCCGGAATCAAGTATGACGAGGTCGAGCAGGCCTGCGTCGGCTTCTGCTACGGTGAGTCCACGAGCGGCCAGCGGGCGGTCTACGAACTCGGTCTCACCGGGATCCCTGTGTACAACGTCAACAACAACTGCGCGACGGGCTCAACCGCGATCAACCTGGCAAAGCAGCTTGTTGAGGGCGGAATCTCGGACTGCGTGCTCGCCCTCGGGTTCGAGAAGATGGAGAAGGGCTCGCTCGGTATCAAGTACACGGACCGGGCGAACCCCATGGAGTGGCATGGCAAGGTCATGATCGAGCTCCGCGGCCTGGCCCCGGCCCCACCGGCCCCACAGATGTTCGGCAACGCCGGGCGCGAGCACATGGAGAAGTACGGCACGACCGCCCTGCAGTTCGCCAAGATCGGCCACAAGAACCACAAGCACTCAGTCAACAACCCATACTCACAGTTCCAAACCGAGTACTCGCTCCAAGACATCCTGGACGCGCCGATGATCCACGAACCCCTCACCAAGTTCCAGTGTTGCCCCACTTCTGACGGGTCCGGCGCGGCCATCCTCGCCAGTGAGGACCTTGTCCGAAAGCACAAGCTGGAGTCCCAGGCGGTTGAGATCCTCGGCCAGGCCATGGCCACAGACATGCCCAGCAGCTTCGAGAGCAAGAGCGACATGAAGATGGTGGGGTACGACCTGTCGCGGACGGCAGCCCTCAAGGTCTACGAACAGACCGGGCTCGGCCCGGAGGACGTGGACGTGATAGAGCTCCACGACTGCTTCTCCTGCAACGAGCTGATTACGTACGAGGCGCTTGGCCTCTGCCCGGAGGGCAAGGGCGGCGAGCTCATCGACTCGGGTGCCGTGACCTACGGTGGAAAGTGGGTCGTCAACCCTTCCGGCGGCCTCATCTCGAAGGGTCACCCGCTCGGCGCCACGGGTCTTGCTCAGTGCTCCGAGCTCAACTGGCAGCTCCGAGGCATGGCGGAGAAGCGGCAGGTGGAGGGGGCAAGGCTCGCTCTCCAGCACAACATCGGCCTCGGCGGCGCCGCCGTCGTGACCATGTACAGGAAGATGGGGGCCTAGCGGCCGACGCACCATCCCTACGCACCTTACGAGGCCCCGGTGCTTCACACCCCGGGGCCTCACGCCGTTCCCGGCATCCGGCGGCCTCCTGGGATGCTACCAGGGCGGGCGCCCCAAGCGCACCGGCTAGTCGCGAGAGCGACAGGACGACAGCCATGTTCTACGCTGAGAGACTCTCCAAGTCATTCGGCCGCCTGGATGTCCTCAAGGACATCAGCTTCACCATCGGCAGTGGCGAGCGGGTGGGACTGGTGGGCCCAAACGGCGCCGGCAAGACGACCCTTCTGCGGCTGATCACAGGAGAAGATGAGCCTGACGGAGGAGAGGCGGGGTATCGCGGCGGCACGGTCGGCTACCTGCCACAGGGAGCAGACCTCGACCTCGGGCAGGCTGTCCTAGCCGAACTGTGGAGAGCCTTCCCTGAGGCGCGTGAGATCGACCATCGTCTTCAGCAGATCGCCGGTCGGATCGAACGAAGGGAGGGCGATCTCGATGCCCTCATCGCGGAGCAGGGGGAGCTTCTGGATGCCTTCGACCAGGTGGACGGCTATCGTGTTGAGGCCCGTATCGGGCGCGTACTGGACGGCCTCGGCTTCGCGGCCGAGGATCGCGACAGGCTCTGCGGCGACTTCAGCGGTGGCTGGCAGATGCGGATCGCCCTCGCGAAGGTGCTCGTCAGACGACCGAACCACATGGTTCTGGACGAGCCCACCAACCATCTCGACACAGCGGCCCGCGACTGGCTCGCCGAAGACCTGGCCGCCTACCGAGGAACGATCCTCCTTGTCACACATGACATTGGATTCCATGACCGCGTCGTCACGCGCATCCTTGAACTGCGTGAGGGCCAGATCGAAAGCTACACTGGCAACTACAGCGAGTACCAGAGGCAAAAGGCTGCCCGGCTACAACAGCAGGATCGGGAGGCCGCGCGGCAGGATCGCGAAGTGGACCGGCAAACGCGCTTCATCGAGCGATTCCGCGCCAAGGCCAGCAAGGCATCCCTCGTCAAGAGCCGCGAGAAGGCCCTGGGCAAGATCGAGCGCGTGGAGAGGCGGCGGAGAGAATCAGAGGTCCACTTCCAGTTGACCGCGCACGGCCGCACCGAGACGGACATCCTGGTGATGACGGAGATCAGCCATGCCTACGGCGACAACTTGGTGCTCTTGGGCGTAGACCTGCACGTGGAACGAGGACAGAAGGTGGTTCTCGTGGGTCCGAACGGGAGCGGCAAGACTACGCTCCTGAGGATCGCCGCGGGTCTCGTTCGGCCAGACGAGGGCGTCGTGGAGTGGGGGGAACGTGCCCGACTGGGGTACTACGATCAGCACCAGGATGAGCAACTGGATGGCGACCGCACGGTGCTGCAGGAGGTCCGTTCCGTTGCCGAGCGAGATCCAGACGTCAAGCTGCGATCAGTGCTGGGCCAGTTCCTGTTCAGTGGGGACGACGTGTTCAAGACGATTGATCTTCTCTCGGGCGGCGAGCGCAGCCGCGTCGCTCT
>DAOULP010000045.1:0-2306 GCA_034420175.1 Dehalococcoidia bacterium | reverse complement strand
TGTTCCCCTGGTACATGAGGAAGCAGATCTTCATGACGAGACGTGCCCGACCGCCGCACCAGCCATCGGCGGCGGGCGAGAGCCATGTTATAGGACGAGACCGGGGCCGTCCAGCAGGAGCCTCAGGTGCCGTAGGCCAGGCACCTGATGTTGAGCCCGATGGTGGCCCCGAAAACGCGCAGCCGGTAGCCGCCGTCCTCGTCCAGCCAGACCCGCACCTGACGGCCGTGATACTCGGCTCCCTGGGTGAAGATGCGGTCTGCGAGGCCGTCCGCGCCCCGGCTCCCTCCGTTGTGGAGGTCGACGCCACCCCGGCCGACGTCCCCGTACTCGGCGGGCGAGAGCTCCCTCACCTCCACGTGAAGCAGCACCGAGCGCGCCTCGACCGGCACCTCGTAGTCGGAGCGGGCGTTGGCGTGATACTCGCCCGGCGCGAAGGCGGCATCGGCGGCCCAGCCGTGGCGGCTGCGGCGTTCCCAGCGGATCATCTCTCCCTCCTCGTTCGTCGTCGGCGGCAGCGGCACGTCGGCGATGGCATCCCACAGGGCCGGCCGCTCGTTCTCAATGTGCTCGAAGCTCCACCAGGAGAGCATGCGCGCCCATCTACGCATCGCCACGGCCGCCCAGCGACGCAGTTCGTCCGGCGTGACGGTGCCGTAGGCTCCCCCCGCCGGCGCGATGGGAAGAGCCAGCAGGCCTTCGCGGGCGAAGGCTTCGTAGGAGAGCGCCAGGGCTCGCTCAGGTGAGACACCCATGGCGTTGTGGTAGGCCTGGGGCAGCACGGCCTGGCAGTGGTGCTGGAAGACGGCGTAGGGCAGGCGACGGTGGTAGTCGGGCTGGGCCAGGGGGGCGTAGGCCAGGGGGAAGACGGGCCCGGCGGCCGCCCGCACGGCCCGAAGGTAGCGCTCGGCGGTTGCGAAGGGGTCGGCGGGATGGCGCTCGTACTCCGCCTCGATGTCCACTACGTACAGGTCGGGGCCGCGGCACGATGGCACCGGCCGCTCGGTGATGAAGCGGGCCGCCATGGCCGCCTCCTCGGCCCAGGTGTACTTCAGGTCGCCGTAGATTACGGTGGGCTCATCGCAGCCGTAGACGTAGCCCCAGCAGCCGGCCCGCAGCCCCTCTTGCTGAAGGGCGTGGACGATCTCCCACACCGGCTGGCCCTGGTCGAACGGGTGCCCGCCGTCGTCGCTCTTGACGAGGGCGCCGGCGCAGCCCGCCTGGTGGAGCCGTCGCGCCACGCGTGCCGGGTCGCCGCCGAGACAGCGGCGCCAGTTCCACACCCACACCCACTTGCCGGAGAAGATCGTGCTCACCTGTGGGGCCGGGCTGGGATCCAAACCTCGTAGGGGCCCAGCTTCAGCTCGGCCCAGGACAGATCTGAAGCTCTGTCCCTACGGCCAAGGCCCAGGACGTGTTGTCTTTGGGGCTCTTGACGCCTTCGAAGCGGAGGAGTTGTCACCCGTGAAGGCTACGTCGCGAGGAGCGCAGGCCCAAGCGCCGCGTGACACTGGACACGGGAGAGGACGGGAGGAGCATCGGGCCCTACCTACAGGCGCATCGCCCTGGCCCGCTCTCACGCCCCCCAGTGCGCCAACAGGCCCGGCGCGTCCTCGGTGATAACGGCGTCCACCTCGGCCGACCGGGCGTGGTCCCAGGAGGCGGGCTCGTCGGGGGCCAGGGTGTAGACTTCGAGGCCCATGTCGTGGCAGGTGGTCACCACGTCCGGCGAGATGTCCTCCCAGGCCAGGGAGACGGCGCGGGCGCCGATGGCGACTGCCTCGGGCAGGAATCGGTCGGCCGGCCAAGTGGCGAAGCAGTCGCTCAGGTAAGCGCCGGGAATCGCCGGCGCCAGGTCGTGGAAGGTCCGCACCACCGAGTTGACGAACGACCAGACCCAGACCCGCTCCTCGGCCTGACAGGCGCGGATGACCTCCAGGACAGCCCTCTCGATGCCGGGGGGCTTCACTTCCACGCAGAGCAGGCGCTTGCCGCGGGTGAGCCTAAGCACCTCCTCCAGAGTGGGAATCGGCTCGTTCGAAGGGCGGGCGCCGTCGTGCGATCGCACCTGCAGCGCTCTCACCTGAGCCAGTGTGAGGTCGGCCACCCGGCCGTGGCCGTCGGTCGTCCGGTCGACCTCGCGATCGTGGAGGACGATGGGGACTCCGTCGGCCGTGCGGTGGACGTCGATCTCCACGCCTTCGACGGGAAGCTCCAGGGCGGCCCGCACAGCCGCAAGGGAGTTCTCAGGCGCCATCTTCCAGTAGCCGCGGTGACAGATGACCAGGGGACGGTGCGCCGGGCGG
>DAOULP010000044.1:0-16386 GCA_034420175.1 Dehalococcoidia bacterium | reverse complement strand
TGTACTCGGCCATCGACCGCTGTATGTCGACGGCGCAGAGGATGCCCCAGCGGGCACTGGCGAACGCCACCATGAAGCCGTCGCCCTGGGTCTTGACCTCGAAGCCGCGGTTTCTCTGAACGCAGCTTCGGACGATAGAGTTGTGGTCGCGCATGATCTCCAGGGCTCGCTCCTCTCCCAGCAAGTTGGCCAGCGCCGTCGAGCCTTCGACGTCGGTGAACAGGATGGTGATAGTGCCCTCAGACGCCGTCTGCAGGGCCGCCGACAGGGCGCGGCCGCACTGGCCGCAGAAGCTGAAGCCCTCTGGCATCGTCGCACCGCAGGTGGGACAGCTCGCCGTGGTCTCGGTCGCCGCTGCGCCCGAGCGGCGGGGCACGCCGACACGAGGGGACGCCCGCAGCGCGGTGCCGCGTTCCTCCAACTCCGATCTTAGCAGTGCTCCGAGTGAATCGCCGCCGACCGGCACGACAGGAACCCTCCTCCGATAATACGACATAGGCCCACGGACAGTTCTTGAGCCGTGGGCCCTAGCGACTGAGCCTGACGGCACATTCACATCCGAGCGCCACCTGCCCACAGCCTGACTGAATCATGAGTCATCAAGCCTGGCCCCGTCCTCTGTCGTATCTCATCATCACTGCCCCGCACAAACAGACATCGCAACAGATCAACCATCCGAATCGCGACTCACGATGAGCGTAGCACGCCCGCCGGTGAGCGTCAACGCGGCGTCGGGGCAGGACAGCATCACGTTCAGTTCCCACCTCGGGCGATCGCGCCCCGTGACCTCAGAAGGGCGCACGCACGACGAGCATAGTAAGGAGGCAGCACAGTACATGCCGCCACCTCACCGTGCAACGCGCGGAGTGGCATCGGGCGCCACGACGACTGGGACCCGGAGGGCTCAGCCGGCGGGAGGATAGGCAGTCTCGTGCGACAGGCCCAGTAGCGGGTAGCTCCCTCTCCGCAGCTTCATCAACGCCGTGCGGAGATGGTTCCTCTCGCTGACCGTCACTGCCTTGAAGTACGCCTCTATCGTCTGGTCGGTGCTGACCGCGGCGTCCTCGTACTTCTTTCGGCCCTTGGGTGTTATTTGCACCCTGATCTTCCGGCGGTCCTTGGGATGGCTAAGCCGCTTCGCCAGGCCCTGTGCCTCCAGCCGGTCGATGAGTCCGGTCAGGCTCTGCGCTTCCACCGCCAGGGTGTTGCGCATCCGCCGCGGAACCAGCGCCCGGCCGTCCCAGTACAGCATGCCCAGCAGCATCATCTGCGGCCCGCTCAGCCCGGAGTCCAGTAGCGACCGCTCGGTCAGCTTGAAGAGGGCTGACTGGGCCTGATAGAGCAAGAGGCCATCCACGATCTGCTGCGGTACACCCGTCGGCGGGTAATCAGCTTTCTTCTTCGGCATCGGTCTCCTTCACCTCCTTGCGCAGTCGCCGCGTTTCGCAGGCCAGACCGACTGCACTGCGAGGCATCATATCATGTCCTCGCATGTCTTGGAAGAGCCTGAGGGGAGTCCGAGCCTTCATTTCTCCGTGAGCGCGGCACTGCGCAACTGTCGTCTCTTCCAGCACACCCCCGACAGCACTCGCCGGCAGGCGGCGCCCATACAGCGTAACCGCGCTATGCCAAGGATGGCTAGCCGCACGCCTGGAAGCGATCCGTGATGTCGAGGTCGTCTACCGTCTCAGATGGCGCGTCGCTGGCGGAATGGCGGACCGCGAATAGACTCTGCGATGACGGGAATCGCTAAGTCGGCGACAGGCCGCGTATGGGATGAGCGCCGCTGTTCCCTAGCCGGCGCTTCGCTGAAGAAGGGCTACCGGGAAGCGGCGGAGCAGGTCGGCCACCGCAAGGCCTGGCGTCCCATCCCGCTCGGCTACGGACGCCGACTCGCCGGTGAGGACATTGTGGAAGCACCTGCCCGGCTGCTCGTCAGCGAGGGCCAGCCAGGTGTCCTGCCACACCTCCTCCCCAAGGGGGGCCTGCTCGACCCCGCCCGTCAGCCGGGCCACGAGTCGCGGCACCACGACAACGACCGCTTGGTCCTCGAGCACCCGGGCGAACGCGCACACGTGCTCCTGCTTGTCTCCGACCGCCTCCAGAGGCAGATAGGCTCCGCTCGCGAAGAGATCACGGTGGGCACGGCGGGAGTTGAGAGTGAGATATGTCAAGTAGAGCTTGATCCGCCCGTCATCGCTCGAATCGAGGAGCCGCCGCGCAAGAGTGACGAGGTGCTGGCCGGCAGAACCCGCATCGCTCTTCAGTTCGGCAAGAAGGGCTACCCGCCGCTCGTAGTCCACCGGCCCGCGGTTGTCTGGGTCCACCAGGCTCAGGTTCCACAGCTCATTGCCCTGGTAGATGTCGGGCACCCCCGGCGATGTCAGCTTCAGCAGCACCTGTGACAGGGAGTTGAATCGGCCGAAGTAGGCCACCCGGCGCTGGAAGGCCCCGAAGTCGCTAAGGAAGCGGCTGTCGTTTCCGTCGGGTAGGACACCCATGACGAAGTTGCGGACCGCGGCGTCGTACTCTTCGTTGGGGTTGACCCAGCTCGTGTGGACCTTAGCCTCCATTGTCGCCTTGGCCATGTAGGCAGCGATGCGCTCCCTGAAGGTTGCGAACTCCTCAGCGCTCGGAGACTGAGCCGGCCAGGCGCCGAGCAGAGTCTGGTAGAGCAGGTACTCATCGTTCGGGTCGGGGGCAGGCTCGTCATCGACCATCGTCTTCTTGGCAGCGTTCATGCGGCGCCAGCGGGCCAAGGCAGCCCTCCACTCATCCGGTATCTCGGACAGAACGTCGATGCGGGCCCGCACATCCTCGCTGCGCTTGGCGTCATGCGTCGAGGTCGCGAGCAGAGAATGAGGCCAGTGCAGGAGGCGTTCGGCATTCTGCTCATGGAAGGCCAATACCGAAACGCCAAACTGCTCGGGGTCACCCCCCACTTCGTTGAGAGACGTAAGGCGGTTGTACACGTAGAACGCGGTGTCCTCCACCCCCTTAGCCATCACGGGCCCCGTGTTCTGCTGAAGCTTCATCACGAACTCGGTGAGTCTGCCCCTGTCTTGCTCCCGGAAGTCCTCGACGTTTCGCAGCAGGAGGGCGTCTTGGACGAAGTCGAACACCGGCTCCGGTGTGCGAGGGTTCCGCCGCTCGGCCTCCGCCACGGCGGCCCGGATGTACGTCTTGTCCTGTGGCGTCAGTGATCCGGGGCCCGTGATGTAGGTTCGGTACACGGCCAGGCAGGCGATGATCTCTCGGATGGCGAAGGTGAGAGTGCTAAGCGTGAAGTCTCGGTACCAGCGGCTCCGCTCTGCGATACGCTCCAAGAGGTGTCCGAGGTCACCGATCTCACTGGCCAGTGACACCAGCATGACCATCTTCTTGGTGGAGTTGGCGAGATTGCGAAAGTCAATCTCGTGTCCAATGAAGTGCCTGTAAATCCTATCGAAGGCCCTGCGGTTGCCGCTGTCAACGAATAGACCGTTCGCCGCGTTCAGAAAGTCGTACCCGGTCGTACCGTAGGCCGCCCAGTCCTCGCGGAGGGTCTCCCCGTGCGAGAGGATCTTCTCGACCAGGACGTAGAGAGGCCACGGACACGCAAGCTCTCCGTCGGGGCAGAGTCGGGTCGAGACCCAGGTCGACACGGCACCTTGGAGGCTGCCCTCGAGGTCCTCATGACCCAGCCGGCCCTGTACTTGCTGAAGAACGTGAGCCTCTTGGAGCTGGCGAAGGTAGGCTGCCGGGTCCCACAGGCCGTCTGCGTGGTCGATGCGCAGGCCGGTGACCTCGCCCTCCGCCAGTAGTCGGAGAACGAACTCGTGGGTCGCCTCGAAGACCTCGGGCACCTCCGCGCGGATCGCTGCCAGGTCGTTGATGTCGAAGAAACGGCGGTAGTTGATCTCGTCCGCAGCGACCCGCCAGAAGGCCAGGCGGTAGGCCTGCTCGTCAAGCAGCGCGTCCAGCAGATCGAAGCTCTCGGCATTGCCCTCTATGCCGTTGAAGGCCTGCACAGCGGCGTCGATGGCGCCGCGAACGTCGGAGCTGGCGTCGTACAGCGCCGCGATGCGCCGTTTGATCACTTCCTTCTCCCGGGTCCGCTCGGCGATCCTTTCGGGGTCGAGCTCGGTGCGTAGGGGAAGGTAGCTCAGCCCGGTCAGGATGCTCTGAAGCTCATGCACCTGCTCGTCGTCTTCGCCAAGGCGCTCGATCAATGCCTCAAGCCGGTACCCGAGGATGCCGCTGTAGGTGCGGGGCGCCACCGGTAGCTTGGTCTGGTAGTGGTAGACGAAGAACGCCCCGTCCTCATAGGTGAGCCGGAGCTTGCCGTTCACCAGAACCCTGCCGTACTGGTCTTCGAGGATAGGAAGGAGGACCTTGCTCTCGAGTTCCAGCGCCGCGGGTTGCCAATCGATGTCAAAGTAGGAAGCGTAGGGCGAACTGGGGCCGTTCTCCAGCACGTCCATCCACCAGAGGTTGTTGGCATCGCCGATGCCCATGTGGTTGGGCACCATGTCCAGCATGAGCCCCATCCCGCGCTCCCGCAGGGCGGCAATGAAGGCGTCGAAGTCCTCCTGGCTGCCCAAGTCCGGGCTGAGCTGGCTGTGGTCGCAGATGTCGTAGCCGTGACGGCTGTCCGCGCGGGTCTTGAACAGAGGCGAGGCGTAGCAGTCGGTGATGCCTAGGTCATGCAGGTAGGGGACGATGCTCAGGGCATCGCGGAAGGTGAAACCGCGGTTGAACTGAAGGCGGTACGTCGCGCAGGGGATGCGCCGCTGGGCCGCGATCTCCTCGCAGGCGGCCGCAACCGCAGCGGGCGTCTCGACCTGGGCCGAGTTCGTCATGCCACGCGACCCTTGAGTCTTCTTCCCATCCAAATGAAGCGCTGCCCCTGCGCCCGGTCGCTCCCGGCACGCTGGCTAACCCGCGCTTCGCACCCATGATACACCGCCTCCGACAGCGCATAGAGGATGCTCTGGGCCCTACGCAGGTTCGTATCGAGAGGCGGCGGGCGGTAGCGGCGGCGAGTCCAGACGCGTCGCTGCATCTAGGGTCGCCCCTCCTTGCCGAAAAGGACCGCCGCCCTGGGGCTGAGCATCAGTCGAGCCTCACCGTCAGACTCCAGGGTATCCGGGAGGGACGTGCCACCCCCGTCCCACCGTTCGTCCGCAGAATCCAGGAGCTTCCGCCAGCGCCCGACCGGAACCGGCAGGTCCAAGATGGCTTGGTCCTCCCCAAAGGCGAAGACGGCAAAGACATCGCTGTTGTCCGCCCAGCGCCGCAGGAAGAGGACTCTCTCCTTTTCGAGCGCCACGACTTCCATCTCGTCCCTGCTCAGCAAGGACAGGGCTGGGACAGCCTTCCGAAGCCTGAGAAGTTCCCTGTAGAAGTCCAGAAGCTGGCGCCCTGGGTGGCGCAGGTCGCGTCCAAGCTTGGAGCGGAGGAACGTCGCCTCGTCCTGAGGGTCGGGCGGCTCGCCCTGCCAGGCGAAGGCGCGGAACTCGTCCCGTCGGCCCCGCCTGACGGCGTCCGCCAGCTCAGCGTCTGAGTGGCTCACGAAATACTGGAAGGGGGCCGTCTCGCCGTACTCCTCGCCCATGAAGAGCAGTGGGACGTAGGGCGAGAGCATCACGACGGCGGCTGCCAGCTTGAGGCTCTCGAACGAGACTAGCTGGCTGAGCCGCTCGCCCAGCATGCGGTTGCCGACCTGGTCGTGGTTCTGGCTGCAGACGACGAACTTCCCGGCGGGCAGGTCACGGGAGCAGTTGCCGTGGCGACGCTTCCGGAATGACGAGTACTGGCCTGAGTACACGAAGCCGTCCTTGAAGGCCGTGGCAAGGTGGCCGAGCGGCCCGAAGTCCTGGTAGTAGCCGGCCCGCTCGCCCGTGAGCACTGTGTGCAGGGCGTGATGGAAGTCCTCGTTCCACTGGGCGTCCAGGCCGCACCCTCCGAGGTCGCGCGGGCGGACGAGCTGGGAGTCGTTGAGATCGCTCTCTGCGATCACGTGGACGCGCCGGTCGAGACGCTGCGCCTGTCGGTGAACGGCATCCGCCAGCTCTTGGACGAACGGCGTCGCCGAATGGTCGAAGATCGCGTGAACCGCGTCCAGTCTGAGGGCATCGATGCGGAACTCCGTGATCCAGTAGAGGGCATTGGCGATGAAGAAGTGCCGCACGTCATCACTGTGAGGCCCGTCGAAGTTCAGCGCCTCCCCCCACGGCGTGGTGTACTTGTCGGTGAAGTAGGGACCGAAATCGCGCAGGTAGTTGCCCTCGGGGCCCAGGTGGTTGTAGACGACGTCCAGGATGACGGCCAGCCCTCCAGCGTGGCATACGTCTACCAGCCTCTTCAGCCCCTCTGGCCCTCCGTAGGAGTTCTGCACCGCGAACGGACAGACGCCGTCATAGCCCCAGTTCCGGCTCCCCGGGAACTGGGCCACCGGCATCAACTCGACGGCGGTGATTCCGAGGTCCCGCAGCTCATCGAGCCGCGGCACTATCGCGTCGAACGTGCCCTCCGAGGTGAAGGCGCCAACGTGGAGCTCGTAGATGACGTAGCTCTCCAGGGGAAGGCCGCACCAGCCAGCGTCGTCCCAGTCGAAACGAGGATCGACCACTTCGGACGGGCCGTGGACGCCCTGAGGCTGAGATCTGGAAGCGGGGTCCGGGCGCTCTGTGGCCTCGTCCAGGCGGTAGAGGTACAGACTACCCGGTTCGACCCCATCCACGACGGCCTCATGATAGCCCCGCTCGCCCGATTGCATCGGCACGAGCCTGTCTTGAGGGCTCAGAAGGTGAAGCTGCACCCTCTGGGCGCGCGGTGCCCAGACCACGAACCGGGCCCGCCCCCCCCCTAGAAAGGTAGCACCTGGGATCACCTCTCCGCCGCTGCTCACTTGCCCTGCCCCTCGCTCTTGAGGAACACGGCGCCCAGAGGCGGAAGCGTTAGATTGAGCGAATAGGGCCGGCCGTGGAAGGGCACCGGCGCCGCCTCAACGACGCCCAGATTCCCCTGGCCGCTTCCCCAGTACTCCTTGGAGTCGCTGTTCAGCACCTCCTGCCAGAGGCCCGCTCGCGGGATACCAACGCGGTAGTTCTGACAGGGGACGGGGGTGAAGTTGCAGGCGACGAGAAGTATGTCGTTCGTGGACCTGCCGCATCGGATGAAGCTGAGAGTGCTCCGCGCCGCATCATTGCAGTCCACCCACTCGAAACCCGCCGGGTCGCAATCGAGCTCATGCAGCGCTGGCTCGTTCTCGTACAGCCGGTTGAGATCCTCCACAAGCCGTTGCAGGCAGGCATGGCGGTCATACTCCACGAGATGCCAATCGAGGCTGTCGTCGTGGTCCCACTCACGCCACTGGCCGATCTCGCCTCCCATGTAGAGCAGCTTCTTACCGGGCTGTGCATACATGTAGGCCAGGAGGAGCCTGAGGTTCGCGAATTTCTGCCAGTCGTCCCCAGGCATCTTGGCCAGAAGAGAGGCCTTGCCGTGGACGACCTCGTCGTGGGAAAGCGGAAGAAGGAAGTTCTCGTGGGAGGCGTAGATCATCCTGAAGGTCAGTTGGTTGTGGTGGTACTTGCGGTGGACCGGATCGCGCGTCATGTAGGCGAGTGTGTCGTGCATCCAGCCCATGTCCCACTTGAGGCCGAAGCCCAGGCCGCCGACGTAGGTCGGCCGGGAAACCATCGGCCAGGCGGTGGATTCCTCAGCCACCGTCTGCACGTCCGGATAGCTCCGATAGACCTCCTCGTTGAACCGCCGCAGGAACGCGATGGCCTCCAGGTTCTCGCGACCTCCGAACTCGTTGGCCATCCATTCGCCCTCTTTGCGGGAGTAGTCCAGGTAGAGCATCGAAGCCACCGCATCGACGCGCAGGCCGTCGGCGTGGTACCTGTCCAGCCAGAAGAGCGCGCTGCTGATCAGGAAGCTGCACACCTCATGTCGGCCGTAGTTGAAGATGTAGCTGTCCCAGTCCGGATGGACTCCCTTCTGTGGATAGGCGTGCTCGTAGAGGTGGCTCCCGTCGAAGAACGCCAGGCCGTGCTCGTCGGCAGGAAAGTGTGAGGGCACCCAGTCCAGGATCACGCCGATTCCCTGTTGATGCAGATAGTCCACCAGATACATGAAGTCCTGCGGAGTGCCGAACCGACTTGTGGGGGCGAAGTACCCGGTGGTCTGGTAGCCCCACGAGCCGTAGAAGGGGTGTTCCATGACGGGGAGCAACTCCACATGGGTGAAACCCGTCCGTCTCACGTGGTCTGCCAGCTTGGGCGCCATCTCCCGATAGGAGAGGGCGCGGCCCCCCTCCTCGGGGACGCGCATCCACGACCCAATGTGGAGTTCGTAGACAGCGATGGGAGCGTCCAGGGCGTTCCGATGTCCGCGTCCCGCCATCCAGTCGTCGTCGCCCCAAGTATAGTCGAGGTCCCAGATGACGGAGCCCGTTCTGGGCGGGACCTCGGCGTGGAACGCGAACGGATCCGCCTTGTCGACTCGGTAGCGCTTGTGCCTGGAGATGATGTGGTACTTGTAGGGCATCCCCGTCGTCGCGCCAGGGACGAAGCCCTCCCACATGCCGGATTGCCCTCTCGGCCGGAGCGGATGGCTCTTCTTGTCCCAGTCGTTGAAGCTGCCCATGACGAAGACCTGTGCCGCATCGGGTGCCCAGACAGCGAAGTACGTCCCTGCCGACCCCTCCACAGCCATCGGGTGCGCACCCAGCTTCTCATACAGCCGGAAGTGGGAGCCTTCACCAAAGAGGTACAGGTCGTCATCGGTCAGCAGGGTGACATCGTGCCTGACCGGCCCTGTGTGAGGCTCGGCCTCCGTGGCTGGTCCTCTGCCCCCGGCACGCCGCTTGCGGGTGCCTCCCTCTCGCTTTGGCATCACGGACCGCTATCTCCGGGTCGTTCGCAGTTCATCAGGTAGGCGCATCCTAAGGTGCCGCCCGCCATCCGAAGAATGCGGGGCAGGCGCTCTCCGGGCGCCGACGCGCGGCCTCGCTGGTGACCTGCCGCCACGGCGAGTGCACCTCCTATGTTTCCCTGATGCGATCCTTCCGGTGGGATCAGCCGCCTTATCCGCATGGCAACACCGTCTCCACCACGAAAGGAACATCCGCCAATGTTACCACCGCCACGTGGCCTGTCCCCTCACGACGGACCTGGTCACTCTGCATCTCGCGACGCATCGGGGCGAGCCGGCTCGTCTCGCCAGGCCAGCACCGACCCCCAGTGCGTTTGGAACGTCCACAGGTCCCGATGGAGATCGTCCGCCAGCGCCCGCATCCCGTCATGGCGATTGTCGTGCTCAAGGGGGTCGTCATCGAGGTTGAACAGCTCGTTCGGCTTCTCACCCCGGTTGTCAATCATCTTCCAGGGACCGCGGCGGATAGAGGCGCGGAGGCCGAAGGCGCCGCTGTACACGGTGTCACGCACCGCCTGGCCCTCGCCGGCGAGGATCGGCGCCAGGCTTACGCCATCGATCGCCTCCGGCGCCTCAAGGCCATCGAAGCTGACCCAGACGCGCTGTGCGGCGGCTTCCATGCCGCACAGCTCCAGCATCGTCGGGAGGAAGTCGGTGGTCTGGACCAAGCTCTTGACCCGCATCCCTTCCTCGATGAGCCCAGGTTTGCGCATGATCCAGACCGTCTTGGCGAGCTCGTCATACACCGGCACTCCGAACTTGCGGATCGTGCCGTGCTCGCCGAAGGGCATGCCGTGGTCCGACACGACGAAGACAAACGTTTCTTCAGACAGCCCAAGTTCGTCGAGGCGGGAGAATAGCCTGCCCACGTGCGCGTCGGTATGCGTCACCTCGCCCATGTGGAGGCGCTTCGTGTGCTCCAGTTCCTCCGGCGTCATCCAGTCGACGGAGGGTCCGACGGGCATTGGAATGAAGCGGCCCTGGTAGTCACCCTGGTACATGTCGCGGTAAGGCTTGGGCGGCACCCAGGGCTCATGAGGCTGGAAGCTGTCCAGCCACAGGAAGAAGGAGGAGCCGCCCCGCCCGTTCTTCTCCAGCCAGGCGATGGCTTCGTCCACCATCAGCTCGATTCCTGTGCGTCCCAACTTCCTTGGGAAGTAGGTCAAGAAGCCCGCGGCGCAGTTCCGCCAGAGCGCCTGCTCGAGTTCTGACTCAGGTGGGAAGGCAGCACCCATTTCGTCCACCGGCTCGTCGAAGTGGCGCGGTGGGGGCTGCAGCTTGCCCGGGAACTGGATGAACTCGTCGAAACCCCGGTGCATGTTGAACATCTCCCGGAAGGGCGAGTCGGTGAACGCGGCGGTTCGGTACCCGTGCTCCCGGAAGACCTCAGCGATGTGCAGGTCGTAGGGTCGCAGGGGCATCCAGGGGCGGTTGGTGAAGGTGTAGACGCCTGAGACCAGGGCAGTGCGGGTGGGGATGGTGACGGGGTACTCAGAGTAGGCATTCTCGAAGAAGGCGCCCTGTGAGGCCAGTCTGTCGAGGGCAGGCGTCCTACAGACCGCACTTCCGCCGGCACCCAGGAAGTCGGGCCTCAGCGTGTCCAACATGACGACCAAGACGTTCATGCAGAGCTCCCTTACTTGTCCAGCCAGAGGTCCCAGTTGAAGAGGCCCAGCGACCGCATCCCTGGCTCGGTTCCCTTCAGGTAGTCCCAGCGCGCACCGTAGCCGTTCCAACTATAGATGTTCAGCATCGGCGGGTCCTTGGACATGATGACTCGCTGTGCCTCTCTGCAGAGCTCCGCCCGCTCGTCCAGATCGAGCGTCCGGCCAACCCGGTCAACAGCGGCGTCAACCTCCGCGTCCGAGAAGCCGTGCCAGTTGCCGTCACCCACCACGCCGTCACTATGGAAGAACCCCAGAGGGTAGTTGGGACCCTCGTAGGGCAGGTTCAGGGCGAGCGTGAATGTGAAGTCGCCCGTCTGGTACCGATCGAAGTACCAGGCCGTGAGCGGGAGGGGCCGAAGGTCAAGCTCCACCCCGATCGCCTTCATCTGCGCGAGAAGGATTGTGACATGATCGCTTGTCGCCTGCGTCTCCGGGTAGACCGTGGGGAGCTTCAGACCGTCACCATAGCCCGCAGCCTGGAGGAGACTTCTGGCTTCCTCGGGGTCGTAGGGCTGCAGCCGCCTCACCTCTTCCTGATCGACGGCCCAGAAGTCCAGGCTCCAGGCCACCGGACCGTTCGGCTTGCCGTCCCCGAAGGAAAGCTTGTCTATGAACTCCTGGCGGTCGAGGCCGAGGGCGATGGCCCGTCGCACCCGGGCGTCGTTGAACGGCTCGCGATCCGCCCGCATGCCAAGTGACAGGTAGCCCAGGGATGGCTCCTGCTCGACCACGATCCGGTCGTCCAATGCCCGGACCTCTTCGGCCTCACGGACTGTGGCCGGCCCGTACGTGTCGACCTGCCGAGACAGGAAGGCGGTACGCCGCGCCGCCCGGTCCATCACGATCCGGTAGTCGATCCCGTCCAGCCAGGGCTTCGGGGCTCCCCAGAAGTTGACGTTGCGGGTGACAGCGGCGATCTCTCCGTCCCGGTACCGCTCCAGGAAGAAGGGACCAGCGCCGGCGCCCTGTGTGCGCAGGTCCGTTCCGGCCTCGACGAGATCCCTGGGGATGATGCAGCCGCCGGCGGGCGAGCCGAGGGAGTCGAGTGTCCAGGCGTACGGATCCCTGGTCTTCACCACCACGGTCCATGGATCCGGCGCCTCGAAGCTCTCCACTCGCTGCCTCATGAAAGCGCCCTGCGTGGACCCGGGGAGGTCCCTCATGCGCTCCAACGTGGCGATGACATCCTCCGACGTAATCTCCAGCTCGGGTACCAGGGGGCCATCCGGTGGAGTCTTCACTCCTCGGCGGAGCGGCAGCCTGTACGTCACCTCGTCCGGCTGCTCCATCTCCTCCGCCATGTCCCAGAGGATCACCTTCGGAAGAACGCCAGAGTAGTGGAAGAGATAGCTGTAGATCCAGGCGATTATCCATATGCCCGACCCCACGGTCAGGTGAGGGTCGATGGAGATGAAGTTGACGTCGGTGGCCTGCTGGAACCTGCCGCCGGGACGCGGGGTCCCCTCGGCGACGGGAGCCGTCGCCTGGGGGATGCCCGGCCCACCCTCACTTCCGCCGCAGCCGAGTATAGAAGCGCCCAGCACTCCCGCTGCCAGCCCGCCAGCTCGCCTGAGGAACGTCCGCCTTCCCTGGCGTGGAGTCGCTATTCGGTGCCGATCTCCGACCTGGTCCATAGGGTATCGAGACTTGGTGTGGCCTGAGGTATACTTGCGCGCCATGCCTCAGATAACGTGCTCTGTCCGCGCGATGAGCTCATCCTGAACGACGCGATTCAGGTCGGTGAACAGGGCGCTGTAGCCTGCCACCCGGACGATGAGTCCCCGGTATTCCTCCGGCTTCTGCTGGGCGGCGATCAGTGTCTGCCGGTCGACCAGATTCCACTGCAGTTCCTGGCCGCCGAGGGTGAAGTAGGCCTCCAGCAGGCCGCCCAGCACCTCGCTGGAGTGCTCTCGCGCCGACTCGCCCAGGCTGAGCATCTGGACCAGCGCCAGGCCGTTGGACACCAGCGCCTGGTCGAGCTTGGCGGCAGACTTGAGGGCAGCGGTGGGCCCGTTCCCATCCCGCCCGTGCGCCGGGCTGATTCCTTGCGAGAGCGGCTCGCCCCCTCGCCGCCCGTCCGGGGTAGCCCCGACCATCAGCCCGAAGGCGACGTGCGTCGTCACGCTGTACAGGCCGGGCGAATACCAGCCACCACGGAAGCTCCGGTGCTTCTCGACGGCGCGGCAGTAGATCTCGGCGGCCAGGCGGGCGAATCGATCGGCGTGATCGTCGTCATTGCCGTACTTGGGCACCTTGTTCAGGAGCATCTGTCGAAGAGGCTCCTGCCCTTCGAAGTCGGCCTCCAGAGCGCTCAGCAAGTCCGCCATGGTGAGGCGCTTCTGGTCGAACACCAACGAGTCGATGGCCGCCAGGCTGTCAGCGACGGTGCCCACGCCCACACCCTGGACGCCGGTGAAGTTGTAGCGAGCACCTCCCGCTGTCAGATCCCGGCCTTCCGCCAGACAGTTGTCCGTGAGCGACGAGGCCAGAGGCACCGGGCGCCGCTCGGCGTGGGCCTGTGCCAGCCCCTCCAACCCCTCGACCATCCGGTCGACGACGTACTCGACCTGCGCCCGGTACGCTGCGACGACATCCTCAATGCACGTGAAGCTTCGCGGGTCCCCGGTGGGCAGGCCAAGCTGGTCCGAGAAGACCCGCCCGCGACCGTCGTTCAGCGCCAGCTCCAGGCACAGCGGCAGGTTGAGCAGCCCCGCGTCGGAGGAGGTGAAGCTCTTGCCGGGCACCGCCTGCTCCACACAGCCGATGATCCCATAGCCGCGCGCCTCCTCCAGCGGCACGCTTCGATTCGTGAGCGAGGCGACAATGACCTCGTCGTTGAAGAGCTGGACGTTGCCGACGCCCTCGGCGACAGCTCGGACGACGGCGTCGCGGAACTCCCGCGGCGTCTCCTTGTGGAGGCGGACGCCGAAGTTCGGCTGCGGCGTCCGCACGCGCCCCATCGCCTCCAGCGTCAGATACGAGAGCGCGTTCGTGGCGTCGTTGCCTTCTCCGTCCACGCCGCCGATGACCGTGTTGGCGAAGTTGGTCAGCCCGGAGAAGGCGAACGTCACGTCGGCGTCGAACAGGGGGATGGAGTGACTGAGCTTGATGTAGAAGCAGGACAGTAGCTCCAGCGTGCGCTCGCGGGAGAGCTGTCCGGCCTGCGCCTCCGCCTCGTAGGCCGGACACAGGAACTGGTCCATCCGGCCCAACGAAATGGCCGACTCCCACGACTCAATCTGGGTGGCGTAGTGCATAAACAGGACCGACTGGAGCGCTTCCTGAAAGGTGCGCGGCGGCTGAGCGGGCACACGGCGGCAGGCCTCGGCGACGGCCAGGAGTTCGTCACGACGGGCATCCTCGGCCGTGGCTGCCAATCGCTCTGCCTCGTCCGCGTAGCGGTTCGCCCAGGAGATGACGGCCCGCCCGGCGATCTCCGCCGCCTCGTAGAAGTCGGCCTGCGCCTTGTCCCCCGCCTCCTCCCGCTTCGCCCGCACCTCGTCCACGATGGCCTGCAGGCCCCGTTCGAGGACACGCTGGTGGTTGACCAGCATGTGCCCGATGCCGGCGATCTCGGTGAGGATGAACGGCGCCAGCTTCTCGAAGCTGGCCGTCGCCTCAGGGGACCAGATCTCGCGCGCCCGATCTTCGATCGTCTTGCCACGCCAGTAGGGCAGGATGCTCTCGACCAGCTCACGTTCCTCATCCGGGGCGATGAGGAACGTGTTGCAGTCGCGGCGGGCGAGGTTCGGCAGTTCGCCCAGGATGCGCCCGGCGACGCCTTCCGGGTAGACTCCCGCGCCCAGCGGCTTGCCGGTGACGTTGCCCACCAGCAGTTCATCCGACTCGACGCGTACGGTCATATGCCCCAGGATGTGCTCCAGGGCACGAGCCTGGCGCAGGACAGCGGGCTGCCCTTCGGTCTGGCGATACGACTCGGTGAGGTAGCGAGCGCGCTCCACGCAGACCTCCCGCTGCCCCCGCAGGAATCGCTCGCGCAGGCGGTCCACCCTGTCGCCACCGGTAGCGATTGCCACCGGCTCGGCCGTGTCCGCCACGGGGGCCTCGGCCTTCTCCTCCGCCAGCCCGGCCGAAGCGCAATGCTCCCGGTAGATCTGGATTGCCTGTGGCAGCGTCCACGCTGTCTTCATGATCAGGGCGACGTTGCCCTCCGCCCGTATTCGCTGGGTCGCGAAGGCATCGAAGACGTTGAGTCGGCCCGTGTAGATGTCGTGGAAGCTGTCGGCGGTGAGAGCGAGGGTGAGATCGGGCTCCTCCGGGGCAACGCCCGGCACGATGCGCATTTCGCAACCGCCGCGAGTGTCGATAGAGACGCCAATGTCCGGCTCTTCGATGCGCACCTGGATCAGCCCGTCGAGCTCCAGCCAGGTCCTGCGGATATCCTCGCTCTCACGCAGGCGTTCGAAGTAGCCCAGGGCGAACGGCTCCGCCCGATCGGCATCGCTATAGGGGAAGGGCATGATCCGTCTCCAGGTGCGGCGTCGGTCTGTCCGAGTGGTAGCGTCTGTCTTGCTTGGCGGGCACGTCTGCTAGTCTATTCTGCCCTCTCCGATGCGGTGTGGAAAGGTCATCGTCCTCGATCCAGTCCGCCGTCTGACTAGGGACGCGGCGACAGGCGCTCGCCGGGCAGAGGAGGGGAAGCGCTGTAGGCCTCCCGCACATCGACGACGCCCAGCTTCCGTCCCAGGCTGGGGCGCAGCCCGGCAAACTCGCCCTTCACCTGGTAGGCAACCGGCTCCATACTGAGAACAGCGGCGGCGACGGGCGAGCCGGGCGCCACGTCCGCCACGTCGTGAGCGGTGGCGCCGCCGAACACCAGTCTCGTCGAGCCCGCCGGCATCAGTGATAGCGCGGGCAAGCAGTCTGGGTGGCCATCGATGTCCAAGAAGGCCAGCGCCTTCGCCGCCCTCAGGCGAGCGAACTTCTCGCGCACCTGGACCGGCATCACCCCCTGGACACGGCCGTCGCGGGCGAGGCGTCGGGCCAGCCAGCGGCTGCGCGCGCCGTCCAGGAGCACGCCGGACTGCGACAGCTTGAAGCTCCGTGTCACAGCCTCGACCTCGATGACACCGGCGCTCCGGATGCCGCCGTAGGCGTTGTAGCGGAAGTCCTCGCCCGCCATGACGTGGTCGAAGTGAGGGCCGGTGGTCTGGAACTCCACGAACCGGCCCCGGACGGTCCAGGCGCGCAGGTCCGGCGCCAGCACCATGATGGCGACACGGGGGTCCGACTCCAGGTTGCGGCGCGTCTTCCAGATCATCATCTCGGCGAAGATGATCGTGTGGTCATCGACCGCCTCCAGCGAGAGCACGGGCACCACGTTGGGCATACCGTCGGCGTCGCGGGTGGCGAGGAACTTGGGCGTGCGCATCCCGGCCAGCGCCCGCACGACCGCAGCCTCAAGCCTACCCTCCGCCGTGTCTACGGGAGTCATGTTGCCTTGAGAATGCGGGCGTTCGTGCCCCCCAGGTGCTTCGACAAGCTCAGCATGCCTTAGGTTTGGACAACTCGACCAGAGCCTCGTAGTCACCCCTCACCAGCGCTGCCTTCTTCTTGCGGGACCAGCCCTTGACTTGCCATTCGCGGAGAAATGCCTCGTGCAACGTTTCGAACTCGCACGCATACACTAGCTTCACCGGGAGTCTTGCCGCCGTGTACCTTCCCCCTTCCCCGGCTTCGTGCTCAGCGACTCGCAAGTCCAGACTCGTTGTGGAGCCCACGTAGTACGACCCATCTGCACATCGCAGCATGTAGAGATAGCCCTTTCTTCTTG
>DAOULP010000043.1:0-3459 GCA_034420175.1 Dehalococcoidia bacterium | reverse complement strand
TTCAAGACCAGGTCTTCGTCTACACGCCCAAGGGCGAGGTCAAGGATCTGCCCACCGGCTCCACCCCCATCGACTTCGCTTTTCGCATCCATACTGACGTCGGCTACCAGTGCATCGGCGCCCGGGTCAACGGTCGTCTCGTGTCGCTGAACCACCAGCTTGAGAACGGGGACGTGGTCGAGATCCTGACCGGCAAGGCCTCCCGCGGCCCCTCCCGCGACTGGCTGAACCCCAACCTCGGTTACCTCAAGACCAGTCATGCCCGGGAGAAGGTCAGGCAGTGGTTCAAGAAGCAGCAGCGGCAGGAGAATATCGAGAAGGGCAGCGAGATGCTGGACCGAGAGCTGCGCCGGCTGGGCGTCGCCCTTTCCGAGTGCCAGGATGACCTCCTGCGCCAGTTCCATCAGGGGAACTGGGACGACTTTCTGGCGGCTTTGGGCTACGGAGGCATCAGCCTTCAGCAGGTCGCTCTGAAGCTAACGCAACTCCTCACCCAGAAGGAGGAGCCGGCCGAAGAAGAGCTGCCGCCGGAGGCACCGACGACCCCGGTCTACACTTCGGCCATCCGCGTGCTGGGGACCGGTGACCTCCTAACCCAGCTTGCCCGCTGCTGCAACCCTGTCCCCGGCGACGCGATCATTGGCTACGTTACCCGTAGCCGCGGCGTGACCGTCCACCGCCGGGACTGCCTCAACGTGGTCCAAGAGGACGAGCGCGAGCGCCTTGTGGAGGTCGAGTGGGGGCGGAGCGGGCACCAATACCCGGTGGCGGTGCGCATCGAGGCGTGGGACCGAGTGGGCCTTATGCGGGACATCAGCACTCTGGTGGCGGAGGACCACGTCAACATGGTGGCGGTCCACACCCAGGAGCACCCCGACCGCACGGTCAGTGTCTTCCTTACCCTCGAGACCACGGGCGTCGAGCAGTTGAGCCGCGTCTTGATCAAGCTGGAGGCGGTCCGAGGCGTGCTCTCTGTCCGGCGTACCATGGGCACCAGCCGGTCGGCCTCCAAGGTGCAGGCCTGATTCGCCAAAGCCGGCGGCCTTGCCCCGACACCTTGCCTTTTCCGTGACTCCACATGCTGATATGATCGCGCCCGGCGGGCCGTGCGTGCAGTACTCCTCTGCGCAGGGGCTCTCGCTCCGGCCGTGAAGAGGCGGCCGGCCAGCGACCGGGCCCGCGACGGGGCTTCCCACGACCACGACCAGCTTGAGAGAGGAGAAGCAGAGTGCACAGAATCGCAGTGATCCCGGGTGACGGGACCGGGGCCGAGGTGGTGCGTGAGGGCCTGAAGGTCTTGGATGCTGCCGCCAGCGCCGTCGGGTTCAAGTATGAAACCGTCACCTACGATTTCGGGGGCGACCGCTACCTTCGCACCGGCGAGACTCTCCCCCCGGGCGCCCTGGACGAGCTGCGCCAGTTCGATGCCATCTACCTGGGCGCCATCGGCCACCCCGACGTGCCCCCCGGTCCGCTGGAGGTAGGTATCCTCCTGGCAATCCGGTTCGGCCTGGACCAGTACATCAACCTCAGGCCCGTCAAGCTCTACCCCAACGTCGACTGCCCTCTTAAGGACAAGGGACCCGAGGATGTCGATTTCGTCGTCGTCCGGGAGAACACGGAGGGCCTATACACGGGCATGGGCGGCATCCAGTACAAAGGCACGCCTCAGGAGGTATCGACTCAGATTCACTGCACGACGCGGTTCGGCGCGGAGCGGGCCATTCGCTACGCCTTTGAGGTGGCCCGGAAGCGCAACAAGATGAAGCAGCTTCATCTCGTGGCCAAGACCAACGTTCTCACCTACGTCCACGACACCTGGTGGCGCGCCTTCAACGAGGTCGGCGAAGCGGACTACCCGGACATCAAGCGGGAATACGCTCACGTCGATGCCACCTGCATGTGGTTCGTCAAGAACCCAGAGTGGTTCGATGTCATCGTCGTGGAGAACATGTTCGGCGACATCATCACTGACCTGGGGGCGATGATTCAGGGCGGCATGGGCGTCGCGGCCGGCGGCAACATCAACCCCGAGGGCACGTCCATGTTCGAGCCGATCGGCGGGAGCGCCCCCAAGTACACCGGGATGAACGTCATAAACCCTCTGGCCGCCATCTGCGCCGCCCAGATGATGGCAGCCGAGCTGGGTGAGGACGAAGCCGCCGACCGCATGGAGCAGGCCGTCATCAAGGCCCTGACCAGCGGCAAGATCAAGTCCCTCAGCGCCGGTCAGATGGGCATGTCTACCTCTGAGGTTGGGGACCTGGTGGCAGGGAACGTGTAGAGCCGTTCAGCGGGGAGGGCCCTGCGAGCACTCAGGGAGGAGTGAGCGATGGCGGAACTGCCAGAGACAGTCACCCTTCACTACCGGCGATCCACTCCCCTCCGCTATGGGGAGAACCCGCACCAGGCGGCGGCCGTCTACGCCCCGGAGGGGACGGCGCTGTCGGGCGTCTTCGGCCCGGTCCGCTACCACGGCGACGGTCTCTCGTACTGCAACCTGCTGGATGCGTCCGCGGCGGTGGACTGCGTGTCGGAGTTCCCCGAGGGGCCCTGCGCGGTCGTCATCAAGCACGGCTCGCCCGCCGGATACGCCCTCATGGGCAGCCCGGTCGAGGCGATGCGGGCCGCCATCGAGGGTGACCCCTTGTCGGCCTTTGGCGGGATCATCGCCACCAACTTCCCCATCGACGAGGCGGTGACGGGCGTCATCACCGACATCCTCTTCGACGTCATCGTCGCGCCCAGCTTCAGTGACGCGGCCTGGCAGACGCTGAGCACCTACCGGAAGCGAATCCACCTGCTGGATGTGGGCCAGGTCCCCGAGCGGTCCGCCCTCGTCTTCAAGCTCATCGCCGGCGCCCTCGTCGTGCAGGAGACTGACCTCAAGATGCCCGACCCCAGCCAGTGGCGGCTGCACGGCATCGAAACGCTGTCCCCGGGGCAAGAAGGGCAAGTGGTGTGGGGCATGCGGGCGATGCGCCACATCAGGAGCAACACTGTCATCGTCATTCCACCGGACCGCAAGATGACCATCGGCATCGGATGTGGTCAGACCAGCCGCGTGGGCGCGGCCCGAATCGCCCTGGCCCAGGCCGGCGAGAAGGCGAAGGGGGCCTACCTGCTCTCCGACAGCTTCTTCCCGGAGCCCGACAGCGTGCAGGCGGCTCGCGAGCACGGCATCGGGCTCATCGTGCAGCAAGGCGGCTCGGTGCGGGACAAGGTCTGCGTCGCCGAGTCGCTGGCTGAGACGGACGAACTGCGGGCGGCAGGCGCACCGCCCATCCCCATGGTCATCACCCGTCAACGTTGCTTCTACCACGGGGTGTGATCAGCCACAAAGAGGCGGCACGACGTGCTGGCAAAGGTGAGTAGCTGCGCCGTGGTGGGCCTGGATGGGGCCATCGTGGAGGTGGAGGTAGACATCGCCTCCGGGCTGCCCGCCTTCACCATCGTTGG
>DAOULP010000042.1:0-5142 GCA_034420175.1 Dehalococcoidia bacterium | reverse complement strand
CGCCCGCCACGACGCGGGCCAGGGCCGTGTTGGAGTGGATCGCCTCCTTGCCGCCGCGCAGGATGCAGGCGTTGCCCGACTTCAGGCAGAGGGCCGAGATGTCCACGGTGACGTTGGGGCGGCTCTCGTAGATGCAGGCCATGACGCCGAAGGGCACCCGCATCTTGCCGACGGTCAGGCCGTTGGGGAGAGTGCGCACGTCGAACATCTGGCCCACTGGGTCGGGCAGGGCGGCCACGGTGCGAACGTCGGAGGCCATGCCCGAGAGACGGTCTTGGTTGAGGAGCAGGCGGTCCACGACGTAGTCGCCGGCGCCGCTCTGGCGGGCGTTATCGATGTCGCGAGCGTTGGCGGCCAGTATCTCTTCTTCCCGCGAGAGCAGGGCCTCGGCAATGCCGATGAGGGCGGCGTTCTTGACGTCCGTCGGGAGCGTGGCGAGGCTGCGGGCGGCCGCTCGGGCGGCTCCGCCCTTGGTCTCTAGCTCGTCGCTTCGGCCGGACGATGCGCTGGCGGTCATGTCAGGCTGGTCCCTTCGAGTACCCACGGCATATCCAGGTGGTGCCTAGTCTAATGGGAAGGGAGGCATCTGGCTAGTCGCGGCGGCGTGCCACACCCGCGATGTCCCAGAACGGCAAGCGTCGGAGGGGGAGCTGCGCCTCCAGGCCGGCATCGGAGAGGGCCTGCACAAGCTCCTCGCGTGAGAACATGCTCTCCTTGTCGTGGGGGACGAAGAAGTAGAGGCCCCTCGTGAGGCGTCCTCGCGAGACCTCGACGAAGAAGAAGACGCCGCCGGGGCGCAGGACACGGCCGACCTCCGCAAGCGCGGCGCGCCACTCGGGCACGTGGTGTATGACGCCGACCTCGAACACGGCGTCGAACTCGCCGTCGGGGAAGGGCATCCGCGTGGCGTCGGCGAGCGAGAGGTGAATGGCCGTGCGGGCGGGAACGCGCCGCAAGTGCCGGCGGGCCAGCCTGATCATGGAGGGATCAGTTTCGATGGCCACGACCCGACGGGGCCGGAGCCTCTGCGCCAATAGCTTTGTCGATACGCCGCTTCCGCAGCCGATCTCGAGAATCGCGGTGCCCGGCTCCAGGCCGGACCAGCGACGGAAGGCGCCCACCTCACCGCGGTGGAGCCAGTCCCGGACGGGGTTGAGGATCATGAAGCGCTCGATGGCGCTCATCTCAGCCATAGCGCCCACAGGATGTGCGAAGAGCCGGGCAGGCGGAAAGGGCCGAACGGCCCGTGCTCACGAGACTGTTCCAGAACCCCGTAGCCGAGGCTTTCCAGCCTCGGCGTGCCCAGCGTGGCCAGGCTCGAAAGCCTGGCCTACGGAGCTGCGCAACACTCTCTTGCGACCGCGGCAGGCGCCCCTCGACGGGCAGCATGGCCGGGAAGGGGGCGTGCGGCTCCTCCTGGTACCAGTAGGCGGTGCTGGAGTAGTCGTTGGACAGGTTGTTGGCGTGCCCGTGCTCGATCGTCACACGGATGGACTTCTGGAAGTAGACGGGGTCCTCGATGTGAAAGCGGTACATAGAGTTCTTGCCGCCCCAGGGCCATTCGTCCGTGCCGCTGTAGAGCGGCAGCCCGTGGTAGGGCGCTGAGAACTCCGTCCGAGGGCTCCAGGCAGTGTTGAAATAGTCCTCAGTGCCGGTGCCGTGGAGCGAGGGCGGCCAGGTGTCGCCGTCGATGAAGATCATGTCGTCGCCTTCGCCGTACCAGTCGTTCTTCTCGCGGCGGAAGCAGTCGACGTTCAGGTTGCAGCCGACGTAGTGGCCGCGTCCCTGGGCCTCCAGGATGACGTAGTTGCCCTTGCCGTCCAGGTTGGCGGTCTGCCAGACCTCGCCCCTGATCTCCGGGTTGCCCTCGAAGCGACGGTCCGGCTCGCCCCAGCCGTCGGTCGGGTTCTCGCGCCGCCACTGGGCATGGAAGCGGCCGAGCCCCTCCGGGGGCGCGTCGTACTCCTCGTAGTCCACGTAGAAGTAGACGATGAGGCGGCGCTCGCCCTCGTTCGTCACCTCGACGCGGGCGCCGGTCGCGAACGGCATCGGGAAGAAGCAGTTGAAGGCGCGGCCGTCCTGGGGGCTCATGGTCAGCGGCGCGGACGCGAAGTCCTTGGTCATGCCGTGGCCCATGCCGAAGAAGTCGCCCGTGGGCACCTCCGCGCTGGGGGTCGCTTCGCCGTCCCAGAACATACGCAGGAGGCTGCGACGGGGGTAGTGCTCCTCCCGACTGGCGAGCGTCATCCAGATGTGGCGGACGGCGCCGGGGCCCTCGATCTCGGCGAGTGGGCGTGTCTCGCCGGGGTCCAGTATCCAGAAGTCGCGGTTCCCGCCGGACCGGTCCCATGACGAGGCGCGCCGCCGGCGGTAGTTGTGAAGGCGTGGGAGGTCAGAGAGAGGGGAAGTCATGGCAGCCACCTCGCTGGCAATTGATTCATGATTGGGTGAGATGTTCTCCACCCCCGCGTGAACCCAGGGGCATCGAATCGCCTTCTCATGCCCCGGCCTTTGCGCCAGAGGCGCATCCGCCTCGGGAGGACAGGCCGGGGTGTCGCCCGACGCCGTAGGGGCGTAGCCTGAGCTGCGCCCGCCCCAAGGACGTCACAGCATGCGCCTCGTCTTTCCCTTCTCTCGTTCCACCGGCGCCTGGGCGAAGGGCGACGTGCTGGGCGGCATATCCGGCCGCTTGCGGGACAGCATCTCCTCGATCGTGAGGATCTGCACCCGCGAGTACTGCTTCTGCCAGAACGCGCGCCGCCGACGCTAGTCCCGCTGCCATGGAAGGGAGGAGGGCGAGGATGAACACATGATGGACCATCAGCCACGGCCTGTCTGATGCCTAACCGCTTCCCTCTCTTCGAGCACCCTCAGGAACTCGGTCTGTTGACCAAGGTCGTTGATGAACGATGCCAGAACCTGGCGCTCAGTCAGGTTTGTTGTCGAATACCCCAGATCCTGCCGAAGAGCCAGGATCAGACGGGCGAACTCCGCCAGCGATAGGTACCTCTCGGCTGCATCGTGCTCGGGACCGCCCACCAGCAGGGACGTGTCACGCCAACGTAAGAAGCTCTCCACCACTTCATCCGAGCCTGCCAGCAGAAGGTCAATCGTGAATTCCATGAACTGCTTGTTGATGCTAGTCTTCACGGACGTCGACTTGGTCTGCCACATGATCTCGCGAAACGTCTTGGTGAATCGGAAGTAGAGATCTCGCTTCTTTTCGTCGGTGCGCCGCTGGTAGTCGGCTTCGACGCTGGCGCGTGTTTGTTCTCGATACGACCTCACCTGCAGCGTGGCAGCGATGAACGCCAGCAGCACGGAACCAGTCACAGACACGAGAACGACAAGAACGTCATTCATCTCCGCGATCCCCTTCCCGCGCTTCCGCTCGCGCTCGCTACCCGAATTCGGCCGCAGCCAAAGCTGCGGCCGTCTCGCCTACAGCACCACGAGGTTGTTTCGATGCACCACCTCGGCGCCGTAGTCGTGGCCCAGCGCCGCGGCGATGCGGTCCGAGCGCAGGCCGCGGATCGCCGCCACGTCGCCGTCGCCGTAGTTCGTGATGCCACAGGCGATGCGCTCGCCGTCGGGCCCGTGGATGTTGACGGCGTCGCCCCGCTCGAAGGGGCCTTCCACGTCCTTGACGCCAGCGGGCAGCAGGCTCTTGTTCTCCTCGCGCAACGCCCGCGCCGCCCCCGCGTCCACCACGATGCGGCCTCGTGTCGCCAGGCCGGAGAGCATCCAGCGCTTGCGGCTCTCCATGCGGTCCGCCGAGGCCGGGAAGAAGGTGCCCAGCCGCTCGCCGGTCGCCAAACGCACCAGCACGTCGCGCTCGTGGCCGTCGGCGATGACGACGTCGGCGCCGCCGGCCGTGGCGAGGCGGGCGGCCTCCACCTTGGTCGCCATGCCGCCGACGCCGCGCGACTTGGGGCCGGTGGGCGCGCCGCGCGCAAGGCGCTGGATCTCCTCGTCGATCCGGTCCACCCGGTCGATGAGGCGCGCGTCCTTCTTGCGATGCGGGTCGTCGGTGTAGAGGCCGGCGGTGTCGGTGAGGAGGGCCAGCAGGTCGGCATCGACCAGGTTGGCCACCAGCGCCGACAGGTTGTCGTTGTCGCCGATGCTCGCCCCCTCGATCTCCTCCACGGCGACGGCGTCGTTCTCGTTGACAAGGGGCACGGCGCGCAGCTCCAGAAGCGCCAGCAGCGTGTTGCGGGCGTTCAGGTAGCCGACGCGGTCGGACAGGTCACGGCGGCTGAGCAGCGCCTGGGCGACGACGATCTCGTGCCAGGCGAAGAGCTGGTCGTAGGAGTACATGAGGCGGCTCTGCCCGACCGAGGCCAGCACCTGGCGGAAGGGCATGTCGCGGCGGCCGCGCGCGAGGCCGAGCCGGTGGCGGCCGGCGGCGATGGCCCCGGACGTGACGACGATGACGTCGGCACCCTGGCGGTGAAGACGCGCCACCTGGCCGACGAGAGCGGCCATCATCTCCAGGTCCAGGCGGTCGGTGCCGGCCGTGAGGACGTTGGTGCCCAGCTTGGCGACAATGCGCGGGTGGGGCAGCTTCAACTCCTCGGCAGGAGTGATCGCCCCGCTGTCGCCCTGGGAAGACGCGCTGCGCTCTTCGTTCTCGCCCATCGTATGTGAGATGCGCCCCCAAGGGGCGCCTTCGGGCGGGATTATAGCGCGCCCTTCGGCCCGCCCACAAGGAACGGAACGCCACGGCCCCTGCCGTCTGCTTTGATCCCCTGGGCGGGCCGACACTATACTGATCGGGAGGCCCCGGCCAATGGGGCCGGGTTAGGTCGCTGTGAAGACAGTGTGGCTGCTGGCTAAGCGAACGGTGCAGGAGTACGGCGATGACCAGTGCTCGCTGGTGGCAGCCGCCATCTCCTACTACGTGCTCTTCTCCGTTGTGCCGCTGACCATCTTCGTCGCCTCGATATTCGGTTTTGTGATGCGCAATGACCACGCCCGCCAGGAGGTGATAGACCGAATCGTGCAGTCGACACCCTTGGATCAGACGGAAGGCACGAACCTGGTGAGCGACACGGTCAACGGAGTGAGCCGGGTGAGCGCTCCACTGACCATTGTGGGGCTCGTAGGTGTCGCCTGGTCGGCCTCAGCGATGTTCGGGGCGAT
>DAOULP010000041.1:0-17126 GCA_034420175.1 Dehalococcoidia bacterium | reverse complement strand
CCGTCGATGAATCCGAGGCGGCCCTACTAAAGCATCTCTCAGCGCAGCCGATACACATCGACGAGGTCACACGATCCTGCGGGCTTCCGATCACCGCCGTCAGCAGCGCCCTGGCCATGCTGGAGCTCAAGGGCCAGGTTCGCCAGGTGGGACGCATGAATTACGTGCGGGTCCGGGAAACCGCATAAGCGCGAGGAACAGAGTGGCAAGGAAGAAGAAGCACAACCTAGTCATCGTGGAGTCGCCGGCCAAGGCCCGCACGCTGGCTGGCTTCCTGGGGGCCGACTACGATATCCGCGCCTCCATCGGGCACGTGCGCGATCTGCCCCGGTCTCGCCTTGGCGTCGACGTGGAGGAGGCGTTCACGCCCCGCTACGTGATACCACGCGAGAAGCGGGAGGTGGTACGCAAGCTGAAGGAGGCGGCACAGGACGCCGACGCCGTCTTCCTGGCAACCGACCCCGACCGTGAGGGCGAGGCCATCTCCTGGCACCTGGTGGAGGCGGCCGAACTTGGGCATCTCCCCTATCACCGCGTCGTCTTCCATGAAGTGACGCCGGACGCGGTGCGCCAGGCCTTCCGCCACCCCCGCGACATCGACACGCGACTGGTGGACGCACAACAGGCCCGCCGGGTCGTCGACCGGCTGGTCGGATACAAGATCAGTCCCCTGCTCTGGAAGAAGGTCCGCCGCGGTCTCTCGGCGGGACGCGTGCAGTCGGCGGCCCTGCGCATGGTCGTCGAGCGCGAGCGGGAGATCGAGGGTTTCACTCCCCGCGAGTTCTGGACCATCGATGCGCAGCTCTTCCTGGCCGGCTCCGCCTCGCCCGACGACGAATCCTTCACCGCCCGCCTGGATGGCCTGGCGTCAGGCGGAGGCCGACGCAAGAAGCTGGAGATCGCGAACGCGGGGGAGTCGGACCGCCTCGTCGCCCTGCTGGAGAACGCCGCCTACCGCGTGGCGGAGGTCAGGCAGCGCACGCAGCGACGGCGTCCGCCCCCACCCTTCACCACGAGCACTCTCCAGCAGGAGGCCTCCCGTCGCTTCGGATTCTCGGCCAAGCGCACCATGGCGGTAGCGCAGCAGCTCTACGAGGGGCTGCCACTCGCGGCTGGGGGGAGTCCTGCTCCCAGCGGAGACGGTGGCCGTGCCCGCCGCACCGGGGGAAGCCAGGTAGGGCTCATCACCTACATGCGAACCGACTCTACCCAGGTCTCGGAGGCGGCCAAGGCTGAAGCCCGTGACTACATTGGCGAGCGCTTTGGTGCTGAGTTCCTGCCGCCCTCGGCCCGCGTCTACCGGCGCAAGGCCCGCGGAGCCCAGGAGGCGCACGAGGCCATCCGGCCCACGTCGATCCGGAGGGAGCCCGCCGCTCTCCGTCGCGTCCTCACGCCCGACCAGCGACGGCTCTACGGACTCATCTGGCAGCGGATGCTCGCCAGCCAGATGGCGGACGCCCTCTACGACGGCCTGACCATCGACGTAGAGGCAACGCGCCCTTCTGACCAGGAGGTGTACCTCTTCCGAGCCACGGAGAGCGTTCTCCGCTTCGCCGGCTACCGGCAGCTCTACCAGGAGCCAACAGACAACGGCTCGCCCGGAGAGGACCAGCGGCGGCTACCAGCGCTCTCGGAGGGGCAGGAGTTGACGCTGCGGACGCTGCTGCCGGAGCAGCACTTCACGGAACCGCCGCCCCGCTTCACGGAGGCAACACTCGTGCGCGCCCTGGAGGAGAACGGTATCGGGCGGCCGAGCACCTACGCGCCCACCCTCTCTACGATCCAGGACCGTGGCTACGTGAGCCGCGAGGGACGGCAACTGAAACCGACCGACCTGGGCTGCGTCATCAACGACCTGCTGGTGAGCCTCTTCCCCGGCGTGGTGGACCTTCGCTTCACCGCTGCCATGGAGGAGGAGCTGGACGAGATCGCCCGCGGCCAGAAGGCATGGCGCCCCGTGGTAGAGCGATTCTACGGGCCCCTGGAGGAGGCACTGGCCCAGGCGGCTGAGGCGCCTCGCGCCGAGGAGCTCACGGACGAGATCTGTGAGTCGTGCGGCCGGCCCATGGTGGCGAGATGGGGCCGTTTCGGGCGCTTCTTGGCCTGCAGCGGATTCCCCGAGTGCCGTTCGGCCCGCCCTCTTCCCGGCGAGGAGGAGCCCGAGACGACGGACGAACGCTGCCCCCTCTGTGATGCCCCGATGATCGTTCGAAACGGCCGCTACGGGCGCTTTCTGGCCTGCTCCCGCTATCCCGAGTGCAAGGGGACTCGCACGCTCCACACCAAGATAGGTGTGTCCTGCCCTCAGTGCGGCGGCGATCTGGTCGCGCGCCGCACGCGCCGAGGGCGCACTTTCTACGGCTGCGCCAACTACCCGAGTTGCCGCTTCGTGACCTGGTCGCGCCCTTTGGCGGAGCCTTGCCCGAGCTGCGGCAACCTCCTGGTCGCGGCACCCCGCGATCGCGCGCGCTGCTTGAGCTGCTCGTGGCGGGGCGCTTCACCCCAGCCTGCGAGCGCGACTCCGCCAGTGGAACAGGCGGAGCAAGCGGCTGGCAGCCGGGCCTAGAGGCGCCATGGCCAGCGTCCAGCACGGCGCGACGAAAGAGGCGGCCCCCTGGCGGGCACGCTTCGAAGCACTGCTCAAGGGCTACCTTGAGGGACTGCGCGCGGAGAGGAACCTCTCTTCCTACACCCTGCGCAACTACGCCACCGACCTCCGCGCCTTCATCGACTTCGTGGAGGAGGAGAGCGGCGACCCCCTCCGGGCAGACCGTCACACCCTACGCCGATACCTGGCCCAGCTCACAGAGGCTGGCGTTGCTTCGGGTAGCCTGACCCGGAAGGTCAGCACCATACGAAGCTTCTACCGCCATCTGGAGCTGGCAGGCCATCTGGAAGCCAGCGCCTTCCAGGCGGTACGCGGCCCCCGGCGGCCCCGACGTCTACCGTCGTTCCTCAGCAACGAGGATGCGTCTGCCCTCGTGTCGGCTCCAAAAACCGACACCCCGTTGGGTCTCCGCGACCGCGCCCTGATGGAGCTCCTGTACGCCGCCGGCGTCCGCGTGGGCGAGCTGGTCGGACTGGACACCGCCGACGTAGACCTCGACGAAGGCCTGCTCCGGGTGCGCGGCAAGGGGAACAAGGAGCGAGTCGTTCTCGTCGGCGGGCCGGCCCGCCGGGCCCTGGCCGCCTACCTCCAACAGGGTCGGCCCCGAATCGCCACGGGGGCCGAGGCCGCGCTCTTCCTGAACCGCAACGGTGGCCGCCTGTCGGCGCGAGGGGTGCAGGGGCTCGTACACAAGTACGCCCTGGCGGCGGGCCTGGACCAGCGCGTCTTTCCACACCTGCTGCGCCACACGTATGCCACCCACATGCTGGAGGGCGGCGCCGACCTGCGCGTGCTCCAGGAACTCCTCGGCCACGCCAGCATCAACTCCACCCAGATTTACACCCACGTCACAGAGAAGGCGAAGCGCCGCACCATCGAGGCGAGCCTAGCCGGCATCGCGGAGCAGATGAAGGCGGTCCACGAAGAGCGGGCGGCGCGCAGGCGGCGCAAGGCAGGATAGGCGCGAGGCAAGGAAGAGCCATGAAGATCCTTCTCGTTAACGGACCTAACCTTAACCTCCTGGGCACCCGTGAACCCGAGATCTACGGCAGCGTCACCTTGGACGAGATCGTCAGCCGTGTCGGCGAGCGCGCCCTTGCTCTGAGCGCCGAGGTGCAGGCCTTCCAGTCCAACCACGAGGGCGCCATCATCGATTTCATCCAATCGGAGTCTCCCAGGGCCGACGGCATCATCATCAACCCCGGCGCCCTCACCCACTACGGCCTATCACTGCGCGATGCGCTAGCCGCCTGCCCTTTGCCCATCGTCGAGGTGCACATCTCAAACATCTACACGCGGGAACGCTTCCGCCGCCGTTCTGTCACCGCCGAGGTGTCCACCGGCCTGATCGCTGGCCTCGGCTGGCGGGGCTATCTGCTGGCCCTGGAAGCGGTTGTGGAATTGGCCAAGGCGAACAAGGATTGAAGGCCAGGGTCGACAAGCTCCGCCGTCGCATGGAAGAGGCGGGGCTGCACGCCGTCCTCATCTCGCAGCCCCAGAACCGGCGTTATCTGTCGGGCTTCACCGGCTCCGCTGGTCATCTGCTGGTCAGCGCCGACGAGGCGATCATCGCCACGGACTCCCGCTACTACGAGCAGGCAGCCCACCAGGCGCCCGACTTCACCCTCTACCGGGCTGCCGGCCCGATGGAGAACTGGCTGCCCGGCCTGCTGGCCTCCGCCGGCGACCTCGGCGGCAAGCGGCTCGGCTTCGAGTCCGCCGACCTTACATTCTCCACCTACACCACTCTCCGCAAGACCGTGCAGGCGCTGCCCGGCGACCCGCGGCCCAAGCTCATCGCCACCACCGACCTGGTAGAGGCCCTCCGCGCCGTCAAGGAGCCCGAGGAGCTCGCCGCCATCCAGGCCGCCATCGATCTGGGCGACGCTGCCTTCGAGCACGTCGCCGAGCGCCTAGAGCCGGGCTGGACCGAGAAGCAGGCGGCCTGGGAAATAGACAAGTACTTGCGTGAGCACGGCGGGGAGGACATCGCGTTCGCCACGATCGTCGCCGGGGGGCCCTGGAGCGCCCTGCCCCATGCCTATCCTCGCGACCGCGCCCTCGAGCGCGGCGAAATGGTGGTCATCGACATGGGGGTGCGCCTGGACGGCTACTGCTCCGACCTCACACGCACCCTCTTCCTCGGTAAGCCCGACGACCAGTTCGCAAAGGTGTACGATATCGTGTTGGGAGCCCAGCTCACCGCGGAGGAGCTGGTCCAGGCCGGGATGACCGGAGAAGAGGCCCACAACCTGGGCCACCGCGTAATCGACGAGGCGGGCTACGGCGAGACCTTCGGGCACGGGCTTGGGCACGGCGTCGGCCTGGCCGTTCACGAGACACCGCGGCTGGGCAGAACGTCGAAGGACGTCCTGGCCGACGGTATGGTGTTCACCGTAGAGCCCGGCATCTACTTGAGCGGCTGGGGTGGCGTTCGCATCGAGGACATGGTGACAATCGAGAACGGCAAGGTGCGCGTGATGACGCGTGTACCCAAGATCCTGCGACCGGGAGAGGGACGGCCGTCCTAAGGGCTGGTCCGAAGCGAAACGGGAGGCTGAGATCATGGCTGACTCGGAAGACGTGCTGCTGGCCACCTCCGATGAGGTGCCGGGGCGGAGCATCGCTAGGGTGCTGGGGATGGTCCGGGGCAATTCCGTCCGGGTGCGCGCCATCGGCCGTGACATCCAGGCGGGCGTGCGTACGCTCGTGGGCGGAAAGGTCGGGGTGTACGCGGAGCTTCTGGAGACGACCCGCGCTGAGGCCATCGACAAGATGATCGAGGAGGCCCGCAAGATGGGCGCCAACGGAGTGGTAGCCACCCGCCTGGCCACGTCCCAGATCATGGGCAACGCAGCCGAGGTGGTGGCTTACGGCACCGCTGTGGTGTTAGAGTAGGAGCGAAAGCCGTGTCGGTCACTCGGCCGGCCGGCTGCGGCAGGGAATCGTCCTAGACCATCTCCCTCGGGGTGCATGTGGTGAGTGTGACGACATGATCGGTACCGGCGATTTGAAGAAGGGCATCACCCTCGAGCTGGAGGGCAACCTCTACACGATTGTCGACTTCGCGCACATCAAGATGGGCCGCGGCTCGGCTCAGGTGCGCCTCAAGCTGCGCGACGTCAAGGCGGGCCACACCATTGAGCGCACCTTCCAGGCCGGCGAGAAGTTCCCTCGGGCCCGGCTCCTCCGCCAGACGGCCCAGTACCTCTACGCCGACGGGAACCTCCACCACTTCATGAACACGGAGACCTACGACCAGGTCACCCTCAACACAGACCAACTGGGTGACGCCCTCCAGTATCTGAGGGAGAACGCCACCTGTGAGGTCCTCCTCCACAGCGACCAGCCCATAGGTGTGGAGTTACCCGTGGCCGTCGAGCTGACGGTGGCGGAGACAGACCCCTGGGTCAAGGGCGATACCGCCCAGGGGGGCACCAAGCCCGCCACGCTGGAGACGGGCATCACCGTCCAGGTACCCCTCTTCATCGGCGTCGGCGACGTGCTCAAGATCGACACCCGCACCGGCCAGTACCTGGAGCGGGTCAGCAGCTAAGCACGAGGGCCCTCCCATGCCTAGGCGCAAGCAGCCCGGCCTGGGTGACGAGCTATTCGGCACGCCGATGGCGGGGGCAGGTGACGCGGCGGGCCCTGCGAAGGGCGAATTCGTGGCGCCGCCGGAGGTTCCCGACGTAGACGAACCGGCGGATGCCCTTCCTGAACAAGAGGAGTTCTGGCGTCCACCGGCGCGCTTTGGTGCAGTACCCGTTGAGGCCAACCCGCTTGGCTGGGACAGGCGGCGGGGCTTCCGCAAGCTCTATCCACACGTGATGCTCCCCACGCAGGTCGTGGAACGCGTCAGCTTTGGGCACCCAGAGTTGGAACCTAACCGGCTCTTCTGGGGTGACAACCTTCACGTCATGCGCCAGCTACCTTCCGAGAGCATTGACCTCATCTACATCGACCCGCCGTTCTTCTCAGGCAAGGAGTACAACGTCCTCTTCGGCGACCAGAATGAGTTGCGGTCGTTCATCGACATCTGGGAGGCTGGCCTTCCGGGGTATCTCATCTGGCTAAACGCGCGCCTGTACGAAATGAAGCGTCTTCTGAAGAAGACCGGGAGCATATACGTTCATTTGGACTGGCATGCTGTCCACTACGTGAAGCAAGAGATGGACAAGATTTTCGGCACGGACAAGTTTCGCAACGAAATAACCTGGAAAAGTACATTCGCACACAGCGACTCCGGACGTTTCGGTGCCATTCATCAGACTCTGCTCTTCTTCAGTAAGGGTGACAAGTGGGTCTTCAATCCCCAGTACGACAAGTACACTGAGGAGTACATCAGGAAGTACTACCGCTATCAGGACCCGGACGGGCGAAGGTTCTTGTCGAGAAGCACCACTGCGCCCGGCGGCCGAGGACCGGTCTATGAGTGGAACGGCCACGTTCGCGCCTGGCGATACACGAAAGAGCACATGAAGAAGCTCCACGACGAGGGCAGGCTGTTCTACACCGAGAACGGCATGCCCCGCTACAGGCAATATCTTGACGAAATGCCGGGCGCGCCCGCTCAGGACATCTGGCTCGACGACAACGTTCCCTATGTGCTGACCTGGACAGACGAAAGCATAGGCTATCCCACCCAGAAGTCTGAGGCCCTGTTGGCTCGTGTCGTTCAGGCTTCATCCAACGAGGGCGACGTAGTGGCCGACTTCTTCGTCGGTGGAGGAACTGCCCCGGCGGTAGCACAACGCCTCGGCCGCAGGTGGATTGCATGTGACCAGTCGCGCGTCGCCGTGGCTATCACCGCGGACAGGGTCGCGCGCATGGTCGAGCAGATGCCATTGGAAGCCAAGGACTCCGCAGTGGCGGACTTCACTGTGGAGCACTGGGGCATCTATGAGGCGGAACGCCTAGCCCAGACACCAACGGAGCAGTTCCGGGAGTTTGTCCTGAGGGCCTTCGGCGCAGTGCCCGATGGTTCTCAGCCTGGCATCCACGGACACAAGGGAGCGGTGCCGGTCTGGGTCGGTGAGCCTGGCCAGAGGTCTCAGGTGACGGCCCATGACGTACAGCACTTCGCGAACGCCGTGCGCAGGACCGTGCGGTATCAGCAGGATAACCTGAGAGACGGCATCATGCTCGCCTGGGCCTTTCGGCCGGACGCAACCGAGGCCGCCGACCGCCTGCGCGAGATGGAGGCCACAGACCTGAACTTCATAAGACTCGACCTCGTCCGTGTCGATTCCCCGCGATTCCGAGAGCATGTGCACGCCCTGTCCACGGACCGCGCCGACTACAGCACCTTCTTGACCTTCGTGCAACCGCCAAAGGTCGAGGTCGGCTGGAAGAAGCTCAGCGGCCGAGCCTACAAGTTCGACGTGACCGAGAGCGTGGTGCTGAACGCCGGCGCGAAGACAATCAACGTTCAGTGGGACTTCGACTACCGTGACCACTTCACTAGCACTCAAGGCTACTCATTCGTCCGTACGGCGAAGAAGGAGCCAGCGCTACAGGTCGACTACACCTTCCCCGCTCTCGGCCGCTACCGCATCGCCTGTAAGGTGCAAGACGATGCTGGTGGAGAGGGCCTCTGGGTAGGCGAAATCGAGGTGGGATAGGCTGTGTTCAACGAGTTCGCCCGCTACGAGGAAGCCTTCGCGGACTGGTGTCGCGACGGGTATGGCGGCGTGAGGGTCGAGACCTACCGCTATATTGACTTCCTGTCAGACCCGGACGATGACCAAGCGCCGCGCCCGGGTACTTTGTGGGACCACCAGTGGCAGTCGTTTCTCCGCATCATCTACTGCCACGAGGTGTTGGGGAAAGAGGCCATCGGGCCGCACGGTCTCCTCCTGAACGTGGTTACAGGAGGCGGCAAGACAGCCATCATCGCTGCGGTCATCGCCTGGCTCCGCATCGTCCACGACGTCCGTGTCGTCGTCATCCTCTGCCCAAACCTTATCGTGCGCGACCGCTTGGAGGAGGATTTCGAGAAGGGCCGGGTCTTCAAGGCGCGCGGACTATTGCCCGACTGGGGCCACGCCCACCCTGAGGACTTCACCTTGACAACGCTGGGTGGCGGCAAAGACAGCGGCTGGGCAAGTCTCCTCGGCGCGAGCATAGTCCTAGGCAACATCCATCAGTTCTATCAGTCCAACAAGGCAGGCCAGAGCAACGTCTCGGCCCTTATGAACGGGCCGGACTTCGCCCTATTCAACGACGAGGCCCACAACTCGCCAGCCGAGGAGTACGACGCCACCCTCAAGCGCATTGAGAGCAAGGTTCTGCTCCGTGTGGATACCACAGCCACCCCCGACCGGGCGGACGGCAAGACGCCTGACAGCGAAATGGTTTACGAGTACGGCGTGACGGACGCTCTCGCTGAAGGCCTAATAGCGACCCCTGTGGTCTATCAGCCCCATATCCGCACTGTAGAGCTCACCTACACGGACGCCAAGACCGGCGCCAGGAAGCGGGTCGAGGAGATTGACTGGGAGGAGATCGAACGGAAGGGGCTGACGGCCACACAGTGGGTAACGGACGACGAGCCCATGCGGCAGCAGATGGCCATCGCCTTGAAGCGTCTCCAGGAGCAAGAGACCCGTGCCAAGGGAAGATACCACCCCATCCTCTTCGTCGTCGCGGTCTGCAAGGCCGACGCTGAGAAGGCCGCCAAGACGCTGAACAACATCTTCAAGGTCAAGACCTTGCTTGTCACCGAGGACAGCGACGAGGACGACCGCAAGAAAGCCCGCGAACTGGGGAGGGAGCAGAAGACGAAATACCCGTACCGGGCCGTCGTCAGCGTTCTCATGCTGCGGGAGGGCTGGGACGTGCCAGAGGTCGGCGTCATCCTTCTGTTGCGGAAGTTCAGCAGCAGGGTCTACGGGCAGCAGGTCATAGGCCGTGGTCTGCGACGGGTCCGGAGCAAGGACATTGCGGCAGACGAGCCCCAGATATGTGCCATCGTCGACCACCCGAAACTGGACCATCAGTGGCTCTGGGACATCTTTGGCAGCAAGGTGCGACACAACGTTGCCATTGAGGAGGAGTTCGACGAGACGGAGGACCTCCCTGAGCGGCCACCCCGGCAGGAGATACTGCGACCGGACTTCATAGTCGAACTGCCGAAAGAGATTGAGGGCCTGGTTGACGACGAGGACTTCGAGCTCGGAGAACTGCAAGAGCCCGCCGAGCCGATAGCCAACTGGGCGGAGGCCCTGGCAGAGCTCGAGTACGACTCCACGGCGGTCGAAATCACCGGCGTCGACATCGACCAGGTCATCGGACGACAGCTCGCAGGTGCCGCTTGGAAGACAATTCACAGCGCGCCTGACGTCCCCGGGGCCACGGACGCTACCCCAATCGAGCTGTCGGACGACATCATACGGGACGCTATCAAGACCTCGGTATTGGGGGATGCTGAGGAACTGGCCGTTCAAGCGGGGTATGCTGGCGGGTTCAAGAGCGAGGTCTACAGCGCCCTCATGCACCACATTCGAGACAAGTTCATGGGTACGTCTCTTGGCCTGGCCGAGCGGCAGGAGCTACTGTACGCGTTCAAGATGCTGCCCCAGGTCAAGAAAAGGGTCGCCTCTGTTCCTGGGCTAGTCGCTGGAATCATCGAGTATGGCAATCAGCAAAAAGGGTGAGTACTACGGGTCCGAGAAGGCGCCCTTCAAGAGCCCGTACAACTTCGAGCGGTTCGACAGCCATCTTGAAGAGCGGATGATGGAGAATCTGGACACCGACCCCGTGGTGGCGAAGTGGATGAAGCGCCACGGAATCTCCATTCCCTGGGTGGACGTGCAGAGGCACATGCGCCGGTACGTCCCCGACTTCATAGTCGAGTACACCGACGGCCGGAGGGCACTCATCGAGGTTAAGGACCCCAGCCGCATCGATAGCGACGAGGTGAATCGGAAGCGGAAGGCGGCGGAGATATGGTGCAAGAGGCGGGGCATGGAGTACGTCGTCGCCACGATTGAGTAGCGGACCCCATGCAGGTCTACTCCATCTCCGAGGTCACCTCCTACCTGCGGGAGCTGCTGGAGACCACCCCCCACCTGGCCGATCTCTGGATCAGCGGTGAGGTCTCCAATCTGAGCCGCTCCCCTGCGGGCCACGTCTACTTCACACTCAAGGATGAGAACGCCCAGCTCCGCTGCGTCTTCTTCCGCCGCGCCAACATGGGCGCTCCCCTCCAGCAAGGGGCACAGGTGGTGGCCCACGGCCGAATCTCTCTCTACGAGGTGCGCGGCGAGCTTCAGTTTTATGTCGACTTCGTTCAGCCGGAGGGCGTCGGGGTCCTGCACGCCCAGTTCGAGCGGCTCAAGGCTCAACTGGAAGAGGAGGGCCTCTTCGACGAGGGCCGCAAGCGGCCTCTGCCCCGCTTCCCGCTGCGCATCGGCGTCGCCACCTCGCCCACGGGCGCCGTCTTCCACGACATCTGCAACATCCTGGGCCGTCGCTGGCCCCTCGCCGAGGTGGTCCTCGCCCCCACGGCCGTGCAGGGAGCGGAGGCGGTGCCCGGCATCGTCTCAGCACTGGCTGCCCTCAACGACGAGGCAACGATGGACCTGGTCATCGTCACCCGCGGCGGCGGCTCGCTGGAGGAACTGTGGGCCTTCAACGAGGAGCCAGTGGCCCGCGCCATCTACGCCAGCCGCGTCCCCGTCGTCTCCGCCGTCGGCCACGAGACCGACTACACCATCGCCGACTTCGTCGCCGACTTGCGGGCGCCGACGCCATCTGCCGCCGCGGAACTGATCGCACCCGACCGCCTGGAGGTAACGGTGCGCCTGAGCGTGCTGGCCGCGTCCCTCCTCACGAGCTGCCAGGGCGAGATCGACGGACGCCGCGCCGGCCTCGGCCAGGCGGTCGCGCAGATCGAGCGCATGGCGCCGGACCTGGGCCGCGAGCGGCAGCGCATCGATGACCTCTCGCGCCGGGCCAACACCTCCCTAGAGGCGCTCCTGCGGCGGTGGCGGGAGGGCCTGTGGGGGTTCGCCGGGCAGCTCCGGTCCCTAGACCCAAAGGCCACGCTGGCTCGAGGCTACGCCCTCGTTCAGCGCGACGGCCACGTCGTCAGCAGTGTGGGCCACGTCGTGGGCGGTGAACGGCTGGCGGTGCGGGTGCAGGACGGCGCCTTCCCCGTGCGCGTCGAGAAGGCGGCCGGAACCCGGAAGACCGCGAAGCGCGGGGAGGGAGTGCAGACCCTCCTCGAACTGGACCGGTAGACGCTGAGAGGATAGCGGCCATGCCCTCCCGCAAGGACCAGCAGACCTTCGAGCAGATCTACGAGCGCCTGGAGGAGACGGTCGCCAAGCTGGAGGCGGGCGGCCTCAGCCTGGATGACGCCCTGGCCCTGTACGAGGAGGGCATGAACCTGGCTCGCCGCTGCCAGGAGATCCTCGACGGCGCCGAGCTCAAGGTCACGCGACTCAAGGAGGCTTTCGCCGCCTACAGCGCGCCCCAGGAGCCCGAGGAGCCAGCGGAAGAGACGTGCTAAAGGCCGATCTCCACACCCATACCCACTACTCCCGCGACTGCTTCACCTCGCCCGAACGCTACGTGAGCCGCTGCCTGGAGCTTGGCATCAACTGCGTCGCCGTCACCGACCACAACAGCATCGAGGGGGCCCTGGCCGTCCAGCGCAGCGCCCCCTTTAAGGTCATCGTCGCCGAGGAGATCAAGACCGCTGCGGGGGAGCTGACCGGTCTCTTCATCAAGGAGCAGATCCCGCGGGGCCTCACGCCGGAGGAGACCATCGAGCGAGTGAAGGCTCAGGGAGGCCTGGTGTCGCTGCCGCACCCCTTCGACCGCATACGGCGGGAGCCGCTCCGCGCAGCCGCCCGGGAACGTGTCCTTGGCCGAATCGATGTCATCGAGGTGTTCAACTCGCGCACCACCCTCCGGCGCGACAACGAACGGGCGCGGGGCCTGGCCGAGGAGCGGGACCTGCCGATGAGCGCCGGCAGCGACGCCCACTCCGCCCGGGAGCTCGGCGCGGCATACGTCGAGATGCCGGACTTCGACGGGCCGCAGGAGTTCCTGGAGGCGCTGAGGCAGGGCAGAATCGTGGGGCGGCGGTCCAACCCCTTGGTACATCTGATCAGCACTCTGGCCAAGGGGCGCTCGCGCCTCGGCTGGCGGCCGCCGACTCCGAGAGGCACGCCGGCCTAGCCTCTGGTAAACTACGTAGCGGCCAGCCCGGAAGCCAAGCCACACACAGCACAGCGGGCATCGTATGGACAAAGTCGTCTTCTTTGACCTGGAGGGGCCGCTGTCTCCCCAGGACAACGCCCTGGAGGTCATGGGCCTGGTCGAGAACGGCCACCGGGCCTTCGCCGTAATCAGCCGCTACGACGATCTGCTTGCCCTCGAAGGACGGGAGGAATACGAGCCCGGCGATACGCTGAAGCTGATCCTGCCTTTCCTGGTCCTGCACGGCCTCAAGGCCGAGGACATTCGTCGGGTCTCCGAGAAGGCACCGCTGATCGCCGGCACCAAGGAGCTAGTGACGACCCTGGTTGACGCCGGTTGGCGCGTCCACATCATCTCCACCAGCTACCAGCAGCACGCCATGCGGGTGGCCGAGGAGCTGGGCATCCCGGAGGGAGACGTCGCCTGCACCCGACTGGAGCCAGCGAAACTGGCGCGCGGCGCCACAGGAGCCGACCGATCCCTGCTGGGGGAGGTCTGGAACTACGTGCTGCGCATCGCCGGCGATCTCTCGCTGGACGAAATCGCCAACGGCGCCGTGGACGACGGAATTCGCCCCAAGCTCGACGAGTTCTACTGGGAGACGCTCCCCCGTACGGAGCTGGGACAGGCGTTGCGCTCCGTCGAGGTCGTGGGAGGACGACGGAAGGTGACAGCGCTCGAGAGCTTCTGCCGCCGCGCCGACACGTACCTGAGCCAGGTGGCAGTAGTGGGTGATAGCATCACCGATTTCCAGATGCTCAAGGCCGTCGAGGCCGCCGGAGGTCTGTCGGTAGTCTTCAACGGGAACCGATACGCCCTTCCCTTCGGCACCGTCGGCGTCGCCAGCGTCAGTCTGATGAACGTCCTGCCGGCACTTCAGCGCTGGCTCGACCAGGGCCGCGAGGCGCTACGCAAGGCCGTCCTGGCCTCCAGTCTGAGCGCGCCGGACGGGGAAGCAGCATATCACTGGCTGGTCAGCCTGAGTGACATGGAGGCCGTAGCCGGGGTCCACGGCAGAGCGCGAAAGATGGCCAGAGGTGAGGGGGCGGGAAGCCTTGGGTGATGACAACCGGGCTCGGTCGAAGAGGCCCCGCAAGCCTCGATGCGATGTAGTGGGGCTCGGGGCTCTCAACCTGGACCACCTCTACGCGGTGCCCGAGCTGGTCCGCGACGGCGGCGTGGAGGTGAGCGCATGGACGACGCAGCCCGGCGGCTCCGCGGCGAACACCATATACGGCCTGGCGAGACTCGGCTTGCGCTGCGGGTTCGTCGGTATGGTCGGCGACGACGACGCGGGCAAAGCTCACCTCAAGTCCTTCCAGGAAGCGGGCGTCGACGCGAGCGGGATACGCGTGGCGCCAGGCGAGGAGACCGGGCGGACTATCTGCATCACCGCCGGCCAGAAGCAGAAGGCGATCTACATCCTTCCGGGCGCCAACAACCTGCTGGACAGTCGGGAGATCGACCCGGCCTACATCGGTGGTGCGGGACACGTGCACCTGTCGTCCTTCGTCGGCGACGACGCGTTCGCGGAGCAAGTGCGGATCGTCCAGAAGCTGCCGGCGGGCGTCCGAGTGAGCCTGGCGCTGGACTCGCTGTATGCGCGACGAGGCCTCCAGGCGATCAGCACCCTGCTCAGACGCTGCACCGTCCTCTTCGCGAACGCGGCAGAGCTTCGGGAGCTCACGGGCGATGAGCCGCGCCGGGCCGCTTGCGCCTGTCTCGACGCCGGCTGCGGGATGGTGGTGATAACCTTCGGCTCCGGCAGCGACGCTCACCAGGCAAAGGTCTCCTCACGCCTCCAAGGGGCAATGGCCTCGCTCACAGTGACTGGACGGAAGACGGGGCGCGGCCCCCGGACGGTCGAGCACGCCGTGCCAGCCGTCACAGTGCACACTGGGGCGATCGTGGACACGACCGGCGCCGGCGACGCCTTTGCCGCCGGCTTTCTCTTCGGGCTGCTGGCCACGCGCTACGGGCCAGCGAAGTGCGGGGCCCTGGGCCACACCGCGGCCGGATTCTCTCTGACGGCGCTAGGCGCCCGTCAAGGGCTTCCGACTCGCCAAGAGCTCCTCGCCCGCTTCGACGACCGTTTCCGGTCGTTCTCTGACCGGAAACACAAGGCTGATCCGGCGCCGGCCCGCGTCGGGGCAGGGTAGCAGCGTGACCGTTCGAATTGGCTGGTTCTCATCGGGACGAGATAACATGGCCGGTCAGCTCCTCCGGACGGCCATGGACTCGATCAAGAGGGGCGACCTTAGGGCCGAGATCCCGTTCGTGCTCAGCAACCACGAGCGCGGCGAGAGCGAGGCCACCGACCGCTTCCTCGACCTTGTCCTGTCCTACGACCTGCCCCTCCTCACGTTCTCCTACCGGCGCTACCGGCGCGAGCGCGACCTGCCGGTGATCCGGGCCGGCGAGCCTCTGCTGCCGTGGCGCCGGGACTACGACCGCGAGGTCGCCCGCCTCATCGAGCCCTACCCCTTTGACGTGGGGATGCTGGCGGGCTTCATGCTCATCTTCACCGACGTCGTCTGCGAGCGCTGGCCGCTCCTGAACCTGCACCCGGCCGCTCCCGGCGGGCCCATCGGCATGTGGCAGCAGGTCATCTGGGACCTCATCGTCGACCGCGCTGACCAGTCGGGAATCACGATCTTCCTCTGCACCACGGACCTGGACCGAGGGCCAACGGTGACCTATTGCACCTACCCCCTGCACGGACCGACGCTGGACCCCCTGTGGCACCAGGTCGGGGATCGGTCTGTGGATGAGATCAAGGCAGCCGAGGGAGAGGAATACCCGCTGTTCAAGGAGATCCGGCGCCAGGGCGCGACTCGAGAGCTGCCGCTCATCGTGGCTACTCTGCGCGCCTTTGGCGACGATCGCCTCCGTTTCGATGGCCTCCGGGTCGTTTCGCCCGATGGGACGCCGGTCGCCGGCTACGACCTGACGCCGGAGGTAGAGGCGGCCGTGGCCCCCCTCCTCGCCAAGCCGGCTCCGTAGGCCACGACCCCGCGAGCCGCGACCCGAACCGTGCCGTTCGCCAACCCGCCCCGCGAACTCAGCACAGCCAGCAGCGCGGCAAGAGCTCTGAGCCACCTGGTTTGGGGCTGTCTGATATGGTAAACATATAGGGGACTCTGAGTATGGAAGAACTTGAGTACACCATCTATCTCCTGCACGCCCAGATTCTGAAGAGTCTCGCCCAGCCCAGGCGGCTCATGATTCTCGACTACCTCCACGCGGGTGAGAGGTCCGTCGGGGAGCTGGCGGAGCTCTTGGACCTTCCCCAGGCCAACGTCTCGCAGCACCTGGCCATCCTGCGCGCCCAGGAGATCGTCGCCACGCGCCGCGAAGGCAACACGATCTTCTACTCCCTCGTGGATCCGAGGATCGTCCAGGCGTGCGATATCTTCCACGAAGTGCTGGCCGACCGAATGAAGGACAGCCAGGCCTTCGCCAGCCAGTTTCCCCGCGTCCGGCCGCTCCGCGCGAGCGCCCCGCCCCCTGACAGGAAGCCGCCAGAGTCCTGACTCGCGGCGCCCCGCCGTCCACGGGATTGCCGCCACCGTCGTTCTCGGCACCGCGCCCCCGTGTCCATGTGCTGATGATGGGCCCCGGCCCTTCTAGCACTGATTTCCCTCAGCATGCTCCGGCCCGATTGCCCTGCACATGGGACTCCCGCGATCTCCGTGCCATCGTGTCCTCCCCTTGTTCCACGTGCGCGCCATCCGACTGCTTGTGATCTGGCTCACGAGCCCTTGACAAAGCACCAAGGTGCAACTTAAGGTGTACGCAGCGTGCGTATATAGGCGCGCACATATATAACCACCAGCGCTGGCACCTTTGTCCCTGCCCGTGGACACTGCTGATCGGGCGACGTACGGATGCACGAGCGCTGGGAAGCAGGCAGAAGCGCCAGCCTGGGGAGGTGGCATCTTGGACGAGTTCGTGAAGGTCCTGGAAAACGAGGTGCAGATAGCGGCTCTTTCCCTCTTCGCCCTAATGTACGCTGTGCGCCTGCTTTGGCTCAGGTCGCTGCGTCAGCCGATGGAGAAGATGGAGCCCAAGGGCTCGGTGCGCAAGGGAGTCCTGCTCTCCTTCGGCTCAGTGTTGATGCCCTGGTCAATGGAGAGCACCCGCAGGCACCTGGCCGTCTACGTGGAATTCGCTCTGTTTCACATCGCGATCGCCATCGCGATCGGAGCCACGTTCATCCACCCGTATGCGAAAGGAGTGCTGACAGACCCCGTCGTGTACACGTTCGTCGGCTTCCTCGCCCTCGGGACCGTGGCTGGTGTTCTGC
>DAOULP010000040.1:0-3148 GCA_034420175.1 Dehalococcoidia bacterium | reverse complement strand
TCGTCGCCCAGAGCCGCCTGCACGACGTTGACCTCCAAGTCGTAGACGATGTCGTGGTTGTCGCGCCGGAAGAACGCGTGATCCTGAACGCGCAAGAGGACGTAGAGATTGCCGCGGGGACCGCCGTGGCGCCCCACCTCGCCCTCGCCGGACAGGCGCACCATCGAGCCGCTCTCAACCCCCGCAGGGATCCTCACCTGAAGACGGCGTCTCACTCTCTCCTGGCCGGTGGCCCGGCAGCGACGGCACGGCTCCTTCACGACCCTACCTTCACCCCCGCAGCGATCACAGGGCGCGATGTTGACGAACTGGCCAAAGATACTGCGTTGTGCTCGCCGTACCTCGCCGCTGCCTCCGCACGATGGGCACTTCTCCACCTCGGTGCCGGGCTCCGCTCGCAGGCCCTGGCAGGCCGAGCAGACCTCGGTGCGTTCCACCTCGATTTCCTTCTCACAGCCGAAGACGGCCTCCTCGAAGGAGATGGTGACGGCGACACGCAGGTCGGCACCCCGCTCCGCTGCCCGCTGGCGGGTGGCCGTGGCGCCGAAGAAGGCGTCGAAGATGTCACCAATGCCGCCGAAGCCGAACCCCTCGAAGGGGCGGGCGAATGCGCCCTCGGCCCCGGCGTGGCCAAAGCGGTCATAGATCGCTCGGCGCTCCGAGTCTGAGAGGACTTCGTAGGCCTCGTTGATCTCCTTGAACCGCTCCTCCGCCCCGTCCTCCCTGTTGCGGTCGGGGTGGTATTTCATCGCCAAGCGGCGGAAGGCGCGCTTCACCTCTGCCGGGGCGGCACCTCGTTGGACCCCAAGAACCTCGTAGTAGTCGCGTTTGTTCGCCATGGCATCAATCCAAAAGCGAGGCCGGAGCGGCCCCACGGACATTGTAGCAGAAGCCTGGCCAGTGCTCTACGGCACGCTTGACTGCCTCGAAGCCACTGGCTAGACTGTGAAAGGCTTCCCAAGTCGCAGGGGAGCGCGTCTTCTTGGACTCATGGAGGTAGCGACACCTTGGCCAACCAGGTTGGAAAACGATACTTCTGCAGCAAGTGCGGCACGGAGATGATTGTCACCAAGGGGGGCACCGGCGAACTCGTTTGCTGTGGCCAGCCCATGCAACTCAAGAGCTGAGGGCGCAGCGACGCACCGCCCAGGGCCAGGAGGTAGCATCGATGCCCAACCAACTGGGGAAGCGATTTCAGTGCGAATCCTGTGGATCGGAAGTGCTGTGCATCAAGCCAGGGGAAGGCGAGGTCCAGTGCTGCGGTGCCCCCATGAAGCTGATGCAGCCCAAGGTTCTTCCCTCCGCCGACTAACCTCACACCGGCAATCTGACCTCTAGACCTGCCTGCCACCAGCCACGGCCGCCGGGGAAGCCTCCGGACGGCCCTACGTATCCCCGGAGGCCCAGGAGCACGACCGTGCCGGCCAGCCTCATCTTCCACAATGCGCGCGCCCTCACCATGGAGCCCTCGCGGCCGCGGGCGGAAGCGGTCGCGGTGGCGGGTGACCGCTTGCTGGCAGTGGGGTCAGAGGCTTGGGTGGCGCGCCATCGGGGGCCTCAGACACGCCTGGTCGACGGTCGAGGTCTAACGCTCCTGCCTGGGTTCATCGACGCTCATTGCCACCTGCTCTCCTACGCCGCCTCGCTCCTCTCTATTGACTGCGGCCCCAGGGGCGTCCGCTCCATCACCGACATCCAGGCCAAGCTGGCCAGCCGTGCTGAGCGCACGCCTGAGGGCAGCTGGCTGCGCGCCGCCGGCTACGACGAGACCGACCTGGGCGAGGGGCGTCATCCTACGCGCTGGGACCTGGACATCGCTGCCCCCGGTCACCCGGTTCGCCTCGTTCACCGGACCGGCCGCGCCTGCGTCCTGAACAGCCGGGCCATGGCTCTGGTTGGCCTCGACACCAGCAGCGAGGAGCCGCCCGGCGGCTACATGGAGCGGGATCCGACCAGCGGCGAGCCCACCGGGCTGCTGGTGGAGATGAACGACATTGTGGACCCCTTCGTGCCGGCCCTGCCCTACGAGGAGCTCTGCGCCGGGGTGCGCCAAGCGGCGCAGGTCTTCCTCTCGCAAGGCGTGACGGCTCTCCAGGACGCCACCGCCACGAACGGGCGACAGGAGTGGGAGTTCATCCGGCGCCTCATGGCCGAAGGCCACCTGCCCCTCTCCGTCACCCTCATGGAAGGCTACCGCCACCTGGGCGAGCTCCCTGAGGCCGACAGTGTTCTTCCTCTGCGTCGAGGCCCCGTCAAAGTCGTCGTCGCTGAGCTGGGGCAGGAGCTGCATCCCGGCCCCGATGACCTGGCGGAGATGGTGCGGCGCGTCCACGAAGCCGGGCGGCAGGTTGCCATACACGCCGTCGGCGAAAAGGCTGTGGCCGCCGCCGCGGAGGCCCTGGCGGGTGCCCTCAGGCGCGGGCCCCGGCGCGGCCACCGGCACCGCATCGAGCACTGCGGCGTCTGCCCGCCAGCGCTGGCCAGGCGCCTCGCCGAGCTGGGCGTGGTGGTGGTGACACAGCCCTCCTTCGTGCACTACAACGGCGACCGCTACTTGCGCCAGGTGCCTTCCGAGGACCTGCCGCACCTTTATCCCCTGCGGACCCTGCTGGATGCCGGCGTGCAGGTGGCGGCGGGCTCGGATGCCCCTGTGGTGCCGCCGGGAGCCGTTGCCGGCCTGGTGGGAGCGGTGCACCGCCTTTCTGACACGGGCGCTGCTGTGGCAGCGCACCAGGGAGTCTCGGCGGAGCAGGCCCTCGCCATGCACACTCGTTCCGCCGCACAGGCGGCATTCGAGGAGCGAAGGCACGGCAGCCTTCGGGCGGGCAAACGCGCCGATCTGGTGCTGCTGTCGGGCGACCCCCTATCCGGGGCGTCCATGAGCGCCCTAGGCGTGGAAATGACAGTCCTTGGCGGACGGATCGCGTGGCCGTGAGGGAAACGGGTTGCCGGATCACCGCCTTGCACGGGGTGCGATCTTATGTGAGAATACCGGCGAAATCTCCTCGTCATCAGTCCCCAGCGAAGGCGGCTTCGCTTGGCACTCGACGACAAGGAATCAGCACATCTCACAAGGAGGTCGTCGAGTGCCCTACAGCGACAAGTCTCTCACCTGCGTCGAGTGTGGAGCGGAGTTCACGTTCTCCGC
>DAOULP010000039.1:0-16642 GCA_034420175.1 Dehalococcoidia bacterium | reverse complement strand
TGTTGCGGCAGGACTACATCCGGACGGCTTGGTCGAAGGGCCTCAGGGAGCGCACCGTGATCGTCAGGCATGCTTTGAAGAATGCCCTGATCCCGGTCATCACGCTTGTGGCGCTCCAGATCCCGGTCGTTGTCGGAGGGACAGTCGTGCTGGAGACGATCTTCAGCGTCCCGGGGATGGGAAGGTACCTTGTGGAGGCCGCCAACGGAAGCGACTATCCTGTCGTTCAAGCGGTCAACCTGATCGTGGCGCTCATTGTCGTGTCCGCTAACCTCGCAGTTGACCTAGTCTACGCCTATCTGGACCCACGGATCCGCTATGGGTAGGAGCAGCGCAGGTGTCTGACGCACTCGCCGTTGCGCTTGAGGACACGCGAGTCGGCCGGTCGCGCTGGCGCGTGGTGGCCGGGGGCGCGCTGCGGTTCGCCAGGCGCAAGCCGCTGGGCGCATTTGGTGCCTTCGTGATTTGCGTGATGTTGATCTGCGCCATCTTCGCCGACCGCCAGGCCGTCACTCTGCTCCGCGACAGCACGCCCCTGCTGGCGCCCCAGTTCTACGACGATCAGAACATCACCTCAGAGGGCAGGCTACAGGCCCCTTCATTCGCGCATCCGTTCGGGACGGACCGGCTGGGGCGTGATCAGCTCAGCCAGATCATCTACGGAGCCCGCGTCTCGGTCGTGATCGGTCTGTCCTCTGTGATCGCCGCAGCGATTGCGGCTACGATCATCGGCGTCTTGTCGGGGTACATCGGCGGCTGGTTCGACCTTCTCGTCCAGCGCTTCGTCGATGCCTGGATCGCCTTCCCCCCCATCATCATCTTGATAACCGGCGTCCAGGTGGCAAAGGGGTACATCGGTCAGGACGCCACGGGACAGACCTTCGCTATCATCCTCGTCCTGGCGATCATTCTCTCGGCGGGCTCTTCGCGCATCATTCGCGGCACTGCGATCTCAGTGAAGAACAACCAGTACGTGGAGGGCGCCCGGGCCATCGGCGCGTCCGACCTCCGCATCATCATCCACTACATCCTTCCCAACGTGATGGCAGTGATCATCGTCCTCGCGACTCTCCAGTTGGGCGTCGCCATCCTGGCTGAGGCGACCATCAGCTTCCTGGGATTCGGCGTCCCGCCCCCGTTCCCATCCTGGGGCCGGATGCTGAGCGCCGACGGTCTCCAGCTCATGCGGGCCGATCCCTGGCTGGCTTTGTGGCCGGGTCTTGCCATCTTCTTCGTGGTGTACGCCTTCAACATGTTCGGCGACGCCCTTCGGGACGTTCTTGACCCCCGGCTTCGCGGCACGGCCATGCGCTAGCCCGGCCGGTTCGTCCGTAGCGGCCGTCCCGCGCTCCCCACGCCGAGTGTGGGGCCCAAGACCGGCCAATGCGGCGCCGTGCTACCTGCGCCACCCGGCGAATGCCGAGGACTCTTGACCTCGGCACCCATGACTAGCGCTCCCGCCTGCCAGTGTTCGTAGTCCGGTACGATCCGGCCTCAAGGCACCCAGGCCTCGGCAGCGGCGCGCTGGGCCCTTTTCTGCTCAAGGCGGGGGCCGAGACCCCTGCTCTTTGCCACAGCGGTCAATTGACCCGCCCCGGTTATCGCGGTAAGATGTTGTGGCAACCGTTTGCAATAAGCTCGCTTCACGGACGACGGCACGTTCTGGAAGGAGGGGAGAGTGGCCTACATAAGCCTTCCCAATCCTGCGCTTCCTCAGCCAGCACCGATGCACATCCCGGACGGCTTCTTGAGCGCCCCCGTGGCCGGTGTAGGCTACGCCCTGGCCGTGGTGTTCGTGGGCTTGGCGGTATGGAGGACCAATCGTTCACTGGGAGAGAAGTCCGTCCCTCTCATGGGAGTGGCGGCGGCCTTCATCTTCGCCGCCCAGATGATGAACTTCCCCGTGGCAGGCGGCACCTCCGGCCACCTGCTCGGCGGCACGCTGGCCGCGATTCTCGTGGGGCCGTGGGCTGCGATCATCGTCATGACCTCGGTGGTGGGCATCCAGGGCCTGATGTTCCAAGACGGCGGGCTATCGGCTCTGGGCTTCAACGTCTTCAACATGGGCGTGATCACCGCCCTGGTCGGCTATGGCGTCTACTACCTGGCCGCCCTCTTCAGCAACGGCGACCGGACCTGGGTTCGGCCAGTGGGGGCGTTCGCCGCTGCCTGGCTCACGGTCATGCTGGCGGCCTTCGCCACCTCCATCGAACTGGCGGTGTCCGGCACGTCTCCCCTCCACGTCGTTCTGCCAGCGATGATGGGCGTCCACGCCCTGATCGGGATCGGCGAGGGTTTGGTAACGGCGGCGGCCGTCACGTTCGTCCTCTCGACGCGACCGGACCTCATCGAGCAGCCGGAGCGGGCAGCACCATAAGGAGGTCGAAGTTGACCAGGAAAGGCTACATTGTTCTGCTGCTGGTGGGGGTGGGCATCGCCCTGGCGGTGGCCCTCTTCAGCCCTCTGGCCTCCTCCGACCCCGACGGCTTGGAGCGCGTGGCCGAAGACAAGGAGTTCATCGACGAGGGCAAGGACGCCCCATACGAGGTCATCGCCGACTACGCCTTCCCCTGGGTAGACAACGAAGATCTGGCTACCATACTCGCCGGCATCGTAGGCGTGCTGGTGGTGGCCGCCTTCGTCCTTACCCTGGGCCTCGGGTTCACCGCCTGGTCGAGGCGGACGGCAGCGGAGACGGCCAAGTCGGGCGGCTCGGCTCCCCCGGCGTCCGCCGGAGGCGCGGCCGGAGCGGGGGATACTTAGCCCGTGTCCCTACTCGCCCTCGAGGAGCGCTTCCAAGCCGGAGACAGCCTGCTGCACCGGCTGGAGCCACGGACGAAGCTCCTGGCGACGGTTGCCTTCATCTTCGCCGCCACGCTGACGCCCGCGGGCCGGTGGGAGGTTCTGGGCGGTCTAGCCATCCTTCTGGCGGCAGGCGTCACCCTCGGCACGCTCTCGCCGCTTCTGGTGCTGCGGCGCTCCGCCCTGGCGCTTCCCTTCGTGCTCGCCGCCGTCCCGCTTCTCTTCACGCGGGAGGGCGATGAGCTGTTCACAGTCCCGGTCCTGGCCTGGCGCTGGACGGCGAGCGAGGCCGGCCTGGAGGCCGTGCTCACCATCCTCGCGAAGTCCTGGCTCTCGGTGAGCGCAGCGGTGGTTCTGACGTCAACGACGCCCGCCACCGAGCTGCTTCATGCCCTGCGAGGCCTCCACACGCCTCGGATCATCGTGGCCACCGTCTCCTTCATGTACCGCTACATCTTCGTCATCGGCGACGAAGCACAGCGTCTCGTGAGGGCCCGACAATCCCGTAGCGCCTCCGCGGATGGTGGCAGCGGCGGCAGCATCGGCTGGCGGGCACACATACTAGGGAACATGATCGGCTCGCTCTTCCTCCGCAGCTACGAACGGGCTGAGCGCATCTACGATGCCATGCGGTCGCGTGGCTACGACGGCGAACTCAGGTCTCTCGCCACGACCTCGCTGCGATGGGCTGACTACGCAGCGCTGGCGCTGGTACTGGGACTTCTGGCCGCGCTGGAGACATATGCTCGACTATCTTGAGACCAAGGCAGAGACCAGCGTGGCCGCCACGACGGCTCATCCGCCCGCCGTGGACGTACGCGGCCTGCGATACAGCTACCCTGGGGACTTCCCGGCCCTCCGAGGCGTGGATTTGGTGCTGGGCGCCGGGGAGAAGGCGGCCTTGGTGGGACCCAACGGCGCCGGCAAGTCTACGCTGCTGCTGCACCTCAACGGCATCCTTCGCGGCAGCGATGGCGACGTACGAATCGCCAGCCTGCCTGTGCGCCAGCAGAACCTGGGACGTGTCCGCGCCCTGGTGGGCTTGGTCTTCCAGAACCCGGACGACCAGCTCTTCTCGCCCACCGTCTTCGAGGACGTAGCCTTTGGACCCCTGCACATGGGTCTGGAGGAGTCGGAGGTGCGACGGCGCGCCGATGAGGCTCTGGCCGCCGTCCATATGGGGGAGTACGCCTCGCGGATGCCCCACCGCCTCAGCCTCGGCGAGCGGAAACGGGTGTCTATCGCCACCGTGCTGGCCATGAAGCCAGCGGTGCTGGCCCTGGACGAGCCCTCGGCCGGCCTCGACCCGCGGTCACGGCGCGCCCTTATCCAGCTCCTTCAGGAGCTGCCACAGGCCATGCTGGTTGCCACTCACGACATGCATCTGGTCCGTGACCTCCTGCCCCGCACGGTGATCCTCGACGCAGGGCTGGTGGTCGCCGACGGACCCACCCTGGAGATCTTGCGGGACGTGCGCCTCTTGGAGGAACATGGCCTCGAGGCGCCGTAGGCGCCCCGGTGCCGGGCAGTAGGCCCGCCGACCAGAGGGACACAGACCGACCACTCATCGCACGGCGGTAGAAACGAATGGCCACCTACTCGGACATGGCGGCGGTGCTGCGCGAGGTGGGGTACCGCCTCACCCCACAGAGGATGATGATCCTGGCGGCGATTCACAAGAGCGACGGTCACACCACGGCGGAGGCGATCCACGAGAGGGTGAAGGAACAGTACCCATTCGTGGACATATCCACGGTGTACCGGACCCTCCAGCTCCTCAAGAAGCTCCACCTGGTCACAGAAACGAACCTGGGTGAGGGGGTCGTGGAGTACGAGCTGAGCGAGCGCGGCAGGCACCATCACCTGGTCTGCCGACAGTGCGGCAAAACGGCCGCCCTCGACGACTCATTCCTGAAGCCGCTGGCCGACCGCCTGCTCGAGACGCACGGGTTTGAGGCAGACCTAGAGCACTCCGCGATCTTCGGCATCTGCGCCCGCTGCAGTGGCAAGGAGCCGCGATCCAGCTAGGATGAGCCGGAGACACAGCCCGGGCGGAGGCAGTACCCGCCGTCGTTAGCCGAAGGCGAAGCCCGCGACAGTATCGCGGGCTTCGTGTTTCTGGTTCGCAGCCCCTGCTATTCCACCGCCCGTAGGCTCTCCTCCACGGGCAGCAGCCCGACGCCCTCGTCGAGCCATATGAGGAGAGGCGGCAGCACGACAAGCGTGCTCAACACAGCAAGGCCCATGTCCAGGGCCGTCACCTTGCCGAAGTCGACCAGGAGGGGGAAGTCAGAGAAAGCGAGTACGGCAAATCCACCCATCACCGTTAGGCCCGAGGCCGTGATGGCACGACCGATGCGGAGCGTCGCCGTCTGCATGGCCTCTCGTGGTAAGGCGCCGCGCCCCCGCTCCTCGAAGTAGCGGGACATCAGCAACAGGGTGAACTCGGTCCCCATGGCGATGATCAGCGGCCCCGACACAGCCGTCAGCGGGTTGAGCTCGATTCCCAGGAAGTAGAGCAGCACCGACGAGCTACCCAGCGCCAGCACGATAGGCACCATAGGTGCCACCGCCTTGATGGGGTGTCGGTAGATGAAGAACAGCCCCAACACGATGGCGCCCATGGCAGCGTAGGCCATCAGGTCACGGTTGGCAGAGAGAGCATTGACGGCCTCGACGCCCACCACCGACAGCCCCGCCGGCGTCGCCGACACGCCCGGCGGCAGGCGGAGGTCGGCCTTGATGGAATCGATCAACGCCTTCCGCTCCTGAAGCGTGACCGTGTCACTGATACTGAAGATGATGCTGGCCCGGGTGTGGTCTTCGCTCACCAAGGAGCGGTAGATGCCCGAAGGCGTTGTGGCCAGGACGCGCTCCCTGAGTTCCGCCGGAGGCACGGAGCCGTCGGCCCCCACCATCATAAGGTCAGCCAGGCTGTTGGAGCGCAGCAGTTCCTTGTGTTCGCCCTGGAGACGCTCCTGAAAAGCAGCCATCCAGGCTAGCACCTCATCGCTGGTCACATCCTCGGCCTCAACAAGGAAGGCCAGTTCGCTGGAGGTCCCAACCACATCCCGGATGCTGTACAGGTCCTGGAGCACCGGGCTGTCCTGGGAGATGAAACGCTCTGGGTCGGTCTGAACGGGGATCCGAGAGTTCACCAGCAGTCCCACGAGGGCGATGAAGAGGCCCGCCGCCACGATGGGCAGGACTCGGCCCACCGTGTTTCGCGTCAGTGTCTGGACCACGGTCTCAACCCGATAGTGGGCGCCAACCCACTGCTCGGCGCGGCCTCCCCGCCTGCCGCGGTCGCGCAGGAGGAGGATGGCATTTAGGACGAAGAAGATGCCCAGGAAGATGATGACGGTCCCCACCGCGAGCATCGACCCGAAGTCGCGAACCATGGGTACGCGCGAGATGTGGAGCACCAGGAAGCCCAGGGTAGCCGCCAGCACAGCTACGGTTATCGCGGGCCCGATGTGCGACAGAGAGGCGCGCAGGGCGGCCACGGCGTTCGGCTGTCGGTGGGTCTCCTCATCGAAGCGGGTGTGGAACTGGATGGCGAAGTCCACCCCCAGCCCCATAAGGATCGGCAACCCTGAGATGGTGACCATGGTCAGGGGCAAGCCCAGGAAACCCATCAGCCCAAAGGCCCATACGCAGCCGACCAGCACCACAGGCAGTGATAGGAGACGCCAGCGCACCGGGAACAGGAAGAACAGGACCACCGCCATGATGCCCATCGCGAGGACGGCCATCCTGATCATGCTGGTACGCATGTTGTCGGCGATCTCCTTGACGAGGATGGGCGGCCCGGAGGGCAGGACATCCACCCCGTCGAACTCGGCAGCCTTCACCGTCTCCATGATCTCGCCGGCCACCGCCGCCTCATCGTCAAGGCTCAAGTTGCCGGCCACCCGCACCACCATGAGGGCATGCTGCGGGTCGGGGATGACATCCTGGAGCTCCGAGCGTACACCTCCCTCGCCATCAAAGACGAGGAAGTCGACGAAGGCAGGGTTATCCAGGCTAAGCTCCCCCACCTCGGCCAGCCGGAGGGCATCCGACTGCCGCTGGCTGGCGAAAGCCGCCGCCACCGCGTCGGACGCCTCTTGGGCAGCCTGCTCCTGGGCCTCTGGCGTGAGCCTCTCGGCTGCTGCTTCCTCGCGGGCCTGCCGCGCCGCCGCCTCCTGCTGACGTGCCAGGACCGACAGGGCCAGCTCCTGCTGGAGGGGGAATTGGTCGGCCGCGAGCTGAACGGTCGTCAATGGACTTACGACCGTCCCCACACCTTCGCTGTTGCTAAGATCGGACTCCAGCCGCCGGAGCGTGTCGATGTTGGGTGAGGAGAGGAGCCGCCGTACGTCGCCTCCGAAGAGAACCAGCATGGGGTCGCCACCGAACTGCTGCTGATAGCGGAGGTTGTCCTGGTAGATCTTGGACCCGGAGGAGACCATGGTGTCTTGCCCGGTCTTGAACTGGATACGGGGGATGCCCAGAGCGAAGACAACTGTTGCGATAACGGCAACGCCCAGTATCCAGAAGTGCCGCCTCCGGATAACGTCCGTTAGAAGCAGCCAGACCTTTTGCACGACACCCCGCCTCTTTGACCTACCTGCTCAGCGGGCGACCGGAAGTCCACCCCGGAACTTCCCTTGGCGTTTGCCACGCATCGCCCCAACCGAGTCCCGCTGACGGGCTCATGGGCGGCCACCCCCGTGACCGCCCACTCATTGTACCACGGCGGCGTCGCCACGCCCGTGGCCGAAGGAGTACGTACGCTATGTCAACCGATCCTGGCACCGGCCCACACGGTCTACGTACACCAGGGTGATCGCCCTGTCAAGGTGGTCGAGCAGCGGCAAGGCAAGCGGCCCGGAAAACGGTCGGATCCTGCCCGAAGATACCCTTGCAGCACCTGGCAGGCATCTAGTATGATCCGACCAAGAAAGGCCCTGGTTGAACCTTTAAGTCCGGTTCTGTGAGGCCGGGAAGGGGAGTGATCCGGTGACGGGCGCCAAGGCCCTGGGCTACAGCAAAGCAGAAAAGGGGAGGCCTCTTGTCCGCTGGGGGCGGGCAGGGGGTTTTTTCTATGCCTGAGACCGTCATCCTGACCAAAGAAGACGTTCATCGAGCCATCGTCCGCATAGCGCACGAGATAGTGGAGAACAACCGCGGCTGCCAGGACCTGGTCTTCGTGGGCATGCAGACGCGGGGCGTCCCCCTGGCGCAGCGCCTGTCGGCCGCCGTCGCCGACTTCGAGCACGAGGAGGTACCGACCGGGGCTCTCGACATCGGACTGTACCGGGACGACGTGCCCGCCCGGGGGGTCGCGGTGGAGATCAAGCCCAGCGAAATACCCACAAACATCGCCGACAAGCGCGTGGTGCTGGTGGACGATGTTCTCTACACCGGGCGTAGCATCCGGGCCGCTCTGGACGCGCTCATCGACTACGGCCGTCCGGAGCGCATTCAGCTCGCGGTCCTGGTGGACCGCGGCCACCGCGAGCTGCCCATCCGCGCCGACTACGTGGGCAAGAATGTCCCCACCTCCCGTCGGGAGGAGGTGGAGGTGAGGTTCCAGGAGACCGACGGCGTCGAGGAGGTCGTGATGGTCTCGCCGGAGGAGGAGTAGTCATGCCAAGCAATCCCCGATCTAGTTCCGGTCGAGGCACGGGCACGGCCGTCAAGGAGCGAGGCACGGTCCGCCTTCCGCCGACTCTGCCCCCGTTCTGGCACCGCCGCCACCTGCTGGACCTGGACGATTTCTCCGGTCAGGAGATCGAGCTCGTCTTGGAGACGGCCGAAGCCATGAAGGAGGTGCTGAGCCGGCAGATCGCGCGCGTGCCCACCCTCCGGGGCACGACCGTCGTCACGCTCTTCTACGAGAACAGCACCCGCACGCGCAGCTCATTCGAGCTGGCGGCCCGGGTGCTGGGGGCCGACGTCATCAGCATCGCCGCCAGCGCCAGCAGCGTTCAGAAAGGCGAGTCGCTGGTCGACACGGTACTCACGCTGCAAGCCGTGGGCGCCAACATGATCGTTATGCGGCACCGCTACTCCGGGGCGCCCTACCTGGCGGCTCGCCACTCTCACCTCAAGGTGGTCAACGCCGGCGACGGCTGGCACGCTCACCCCACCCAGGCACTCCTCGACCTCTACACGATGCGCTCCCACCTCGGCGACCTGCGAGGCCGCAAGGTGGTCATTGTAGGGGACATCACGCACAGCCGGGTGGCTCGCTCCAACATGTGGGGGTTGACCGCCGTGGGCGCCCGCGTGGTGATCTGCGGACCCCCCACCCTCGTGCCCGTCGGGCTGGACAGCGCCAACGGCCACGAACGCGGCGAGCTAGCCCTGCCGCCGGTCGAGGTGGAGCTGAACCTGGACCGGGCCATCGAGGGGGCCGACGTTGTGATGGCCCTCCGTCTCCAGCTCGAGCGCCAGCAGGCGGGCCTCATTCCCAGTATCCGGGAGTACGTCCGCCTCTACCAGGTGAACCCCGAGCGCCTGGCCCGCGCCAAGCCCGGCGTCCTGGTGCTCCACCCGGGACCCGTCAACGAGGGCATCGAGATCCCGCCGGAGGTGGCCCACGGCACTCGCTCGCTTATCGAGGAGCAGGTGAGCAACGGCGTGGCCGTGCGCATGGCGGTCCTGTACCTGCTGGCTGGGGGGCAGTCATGAGCGGTTCTCTCGCAATCCGCGGCGGCCGCGTGCTCGACCCTGGCCGCGGCCTGGACACAATAGCCGACATCTTGATCGAGAACGGCCGCGTCTCCGCCGTGGGCCCTGATCTGGCGGCGGGCGCCGACAGCGCCGTCGAGGCCGAGGGGCTGGTCGTCTGCCCCGGATTCGTCGACATCCACTGCCACCTGCGCGACCCCGGCTTCGAGCACAAGGAGACCATCGAGACGGGCACCCGGGCGGCGGCCCGCGGCGGCTTCACCACCGTCTGCTGTATGCCCAACACCGAGCCCCCCATCGACAGCCGGGCCACGGTGGAGTACGTGCTGCGCACGGCGGCGGCCGCATGCCTGGCGCGCGTGCTGCCCATCGGCTGTGTGAGCCAGGGCCGCCACGGCGAGACCCTGGCCGAACTCGGCGACCTGGCGGAGGCCGGGGTCGTCGGCTTCAGCGACGACGGCAGCCCGGTGGCCGACGGGTCGCTGATGCGCCGGGCGCTGGAGTACAGCCGCGCCCTCGGCCTGCCGATCATCGACCACTGCGAGCAGCCGTCGCTGGCCAAAGAAGGCGTCATGCACGAGGGCTGGGTCGCCTCGCGCCTGGGGCTGGCCGGACAGCCAGCCGCCGCCGAGGAAGCGGCCGTGGCCCGCGACATCGCCCTGGCCGAGTTCACAGAAGCCCGGCTCCACATCGCCCACGTCAGCACGCGCGGCAGCGTCGATCTCGTGCGCTCGGCCAAAGCGCGCGGCCTGCCCGTCACCGCTGAGGTAACGCCTCACCACCTGACCCTCACCGACGAGGCGGTCGCCTTCTCGCCGGGCGAGACTGAGGCGCTGACCTACGACACGAACGCTAAGGTGAACCCGCCCTTGCGCACCCGCGAGGACGTGGAGGCCTGCATCCAGGGGCTGCTGGACGGCACGATCGACGCCATCGCCACCGACCATGCGCCCCACGCCATCGAGGACAAGCAGTGCGAGTTCGACCAGGCGGCCTTCGGCATCAGCAACTTCGAGACTGCCCTCGGAGCCCTCCTCACCCTCGTGCCGGAGGGGCGGCTGGAACTGCCGACGCTGGTGGCGAAGCTGACGGCGGGCCCGGTCTCGGCCCTGGCCCTGGACCGCAGGCCTGGCCTCGATGGGCTGGGTAGCCTGACGCCCGGCACCCCCGCCGACGTCGTGGTGTTCGATCCCAAGCGGGAGTGGGTCGCGGAGCCGGAGCGCTTCGCCAGCAAGGGCCGCAACACGCCTCTGGCCGACCGGACCCTCCGCGGCCAGGTGGTGGCGACGGTCTATGGGGGCCAGGTGGTTTACACACTGGAGGCAGCCCGAACCGGAGCCATGTAGCGGAGGCCTTCAGGCCTCCACGTGGGTGCCCTGGTCTGGAGGGCTGAAGCCCTCCGCCATGCAGAGTCGAAGTCAGGAGAGATGAGCGACAAGGCCCTTCTCGTGCTGGAGGACGGCGCCGTTCTCGAAGGGAGGTCCTTCGGAGCGCCGGCGCGCGCCCACGGCGAGGTGGTCTTCAACACCAGCATGACCGGCTACCAGGAGGCCCTCACCGACCCCTCCTACTCCGGCCAGATCCTGGTCATGACCTACCCCCTCCAGGGCAACTACGGCGTCAACCGTATCGACGTGGAGTCGCGGCGCATCCAGGTGCGCGGCTTCGTCGTGCGTGAGCACTGCGGCGAGCCGAGCCACTGGCGGTCGGAGGGCACCCTCCACGACTACCTGGCGCAGCGCGGCATCCCCGGCATCAGCGGCGTCGACACCCGCGCCCTCACCCGCCGGCTGCGTTCCGTCGGCGTCATGATGGGCACCATCACCGGCGACGAGGAGCTCGACGAGGCGCTGGCCCGCCTGCGCGAGATGCCCCGCTACGACAACGTCGATTTCGTGCCGGACGTCAGCACCGACTCGCCCTACGGCTGGCCCCTCGACGGCGGGCCTCCCAAGCAGGGGGACGGACCAGCGGGCCGCCACGTCGTGGTAGTGGACCTGGGGGTCAAGTACAACATCCTGCGTAGCCTGCACCGACTGGGCTGTCGCGTTACCGCCGTCCCCTGCCTCGCCACCGCCGAGGAGGTGCTGGCGCTGCGGCCGGACGGCGTCGTGTTCTCGCCGGGCCCGGGTGACCCCGCCTTCCTGGACTACGTTGTGCGCTGCACGGAGGGGCTGCTGGGCAAGGTACCGATCATGGGCATCTGCCTCGGGCACCAGGCATTGGGTCGCGCCTTCGGCGCCGGCACCTTCAAGCTCAAGTTCGGCCACCGTGGCGCGAACCACCCGGTGCGCGACCTGGCGACCGGCCGCGTCTACATCACGGCCCAGAACCACGGCTACGCCGTCGACCCGGACGGCCTGCGCGGCGGCGCCGAGGTCAGCCACGTCAACCTGAATGACGGCACGGTCGAGGGGCTGCGGCACCGCGACCTGCCGGTGCTGTCGATCCAGTACCACTCGGAGGCCTCGCCGGGGCCGCTGGACAACATGTACCTCTTCGAGAGGTTCCTGGCCCTCGTGAAGGAAACGGGGCCAGCCAAGAGAACGTAGCCGCGCCGGGAAGGGACACCGACATGGCAGTCGAAGAAGCCACCTATCGACAGGCCACGCTTGACGACGCCGAGGCCATCGCCGAGGTGATCAACCGCGTCGTCCAGGAGCCCAACCCCGTGGGCCTAGAGGGCCCGACCACGCCCGAGCGCGTGAGGACATGGCTCACCCGCCAGGGCGGCGAGGGGGGCATCTTCCTCTGCCTGGTGGAGGGCCGCGTGGTCGGGTTCAGCGCGCTCGACTTCAACACGCAGGAGCCGGACACGGCGACGCTGGGCGTCTGGCTCCTCCCCGAGCACCGTCGCCGGGGGCTGGGGACGGCCGTCGCCGAGTACGCCCTGGGCTTCGCGCGGGACAAGGGCTACCGACGCCTGCTCGGCCGCCTGCCGGAGAGCAACGACACGGCGCTGAGCTTCCTATCGAGCATCGGGGCGCTGGTGCCCATCTACAACCCGGACATGAGGTTCGAGCTGCCGCTGTGACGACGATGGCCGGTCCAGACTTGCGCCCATGGCCCAAGCTCGATGCCCTGTACGGGGTCGAGTTCAGGGAAGACTACGGCAACAAACGGCAGTCCAGGCCGGACTACCTCTACCGAGTCTTGTGCGACGGTTCTCCTGACATGCACGAGCTGCGTGACCACATGGAACAGCTCCTGCGAGCAGCTTCAGCCGTGGGGATTCTGGACAGCCAGACCGAGGGACGCCTGCGATCCGGAGATCAGAACCAATTCAGAGCCGCCATGGCCGAGCTCGAGTGCTCCGAGTTTCTACACGCCAGAGGGTTCCCGCTTAAGCCGCGACCGCAGGGTGCCCCAGGGAGATCGGGCGATCTGGAGATCGCCCTGGCCTCGCGCATCTTCGTTGAAGTCAAGGCCGTGCTAGATAGACCGCGGGAGCAAGAGGAAGACCGGCTCACCGCAAAGCTGTGGCGATATGCAGAGGAAGTCAAGGGCAACTACCTCGTCTGGTTGAGCGTGGCGACGCCAGCAGATGACTTCAGGGGACCGCGTTTCCGACAGTGGCTAGAGAAGCGGCTAGCCGAGGCTGGCAAGAGCGAAGTCACTGCTACCTACACGGACAGGAGCGGGCTTCAGGTGGCGGTCGAAGCCACGCCGTGCGAAACAGGGGGCCGAGTGGGGCTGGCGCAATCCCACGAGGCGAGATTCCTACACACACCGGACTACCTTCGTGCCAGTGTTGACGCGGCATACGAACAGGTTCCCGACGATGGCAGACCTACCCTCATCGTCCTCCGCCCGTTCCTCAGCTTCGGTGCCCGTGACAAGCACATGCTGAGCTGCCTGTACGGTACAGAGCAATGGAGGATTAACCTCCAAACGAAAGAAGTGGCCTCAACACGAGCCCGCGACGGCCTGATGAGAGCGGGTCATCACGAGCGCATGAGCGCGGTGGCTCTCTTGCTGGGCCAGCGGCTCGTGCACGGTGCCCGCTCGTCACTGGATGTCTGCCATCACCCATTCGCCCGGTACCCCCTCGATTCGGCCCTACTACGAGCCACGGACATCAGGCACTTCGTCGCAATTGACAGGCATCACCTCGTGTGGAAGGAGTAGGAGACCGCCGGGACCTATGACCACTCCTCTTCGCCTTCGCCACCGCGCTGACCGCTTCGTGCGGGCGCTCTACTTCCGCGTCCTGCGGCCCGCCGCCCGCCCCGTGGTCAGCGACATGGTGATCCGGATGTCGTACGGGGTACTGACGCTGAGCGTCATGGGCTTCGTCGCCGGCGTGCTGCTCGTGCTCATCGGCGTCTTCGGCGGCATCGGCTTCGCCGTCGCCGGTCGGGGGGCTTTCTCCCTCTGGTTCGCTCTCGTCAGCATCTGCCTCGCCATCGTCTCAGGAGGCGTGGGATTCCTGCTCGGCTTCATCGGCCTCCCCTTCTCCGCCGACTTCATTACGGAGTGGCCCGCCTACGCCCTGGCGCTCCTCTTTTCGCTCGCTGGCTGCGCGCTGCTGGCCATCCTCATCTTCCTGACGCCGCTGCCCGCCTGGGGCGCCGTCCCCCTGGTCCTGGCGTTGGTGGGGGGATCGGCCTATGTCGCCGCGCTCGCCCTTCCGCGGCCTCGACCCCGGTCTCGACCGGGGGCAAAGGTAGCGCGAAGGTGAGGGCCGAAGAATGAGCGCCAAGCCCGACAAGGTCCTCATAATGGGCTCCGGGCCCATCGTCATCGGCCAGGCGGCGGAGTTCGACTACGCCGGCACCCAGGCCTGCAAGGCGATGCGCGAGGAAGGCGTCACCTCCGTCCTCATCAACTCCAACCCCGCCACCATCATGACGGACGAGGGCATCGCCGACATCGTCTACATCGAGCCGCTCACCGTCGACGTCGTCTCGCGCATCATCGAGCGCGAGCGGCCGGATGGCCTGCTGCCGACGCTGGGCGGCCAGACGGGCCTCAACCTGGCCGTGGACCTGGCCGACGCCGGCGTCCTCGACAGGTACGGCGTGCGCCTGCTCGGCACGCCCCTTGAGACCATCCGCAACGCCGAGGACCGCGAGCTCTTCAAGCGCATGCTGGCCGACATCGGCGAGCCGGCGCCGGAGAGCGCCACTGTCACCACCCTCGAGGAAGCGCGAGAGGTGGCCCGCGAGCTGGGCCTTCCCCTCGTGGTGCGGCCGGCCTACACCCTGGGCGGCACCGGCGGCGGGGTCGTCCACACCTGGGAGGAGATGGAGCAGACCGTGGCCGGCGGCCTGGCCGCCAGTCCCATACACCAGGTGCTTCTGGAGCGCTGCCTCCTCGGCTGGAAGGAGGTCGAGTACGAGGTGATGCGCGACGGCGCCGACAACTGCATCACCGTCTGCAACATGGAGAACCTGGACCCCATGGGCGTCCACACCGGCGACAGCATCGTGGTGGCTCCCAGCCAGACCCTCTCCGACAAGGAGTACCAGATGCTGCGGTCCGCGAGCCTGCGCATCATCCGCGCCCTGGGCATCGAGGGGGGCTGCAACATCCAGTTCGCCCTGGCGCCGCGGCCGGAGATCGCCTCCTGGCAGTACGAAGACGCCTCGGCCGCCCCCTACTACGTCATCGAGGTGAACCCCCGCGTGTCGCGCAGCTCGGCGCTGGCCAGCAAGGCGACCGGCTACCCCATCGCCCGCGTGGCGGGCAAGATCGCCGTCGGCAAACGGCTGGACGAGATCGCGAACGCTGTCACCCAGAAGACGACCGCGGCCTTCGAGCCTGCTTTGGACTACGTGGTGGTGAAGATACCGCGCTGGCCCTTCGACAAGTTCCCCCTGGGCGACCGCAGCCTGGGCACCCAGATGAAAGCTACCGGCGAGGTGATGGCCATAGACCGCAGCTTCGAGGCCGCCCTCCAGAAGGCGATGCGCTCGCTCGAGGTGAGCGGGCGCTCGCTCCTGTGGGAAGACCCATCGTGGGCGGAGAAGCTCCCCGCCGGCGAGAAGGGCACGCCCGGCCCCGACCGGCCCCTGCCCGCCACCGACGAGCGACTGTGGGCCCTCATGGCCGCCCTTCGCCGCGGCGCGGACCTCATGGGCATGGCCCAGCGCACAGGCGTCGACCCCTGGTTCCTGCACAGGCTGCTCAACATCGTCTCCATGGAGAAGCGTCTGCTGGCGGAGCCGCTGACGCCCGACCTCCTGCGCGCCGCCAAGCGTCTGGGCTTCGCCGATGAACAGGTAGGCACGCTGGCCGACCAGTTGCCGGAGCGGGTGCGCTTCCTGCGCCGCGTCTGGCACATCCGACCGGTCTACAAGATGGTGGACACCTGCGCCGCTGAGTTCGATGCCGCGACTCCCTACTTCTACAGCACCTACGAACAGGAGAATGAAGCCGAAGCGGAGCCGCGCCGCAAGGCCCTGGTCATCGGCAGCGGGCCGATTCGCATCGGCCAGGGCATCGAGTTCGACTACTGCTCGGTGCACGCCGTGTGGGCCCTCCAAGAAGCCGGCTATCTCGCCCTCATCGCCAACTCCAACCCAGAGACGGTCTCCACGGACTTCGACACCAGCGACCGCCTGTACTTCGAGCCGCTGGACGAGGAGGCGGTGCGCGACATCCTGGAGAACGAGGCGGGTGACACGCTGCCGACGGGCCCCGGCGACCTGCCGCCGCCGAGCATCGTCCAGTTCGGCGGGCAGACGGCCATCAACCTGGCAGGCCCGTTGCATCAGGCCGCCATGCCCATCCTGGGCTCCAGCGCCGAGGCCATCGACCTGGCGGAGGACCGCCAGCGCTTCGAGGACTTCCTCCAGAAGCTGGGCATCCCGCAGCCGCCCGGCGCCGCAATCACCACGGTCGAGGACGCGCTCACCACAGCCCAGACCATCGGCTACCCGGTGCTGGTGCGCCCCAGCTACGTCCTCGGCGGGCGCGCCATGGAGATCGTCCAGAACGCCACCGATCTCATCCGCTACATGTCGGCGGCCGTCGAAATCGGCAGCGGGAAACCGATCCTCATCGACAAGTACATGGAGGGTCGCGAGGTGGAGGTGGACGCCATCGGCGACGGCGAGCGCGTCCTCATCCCCGGCATCATGGAGCACATCGAGCGCGCCGGCGTCCACTCCGGCGACTCGATGGCCGTCTACCCGCCGCTCAGCCTCAGCGACGA
>DAOULP010000038.1:0-3354 GCA_034420175.1 Dehalococcoidia bacterium | reverse complement strand
ACCGCCCGCTTATCGAACCTCCGTCAGTTATTGTGGCCGGGGCGTCCTCGGGGCCAGCGGCGGTACAGTAAACCCACGAGGGCGCCCCGACCCGCGGAGGGAGGGAGACACCACTAGTCGAAGCCGGCGCCCAGAGGTCTCACCAAGAGGACCGGCGCCGCCCCCGATTCCATCACCTGGGAGGCAACGCTGCCTTGCACCAGACGGCTCAGGCCGGAACGGCCATGAGTCGCCATGGCGACCAGGTCCACGCCCTGCCTCCGGGCGTAGTCGATAATGACTTCCGACGGGTTGTCCCCGAGCTGCGCAACCCGCCTCACCTGCAAACCTTCGAAGGCTCCTGCCTTCTCCATCAGATACTCGTCCAGTTCCTGCTCGCGGCGGGCGATGGACCGCTGCTCTCCGTCGCGAGCCTGCGCCCTCTTCTTTCGCGGCTGGTCACTGAGCCGGGCCGCAGCGGATGGGAAGGAACCGACCATCGGGAGCTTCACCATCACATCCGGCGTTTGGCGCTTGCCGGGACTCAGGCTTCGCAGCGGCCGCCCCACGATAAGCAGGTGCACTTCCGCCCCGGCGGCCCGTGCCAGCCGCTCGACTGGCTCCAGCACGGCCTCCGATAGCTTCGATCCATCCAGGGTCACCAGGATCCTCAAGCCCCCAACTCCTGACTCCGGAGGGTCCTAGGCACTCCCCACCGGCATCTTCGGAAGGCGGCCGACAGCCCCGGCCCACGCACCGAGCGCCAGGACTGGACGGATCTGGGTTTCCCGAAACGGCTTGCCACGCAAAGAATCGGCGTCCGCCTGGACGCCGATTCCGAAGTGAGTCCCGAAGGGTACCGGAGGGGCGACAGGTGTCTGATTCTGGGCGACCCGGCTGGCACGCACCCAACGCGCCACCGGCATGGAACCCAACCCCCGAGAAGACACCGCCATCCGGAATCCTTCGCCGATGGTGGCCGGGAGGTCGACTTGACGCGGTCTCTCTAGGACCGACCTTGGCCCTTTCCCCGCCACCACCTCAGGCAAGATCTGCCTGGTGAAATCGTCCTGCGCGATTGTCAGGATGCGGCCAAGCTCACAGTCGGTAACAGGCTGTCGCCAGGGCTGCCCTATCAGAGGCTTTGACCGGTCGAAGCGAGCCGCCAGATGGCCCCGTAGGGGTCCTGGCCCACCCTTCATCGCCAGCGCCCACTGTACCGATGAGGCCTGAGCCGCGATAAGAGCCGTCCGTACCGAACTGGCCGGGCCGTTCGGCCCCAGCGTCTCGATACTACCTAGGCCTTCGTACGCGCCCACTAGTGTATAATGACTAGGGTAGGCCTGCTCCCACCCCGCGGAGGAATGGTGGAAGGCGTTTTCGCCCGCCTTCGCTGGCTCACTATCGTCGTTCCGACGGCCTTCCTGCTGGCCCTGGAAACGGTCGCTTTGGTCGTGGTGGAACCTCTCACCGCGCCCTGGGTGGCTGTTCTCGTGGCCACCTCTGCCACTCTCCTCGGCGTCACCGTGTTCTCCAAGCTCGTCCTTGGTATCGTGGAGGGCGTTCAAGTCCACCTGGTCCAGCGCAATCGGCAGCTCTATGCCCTGAACGCGATCGGTGGCGTCCTGGGCCAGTCCCTGGAGCTGCCGGACCTGGTCGAGCACACGTTAGAGAAGGTGCTTGAGGTGACCGACAGCAAGGCGGGGGCCGTCTTCGTCCTCGATGAGGAGTCCGGGCGCATGGTCCCCTGCGGTGCCCGTGGCGAGGGCCGCGAGGCTCTATTGGGGCTGGGTGGAGGCGCCATCGAGGAGGTGGCCGACAGCGTCGTGCTGCGGACCTCTCGGCACGCAGCCAAGTCGGTGGCGGAGGCCGCTAGCCAGAGCGGGCTGGAGCACTTCGCGATGGTGCCTCTCAGGGCCAAGGGCAGACCGGTGGGCATGATGATCATCGCCTCCGGTCGAGAGCGCGAGCTCGGTGAGGCGGATCAGCAGTGGCTGGGCTCCATGGGAGCACAGATCGGCGTGGCCATCGAGAACAGCTACCTCTATCGCGCCGCCCACCGGCGCACGGAGCAACTGGCGGCCCTCAACGAGGCCAGTCTCAGCCTCGCTTCCGAGCTGTCTCTGGAGGCCGTGCTGCAGAAGGTTGTGGACCTCAGCCGCCAGGTCGTTCAGGCGCGCTACGGAGCCCTGGGGGTCCTCGACGAGCACGGGCGGCTGCAGGGGTTGATCACTGCCGGCGTCACCGCCGAGGAGCGCGATCGCATCGGCCACCCTCCCGAGGGGAAGGGGCTGCTGGGCCTCATCATGCGGGAGGGCAAGACGCTGCGTCTGGCCGATCTCAGCACGCATCCGCAATCAGTCGGGTTCCCTCCCCATCACCCGCCTATGCACAGCTTTCTCGGCCTTCCCATCGTCTACAAGGGGCGTACCATCGGCGATCTCTACCTCACTGAGAAGCGGGACGGGTCCGAGTTCACCCAGGAAGACCAGGATGCGGTCACCCTGTTCGCCGCCCAGGCGGCGGTGGCGATCGAGACGGCCCGCCTATACGAGGAGGAACGCCGGCGCGCCAGGGAGTGGCGGAGCCTCTTCGAGCTGGGCGAACAGGTAGCGGCCAGCCTGGACTTGGATGCCGTCTTGGAAATGGTGGTGCATCGAGCCCAGGAACTCCTTGGGACCGACGTCGCCATGCTCACACTGCTGTCGCCGGACCGGGACGAGCTCAAGACGGCGGCTTCAGTGGGCCTCCGCACCGAGGCGATGCGCAATCTGCGTATTCCCGTCGGACCACCTGGGGCCGAGCCTCCGCCCGAAGAGGAGGAGGGCCCAGTCATCATCGAGGACTACATGACCGATCCTCGTCGGACGACACCGCCTATCCCCGAGATTCTGGGGGAGCAGTTGGTGTCGTTCATTGCCGCGCGCTTCGCTGCCAAGGGCAAGCTCCTGGGCGTCCTCCACGTGGCCAACCGGACCAGTACCCAGTTCTCGGAGCACGACGGCCGGTTGCTGGAGGCATTCGCCAACCTGGCAGCTATCGCGGTCGAGAACGCCCGCCTCTATGAGCAGGTGCAGTCGCTCGCCGTGCTGGAGGAGCGCCAGCGAATCGGCATGGACCTCCACGATGGCGTCATCCAGTCCATCTACGCCGTGGGCTTGAACTTGGAGGAATGCTCCGAGGAGGTGTTCAACCAGCCCCAGGAGGTACGGGCGCGGCTGGACGGCGCGATCAACAATCTGAACCAAGTCATCAAGGATATCCGAAGCTACATCTTCGACCTGCGCCCCCGCGCCCTCGACTCGTCCAACCTCCCCGATGCCCTATCGGCACTCATCCGGGAGCTGCGAGTGAACAGCCTCATTGAGGCCAGCC
>DAOULP010000037.1:0-8238 GCA_034420175.1 Dehalococcoidia bacterium | reverse complement strand
GTGCGTCGGGGGTGCCAGCGGATTCGCCATCCTGATGCCGCAGGTCATACGCTTCGCCATCGACCGCGGGGTGCAGTTCAAGGACGGAACGGCCCACGGCCACACGCGGACGCTGGTCATGGCCGCTCTCGCCGTGCTGGTGGCAGCGGGTGCGCGCGGTCTCTTCCAGTGGGGGCAGGTGTACCTCGCGGAGTGGATCTCGCAGCGGGCGGCCTATGACATTCGCAACGCTATCTACGACCGGCTGCAGCGCCTGAGCTTCGCCTACCATGATAAGGCGCAGACGGGCCAGATCATGTCGCGGGCCACCGTGGACGTTGAAAGCGTGCGCCTGTTCTTCAGCATGGGCGTGCTAAGGCTGATCTACGTGGTCGTGTTGCTGGTGGTAATTCTCATCCTGATGCTGGCCATGAGCTGGAAGGTAGCGCTGGTGGCGTGGGCGTTTCTACCCCTGGCGGCGCTCCGCTCGATTCAGGTTACGACCAGTCTGCACCCGGTCTGGCTGAAGATACAGGAGCTGCAAGGCCGGCTGGGCACGGTCCTGCAGGAGAACCTGTCCGGCATGCGCGTGGTTAAGGCATTCTCGCGGGAGGCACGTGAGAGCGAGAAGTTCGACCGGGAGGCCCACGAGCTGTTCACGAACGCGTATGCCAGCACTCGCATCCAGGCCTTCAACACGCCGCTGCTGACCGGGCTGTGGATGCTGTCCATGGTTATGACAGGCTGGGTGGGGTCAAGGGAGATTGCGGCACGATCGCTGAGCTACGGCGAACTGACTTCGTTCATGTTCTACCTGACCATGCTTCAGATGCCGGTCCGCAGTCTGGGCTGGATTGTCATTCTATTCGCCCGGGCCCGCTCGTCGGGCGAGCGGGTCTACGAGATCTTGGACGCCGAATCGGCGGTGAAGGAGAGTCCAGGGGCCATCGAGTTGGACCGGCCCCGGGGAGAGGTACGGTTCGAGCGCGTGTCCTTTGCCTACGACACGATCAGCCCGGTGCTGGAGGACGTCAGTCTGGAGGCCAGCCCCGGGGAGATGATCGCCCTGCTGGGACCGACGGGCAGCGGCAAGACCACGGTCGTGAACCTCATGCCCCGTTTCTACGACGTCACCGGCGGCCGGATCACCATCGACGGTGTGGACATCCGCGATCTGACCCTGGCGTCGTTGCGGCGCACCTTCGGGATCGTCCAGCAGGACGTGTTCCTGTTCACGGCGAGCGTCATGGACAACATCGCCTACGGGGCCGTGGACGCGAGCCGAGACCGAATCGAAGAGGTCGCCAAGGCGGCCCGCCTCCACGACTTCATCATGAGCCTCCCCGACGGCTACGACACCTGGGTCGGCGAACGCGGCATCACCCTGTCGGGAGGACAGAAGCAGCGGGTGGCCATCGCCCGGACGCTGCTGATGGACCCGAAGATCCTGGTGTTCGACGACTCCACCTCCAGCGTCGACACGGAGACGGAGTACCTGATCCAGCAGGCGCTGGCCGAACTCATGCGGGGCCGCACGACATTCGTCATCGCTCAGCGGCTGCGCACCGTGAAGGCCGCTGACCAGATACTCGTGCTCCAGAGGGGCCGCATCGTGGAGCGGGGCCGCCACGACGAGCTTATCCGCGGGGACGGCCTGTACCGCCAGATCTACGACCTTGAGCTGCGGGAGCAAGAGGAGGCGCTGGAGAGAGTGCAACGGGAGAAGGTGGAGGAGTCAGTGCCCTCGGGGGCCAGCGAGGGGGTGCAACACTAGTGGCCTACTGGGGCGGAGGCGTAGCGGGTGGCTGGAGCGGGCGGATGCAGCGCATGGCGGGGCACCGCCTGCGCAGCGGCGTCGACGGGTGGGACGACGAGGAGCTGGGCCGCGTCTACAACCACCGGGTTGTGATGCGGCTGGTGCCCTATCTCAAGCCGTACCGAGTGCGAGTGGGGTTGGCCGTCCTGGGCATGGTCGTCTACGCCGTCACCGTGAACCTCCAGATCGTGCTCGTGGGCCGTCTCATCGACCTCGCCGCCCAGGCCAACACGGGCGGACTCAACCGCACAGGTCTACAGTACCTGGGGCTGGCGCTCGCCGCCTGGGCGGCGTACTACATCCAGCTCTCCAACACCGGCTGGATCGGCCACCGTATTCTCTACACCCTGCGAACGCAGCTCTTCGACCACCTGCAGAAGCTGTCCCTGCGCTTCTACGACAGCAACGAGGTGGGTCGTGTCATGTCGCGGGTGACGAGCGATGTGACGACTCTTCAGGAGTTGCTCACTTCTGGCATCCTCACGGTGCTGGCCGACTTTACGGGCCTGGGCGTGGTCGTGGTCCTCCTGGTCACCCGGGATGTCGGGCTGGCCCTCATCACTTTGGCCGTCATTCCTTTCCTCGTGATTTGCATGGCGGTCTGGCAGACCTACGCGCGGAAGGCGTTCATTCGGGTGCGGCAGGCGATCGCCATCGTCAACGCCAGCCTTCAGGAGAACGTCTCCGGGGTGCGGGCGATCCAGAGCCTATCGCGGGAGGAGCAAAACGCCCGCCTGTTCGACAACGTCAACCGCGACAACTGGTCCGCGAACGTGTGGGCGGGCCAGCTCACGGCGGCGGTCATGCCTCTGGTGGAGGTCACGGTGGCCGTGGCCACGGCCCTGGTGATCATCTTCGGGGGGATGCGGGTGCTGGACGGGGACATGACGCTGGGGACGCTGGTCGTGTTTGCCCTCTTCGTGCAGCGCTTCTTTGACCCCATCCGCGATTTGGTGCTTCAGTACACGCAGTTCCAGCGGGCCATGGCCGGCGGTGAGCGCGTCTTCGAGGTGCTGGACACGACGCCTGACATCCAGGACGCGGCCGATTCGCTGGAGCTGGATGACATCCGCGGCGAGGTAGCATTCGACCACGTCAGCTTCAGCTACGTCGAGGACGTGGAGGTGCTGCACGATTTCTCGCTGCACGTCCGCCCCGGCGAGACCATCGCGCTGGTGGGACCGACGGGCGCCGGCAAGACCACCGTCACCGCTCTCATCGCCCGCTTCTACGATGTCACGGGTGGTCGCCTGCTGATCGACGGTCACGACATCCGCGAGATCCGACTTCAGTCGCTGACCCGGCGTATGGGCGTGGTTCTCCAGGAGCCCTTCCTGTTCTCGGGCACCGTGCGCGACAACATTCGGTACGGTCGGCTGGAGGCCAGCGACGAGGAGATCGAAGCGGCGGCCCGCGCCGTGGGCGCGCACGACTTCGTGGTCCGCCTGGAGGAGGGCTATGATACCGTCCTTCACGAGAGGGGCCAGAACCTGTCCGTCGGCCAGCGGCAGCTCATCAGCTTCGCCCGCGCCGTCCTCGCCGACCCGCGCATCCTCATTCTTGACGAGGCCACCGCCAACGTGGACACGCGCACTGAGGTTGTGATCCAGCGTGCCCTCAAGGAGCTCCTGAAGGGACGCACGTCCTTCGTCATCGCCCACCGGCTGTCGACGGTGCGGGGCGCCGACCGGGTGGTGGTCATGGACGGGGGCCGCATCGTGGAGTCGGGCGGGCACGATGAACTGCTGGCCCAGGATGGCCTCTATGCCAGGCTGTACCGGATGACGTACCGTGAGCAGGAGCCCGGCGGCGACGGCGACGGGGCGCGGGCCGCCAAGAGCCCGTCGACGGACGCGACGGTGGCTGGCTGAGCAGCGCGTGCGCAGGGAGGTGCAAGGTGAAAGTCGACATCTATGAGGCGGACCCCTTCACCCAACGCAAGGACAAGCTTCTCACGACATTGAACACGGACTACCGGTTCCAGAAGGGGGACGAGATCTTCATCGAGGGTGAGGGCAAGCCGGCGAAGGTCCGCGTAAGCTACGTCCAGGTGCGGGTCAAGGGCGGCGGCGTCGAGCAAGAACTGCTGGTCCTCAGACTCTAGCGAGAGGCGGGCTCGTCGTGGGCAACGCGCCCCTGCTCCTGACCCGTGACCGGATGGCTGAGGCCAGCCAGGTCGTGGCGGCCGCCTTCGCTGACGACCCCTTTACAAGATACCTCTACTACGGTTCGCCGCCCCGGCGTGGCTACGTCTGGGCCAATGAGGTGGGGCTCAGGATAGCCCTGCCCGCAGGCGCTACCTACACGACTCCCACGGCTGCGGTGGAAGGGGTGGCCGCCTTCTGTCCCCCAGGGCAATATCCGCGGCCCTGGTGGGTGGAGGCGTGGCACTATCGCGCCGGGCCGTTCCGGGTGCCGCTGCGAACCGTTGTGCGGGCAATGCGCGCCTTCGCTGCCATTAGCCGTGTGCATCCTAAGGAGCCGCACTGGTACCTGCAGACCCTGGCCGTGCATCCCGACCGCCAGCGGCAGGGAGTTGGCAGCTTCCTGATCACGCCGACGCTGGAGCAGGCGGATCGCGACACATTGCCCGTCTACCTGGAGACGATGAGGGAAGAGAACCTTGTCTACTATCGTCGCTTTGGGTTCGACGTAGTAGAGGAGCTGACGGTGGCTGACGGGGCGCCACCGGCGTGGACTATGCTCCGGCCGCCGCGCACCTAGTCCGGCCCACCTGTTCCAACGCCGGGCCCTCTGTGCTTGCTGGCTTCATCTCGCTGCTTCCGCCCACGCCGGCTCCGTCTGGGGGTGCGGCTCCTCGCCGGCAGCAGCCGCAGGCACCTTGTCCGACACAGCGCGCCAGAGGACGACGGTCGCAATCACCCGGCCCGCTCCGGAGAGGAAGAAGATCGTCTGGAATCCAAACGCGCCGATGAGGAATCCGCCCGCCAGAGGCCCCAGGAAGCTCGCGAAGAAGACCATGCCCTGCTGCAACCCGGAATAGCTGGGACGCTTGTCGGGTGGGGCAAGAGCCAGCACCAGATTGAACGTCCCCAGCAGATAGGCCGCCCACAGGGCCGCCGCTGCCAGGTTCAGGAAGACGATATGCCACGGCTCTGCGGCGATGATCCAGAACCAGGGCAGGATAGGGATGGCCAGGCCGCTGGCGACAAGCAGCCACTTGGCGCCAAGCCGGTCGTTGAGCCTCCCGACGACGGGCTGTGCGATCATCCCGGCAAGGGGTGCCGCCGCCGCCGTGATGCCCACCCAGAGCATGGAGGCTCCCAGCTCCTTCACGAGGTAGACGCTGAAGAACGGCCCCGCCAGCATCACCGACAGGTGGAAGAGACCGGACGCCCCGACGAACCAGAGGAAGTTGCGATCGCGCAGGGCAGAGGCCCCCCGCACCGGCGTCTGTTGCCTGGTCTCGCGGGGCGGCATCCCCGCCTCCTTGGGGATTCTGAGGAAGAAGCCTGAGGCCGCCATCCCCATGAGGAAGGCCATGAGCCACGCGACCTGCCATCCTTCGAGGCCGCCGATCCGCTGGATGGCGAATCCGACCAGGGGTGCCATCGCCAGGCCTGCGGCCTGGCGCGCGAAGTTTCGCGACGAGAAGTAGCGCCCGCGCAGTTGGATCGGCACAAACTGTGCTGAGAAGGCATTCCAGGCCGGCATCGCCACGCTGCCAAAGAAGCCGCGCAGCGTGGCGACAAGGAAGACCAGCGCCAGCGCAACACTGCCTGTTGCCAGCCAGGGAATAGCCACGAGGATCAGGAAGGCCAGCCGGCCGAGTCCCCCACCCGTCAAGAGAACGATGAACTTGTACTGCTTCGTCTTCTCGGCGAAGAAGGCTCCCGGCCACATGGAGAGCGCGGCCAGCAGGCTGCCTACCGCCGCCAGGATGCCGATGAGACTCGTGCTGGCTCCCAGGGCCAGTGCGTAGAGCATGAAGTACTGGAGCCAGATGACTTCGCTGCTTTCGGCAAAGAAGCCGTCCCACCACAGGTTGCGCATCGCGCGCTCCTGGGCGGGGGTCGCGTATTCGCCGACAACGAAGTCCGCGGGGCGGATCGTTGGGCGGCGCCGTGGGAACGGATCCGGGATGCCTTCGAAGGGGTTGAGTGCCAGCCCCAGACGGTGAAGATGTCGCCCGGGTAGCCATTCGTCTCGCGCTAGTATTGCGCGAGAGCGGCTCAGGAAACGAAAGAAGGGCCGCCGCATGTTCGTTCGGCCCTTCAACGCCTACGAGGTTAGCTGACGGGTTGGGGTAGAAGGCTTACCCTTTCCCCCGGACGTCTCCGAAGGAATTCACCCCGTACGCTGGTTCCCCCGTCTCCCGCGTGGAGAGTTCGGCGGGCTTGTGTCTGATGCCTAGGGACATGCTAGTCTGGCGTCCTTCTCTCGTCAAGCGGAAATCCGTGCGCAGTACCGGCCTCCGTCCGCGAACGGGCAGCGCCGCCCGTGCACGGCCTTCAGAAGCCGACGAGGGGCTCGTATGGGGAGTGGGCCCGGATGCGGAGGCGGTCGGTCAATGGTTCTTCTTCGAGCCTACGAGGGGACTCCCGGTGCGCTGAGGCTGGCTCGCTTGCTCCCCTCGAGCCAGGCCCATTCTTGCTCATGCTCCCGGCTGGGCACACGCTGGGGATTCTCCTGGTCAACCTCCCACCTCGAAGGGTTGTGGAGTATGTAGTCACGGATGCGGCTGAGCTCGTCCTCGTTCCGGATCACCCGTTCGTAGTAGTTGCGCTGCCATACGCGCCCTGAACGGTGTGGCTCGTGCCGCCGTAGCCGCTTCAGCCACTTGGTAGCCACGGTGGATTTGAAGGCCCCTACCACGTCCGCCAACGTAGGGGCAGGGCTTGCCCCTGCCCGCGCCGTTGGGCGCGCACCATGGGCGCCCGCGAGGGGCGCCCCTACGGGATTCAGCCAGACGATGAAATGGACATGATTGGGCATCACGACGAAGGAATCGATGGAGACGTGGGGGAACCGTTCCTGCTGGAGACACAAGGTCTGCTCAATGATCTCCTTCAGCACCGGGTCTTCGAAGAGCGGTTGGCCGCCACGCGTGCAGGTGGTGACGAAGTACGCGCCCGGCGAGGCGTAGTCATATGCACGCAACCGAATGGAGCGGCGATGGCTCTGTGCCGTGTGGCCCATCAGCCTGTGTCCCACAGCCCCGGTTGGGCCGAGGGCGCCGGACCCTTGGGGGGCAGGCCAAGATGCTCGTAGGCCAAGCGCGTGGCCACACGGCCGCGGGGGGTTCGCTGGATGAAACCCACCTGCAGAAGGTAGGGCTCGTAGACGTCCATGATGGTGTCGGACTCTTCCGAAATGGAGGCGGCGATGGTGTCCAGCCCCACGGGCCCGCCGTCGAACTTCTCGATGATGGAGCGCAGCACCTTGTGGTCTACCTCGTCCAGTCCCAAGTCGTCGATCTCTAGGCGGGCCAGGGCCTCCTGGGCCACGGCGTCGGTGATGACGCCGTCGGCCATGACTTGCGCGTAGTCGCGCACGCGCTTGAGGAGCCGGTTGGCCACACGGGGCGTGCCCCGGGCCCGGCGTGCCACCTCCTGCGTTCCGCCTTCCTCGATCCCCACCTGCAGGATGCCCGCGTTGCGACGGATGATGGCGGCGAGCGCCTCCTGATTGTAGAAGTCGAGACGGTACACGGCGCCGAAGCGGTCGCGCAGCGGCGGGCTCATCATCGCGAACCGAGTCGTGGCGCCGATGAGGGTGAAGCGGGGCAGGGACAGGCGTACGCTGCGGGCACCCGGGCCCTTGCCCAGCACCAAGTCCAGGCCGTAGTCCTCCATGGCTGGGTAGAGGATCTCCTCCACGGCCCGCGCCAGACGGTGGATCTCGTCGATGAAGAGGACATCGTCAGGCTGGAGATTGGTGAGGATGGAAGCCAGGTCGCCGGGACGCTCGATGGCTGGCCCCGATGTGACGCGGATGCTCACCCCCATCTCCGCCGCAAGGATGTAGGCCAGGGTGGTCTTGCCCAGGCCGGGCGGACCGTAGAGGAGGACGTGGTCCAGCGGCTCGTCTCGTTGCTGGGCTGCGGCTATGGCGATGCGCAGATTGTCCTTGACCTTCTCCTGGCCCACGTAGTCGGCCAGGTGCCGAGGACGCAGGGAGGTTTCGAGAGCTACGTCGTCCTCGCGGGGCTTTCCGGAAAGGATGCGTTCGGGCACAGCGGGGTTCGCCTCTGAGCGCCGGGCGGCGCCGGGCGGGACCGGCAGGGCCGGTCAGTCCTCCCTTCGCAGCTCGATCTTGACGGCGTTGGCGCGGTCCATGCACTCGAGCTCCATGCTATCGGGGTAGCCCCACTCCTCGAACCCGCCCCCGAACTGGAGCATGACGATGTAGGGGAAGATGTCGTGGTAGAAGAAGCCGCAGAGGCCGGCCGTATCGTGGGCGCTGATCTCGAACGTATCGCC
>DAOULP010000036.1:0-18229 GCA_034420175.1 Dehalococcoidia bacterium | reverse complement strand
CGCCGCGCTACGACCGTCACTGCCGAGAGCTGTCGGAGGCCGAACGGCGGGAGCGGGAGGACCGCGGGCAGAAGGCGGTGGTGCGCTTCAAGACGCCTCTGGAAGGGAGGACATCCTTCACCGACCTGGTGCGAGAGGATGTCGCCTTCGAGAACGCCACGCTGGACGACTTCATCATCATCAAGTCGGACCGCTACCCCACCTATCACCTGGCGAGCGTCGTGGACGACCACCTGATGGAGATCTCGCACGTGCTGCGCGCCGAGGAGTGGCTGCCCAGCACGCCGCGCCACCTTCTCATCTACCAGGCGCTGGGCTGGCAGCCGCCTCTCTTCGCCCATCTGCCCATGCTCCTGGGCAAGGACCGGTCGAAGCTGGCCAAGCGTCACGGCGCCACGTCGGTCCTCGACTACGCCGAGCAGGGCTACCTTGCCGATGCCATGTTCAACTTCTTGGGCCTGCTGGGTTGGTCGCTGGACGACCACACGGAGATCATCTCCCGAGGGCAGTTCGTCGAGCACTTCAGCCTGGGGCGGGTCGTCAAGAACCCGGCCGTCTTCGACCCGGACAAGCTGACCTGGATGAACGGGGTCTACATGCGCGGCCTACCTCCGGAGCGTCTGGCCGAACTGGTACGCGGCCGGCTTGAGAGGGACCTGCCGCCCGACGTGCCGCGCCCGCTCGACGAGGCGTACATCCTGCGCATGGTGCCGCTCATTCGAGAGCGCGTGAAGCGCTTCGATGACCTGAAGCGCTTCGCCGAGTTCTTCTTCCTGCGCGACGACCTGGACTACGAGGTTGACGACCTCCTGGGCAAGAAGTTCAGCGGCCGAGCCCAGGATGCCAGTCGAGCCCTGAGCACGGCCCGCGATAGGGTGACGGCCCTCACCTCTTGGGAGGAGGAGTCACTCGAGCAGGCGCTACGGTCGCTGGCCGAGGAGCGTTCGCTGAAGGCGGGCGATCTGTTGATGCTCATTCGGGTGGCGGTCACCGGCAGCCCGGTGGCGCCGCCGCTCTTCGAGAGCATGGCCATTCTGGGGCGTGAACGCTGTCTGGCCCGGCTGGAGCATGGCCTCCGCAAACTGGATGCGCCAACGCGGTGAGCGTTGGCGCCGGATAGCCCCTCTGCCGGAGTCGTTGCGGACTGGGGAGTCGCGTCGTCGCAGGACGGCAATCTCCGGGTTGACTTCTGAGCTACCCCTCCCCTGCTAGCGGTGGAACACCTGCCAGAGGCGTGCGATCTCCTTCGTGGTGAACACCTCAGAGGTGGTCCTAACCTTCCCGTCCTTGTCGACGGCCAGGTTCGAAGCCCCGAGGACCAGCCACCGCCCGTCGCCCGCGTCCGCGAAGATGCGTTTCGGCGTGCCCGGGGTCCCGAGGTGCCGAGCCACCGCTTCCACTGCCTCCGCGCGACTAGCCATAGCACACCTCCAACGTCCAACAGCCCTCCGGGTGGCCAATCCACCCGGTACCGCCGCTCCTGCCCGCCAGCCTGCACTGCCTCCGCCCGCCGCAAGCCCCCGGTCCCGGCGACTCCCGTCAACCGCTCCCTTGCGCGCACTAGCCCGCTCCGGGCTTCCCCAGCGTTCGCCTGAGGAGCCCTCGCCTTCTTCATGCTACAGGTGTCGCATGCTTGTCAAGCAGAGCGCGTCCGGGCCAGGTCCTCCAAACCGCTCTCGCCACTTCACCATCGTTTGCGCCGCCCGAATCTCTGTGCTAGAATCGCTCCTGATTGGGGAGTCGTCTAGTGGTAGGACAGCGGACTCTGGATCCGTATGCGGGGGTTCGAATCCTCCCTCCCCAGCCAGGCCCGGCACAACGGCCGTTCCCTGAAGGGGCGCGCTCCTAGCGGCCCCGCCTGCCCTGGGGCAGGCGTGCATGGCGCATTCGTCTAGCGGCCCAGGACACCGCCCTCTCAAGGCGGAGATCGCGGGTTCGAATCCCGCATGCGCTACCAAACACAAGCGACGACAGGACCGGGGTCTCCGGTCCTGTCGCTCTTCCGGTGGCACCTACTGCGTGCCGGTCTTCGATGGCTGGAGTATGTACTCGGGCTTGTCCATCTCGGCCAGCGGGTAGATGTCGTATCGGGCGAAGTTGTAGACGGGCGCCATCGCCAGCAGTCGCTCCAGTTCCTCGTTCGAGGCCACGTCATAGATCCAGGCGCCGCCGTGCTTGCCAACGAGGTGATAGCGGGCCACGAGCTTGCCATCCGCCTCAAGGCGCTTGGCGTAGTCCGGCTGGCGCGCCACGACGTTGAACATCTCCGCCGTGGGACGCTCAACGGCCAGTGTCCAAAGCACTAAGAACTTCATCGATCACCTCCACCTCTGTCTCAATAGGTCAAGCGATCCCCGCGCCGAGCCGCTGGCGGCGAAGAGCGCCGGCAGCAGCAACACGAGCCCCCAGGCGTAGCCGCCCAGCACGTCGCTTGGCCAGTGCACACCCATGTAGACGTTGGCCGGCGCCGAGAGGAGGAGCACAACGCCGGACCAGGCGGCTACCGTGATCCCAGCGATTCGTGGCAAGCCCCGACGAAACGACGCCCAGAGCAGGAAGCCGTAGAGCAGCGTCGGGCTCATGACGTGGCCGGCGGGGAAGCTGGGGCTTGAGAATCCGGCCCGCACCTCGACGAGCTCCGCCGATGGCCGGGCCCTGTCCACCACCTCTTTGATCCCGTGCTGAGCCAGTGGCAGGACCGCCAGCGCCACGGCCAGGGCTGCCGCCTGGCGTCGCTGCCCCAGCAGCCAGAGCGCCGCCGCCGCCGCGAAGCCCGTGGCCAGCACCACCTGCGTAGCAGTGACGGCGCGCACGGCCCGCGACAGGTGCGAGCCCGGAAACGGCGACTCCTGCACCCATTCCGTGAGGCGGAGGTCGCCAGGCAGGCGGTCGTGCTGGGCACCCAGCACGCTGAGGGCCACCGAGCCGCCGAGCAGCAACACCCAGGCTATCACCATGACGGCAGGGGTGGCCGCGAGGCTGGTCACGATGGCTTCTTGTCCCTTAGCCACGTCTCTGTGTCCGGTCGGTATCGCGGCCCCATTCTACCCCGCCGCACTGATCGGCACTAACCGGCCGCACGGCCACAACGTTCCCCTTCGACACCGCCCCTTCTGGCGACCCTCCCTTCGTTTGCGGCTGCCCCTGGCACGCGCTTCGCTGCTGGCCTATCATTGGGCCCATGCAAACCGTAGTGCCTGAGCCACCGGTTCTTGCCTTGTTCACCTGCGCGCGTACGTGGCTCCGGCTGGCCCCTCAACACCCACATCCCGCCAACAGCTCATGCAAGACGAGCTAGCCCAGCGAACCAAGGTCATCATCATCGGCGGCACCATGCTGGGGCTGTTCGTGTCGGCGATCAACTCCACGGTCGTCAGCACGGCCATGCCACGGATCGTGGCGCATCTCGGTGGGCTGAACCTCTATAGCTGGGTCTTCACCTCCTTCATGCTCGCCTCCACATCCGCGATCCCCATCGTGGGCAAGCTCTCCGACCTCTACGGGCGGAAACCCTTCTTCATGGGCGGCATCGCGCTCTTCATGATCGGCTCCGGCCTGAGCGGCGCCTCTCAGACCATGATCCAGCTCATCATCTTCCGCGGCATCCAGGGGGTCGGCGGTGGTACCATCATGACCAGCGCTTTCGCCATCATCGGCGACCTCTTTCCCCCGTCCGAGAGAGGGAAATACGCCGGCCTGTTCTCGGGGGCATATGGGCTGGCCAGCGTTGTGGGACCGACGGTCGGTGGCTTCATCACCGACAACCTGAGCTGGCGTTGGGTGTTCTACGTCAACGTCCCCTTCGGGCTGCTGGCGCTGGCAGTGCTGGCGTGGGGGATGCCCTGGGGCCGGCCTCGGGGTGACCGCATGCCGGTGGATTACTGGGGCGTCGCCGCCCTCGTGCTGGCAGTGGTGCCCATGCTGCTGGCCTTCGTCTGGGCGGGCGACCAGTACGCCTGGAGTTCTTCCCAAATCGTGGGCCTGCTGGCGTTCGCCGCGTTCATGGTGGTCGTGTTCGCCTGGCTGGAGAGCCGCGCCACCGACCCCATCTTGCCGCTAGGGCTCTTTCAGAACCGCATCTTCGTCATCTCGGCGGTCGTCGTCTTCCTGACGGGCATGGGCATGTTCGGCAGCATCACCTACCTACCCCTGTTCGTGCAAGGAGTCATCGGTGCCTCCGCAACTAACTCGGGGCTGGTGATAACGCCGATGATGGTCGGCATCATGGCCGCCAGCGCTGTCAGCGGCCAGCTCATCTCGAGGGTGGGGCGATACCGGCTGTTGGGAACGCTGGGCGTGGCTGTGATGGCTTTCGGCATGTTCCTCCTCAGTCGAATGGACATCACGACATCCCGGACCGACACCGTGCGCAACATGGTGGTTGTAGGCATCGGCCTGGGGATCACCATGCCCATCTTCGGCATCGCCGTGCAGAATGCGCTTCCATTCCGGCTGTTGGGCGTCGTGACCTCTTCAGTTCAGTTCTTCCGACAGATTGGCGGGCTCATGGGCGTCGCCATATTCGGGACACTGATGAGCACCCACGTGCGCGCCAACCTGGCCTCCGAGCTGCCGCCCGAGGTCCGGTCGGCGGCACCGGCCCCTCTGCTGGAGCGGCTGGAGGATCCCCAGGTGTTGCTGAGCCCGGAGGCCATGGATCGCATGCGTGATGCCTTTGCGGCCCTCGGCAGCGAGGGACCGCGGCTCTTCGAGGAGACCCTGGCTTCTATGCGCTCCGTCCTGGCCGACGGCCTGGGGCTGGTGTTCATGGCCGGCCTGGCGATCACCATTGCGGCGGTCGTGGTGAGTCTGTGGATGAAGGAGATCCCCCTGAAAGGAGCAGCGGAGCGAGCCGTGGAGGAGGGGAGGGAACGGAGGTTGGGAACCGGGCCGACACCTGCCTCGCAGAGCGGACCCTGAACTCGCGGGTCAAGCGGGTCCCAGGGTATCGGCCATCGTGCGCCCGAGTGGCCGCCTGGGAGTGCTCCCGCCGGAGTGTAGCGGGCTTCATTCGCTTGCCGCACCCACGAGCGCTGGTTATCCTGAATCGACGCCCCTGCGTTCGAAGAAGGAGGCTGTTGAGCTGCGTGTTCCCCTTCAACTAGCCGTTCTGGTCGTCTTCGCCGTCATCCTGGCCGCCTGCAACAGCGGCGAAGGCTCCCCGTCGGACGTGCTGATCACGCCGCTGCCGCCGACGCCTTCGCCGCCGCCGGAACCGACGGTGCCCGTGACGGAGGTGCGGGGACTTCTCTTCCCGATCGAGGGCGCCTGCCTGCCAACCAACGACACGCTCATGCCCAATGCCCCTCGCGAGTACCGAGCCGGCATCCACGAGGGCGTGGACTTCTACGGCTTCGACAACTGCGTCTCAATCGTGCGGGGGACACCGGTGCTGGCGGTCAAGGACGGGCAGGTTATCCGCGCCACCGTGGGCTACCAGGACCTAACGTGGGAGGAACTGGAGGCCCTGAACGAACGCATCGCGCTGGGCGAAGCCGCGAGCCCCAGGATTCTTGACACGTTCCGCGGGCGACAGGTCTGGGTGGACCATGGCGGTGGCCTCGTGACGCGCTACGCCCACCTCAGCGGCATCGCTCCCGGCATAGTCGTGGGCGCGACGGTACAGGCGGGCCAGGAGCTCGGCTACGTTGGGGACTCGGGGACGCCGGAGTCGCTCACCGCACCCGGCACCGAGGACCACCTGCACTTCGAGATCCGGCTGGCGGATCAGTACCTGGGTCAGGGCCTGCCGCCCGACGAGGTGCGGGCGCTGTACCAGATGGCCTTCTCGCCTTAGTCTCGCACCTGGTGTGCGGACAGGTGAGGCGGAGCGGGCCGGTCACGGACATGGCGAGTTCCAGAGCGGAGGAGCGGGAAGGAGAAGGCTAGATGGGCCTCGTCGAAGGCTGGGACCCGATAAAGATAGGCATCGACCCAGACATCGCACAGTTCGGGGGGCTGCTGCTCACCTGGCACGGCGTCTTCACGGCCATCGGCATCGCCCTGGGTGTCTGGGTAGCCGTGAAGATGGCGGCCCGAGCCGGCTTCATCGAGGACGACGCCTACACCATCGCCCTGGTCGTGGTCCCGTCGGGCATCGTCGGTGCCCGCGCCCTCTTCGTCATCGAGAACTGGGACCTCTTCTCCGATGACCTCCTGGATGTCTTCCGTGTCAACGAAGGCGGCATCTCGATCTACGGGGCGCTGATCGGCGGCACGCTGGGTGGCCTGGCCTTCGGCATCTGGAGACGCGTTCCCATCCGGGCCGGTCTCGACGCCGCCGCCTTCGGTGGCATCCTGGGCCAGGGCATCGGCCGCATCGGCGACATCATCAACGGCGAGCACTTCGCCGACCCCTCGGGCCTGCCCTTCGCTGTCCTCTACACGCACGCCAACAGCCCCAGCTTCGGACGGGACCCGCAACACCTGGCCGTGGGCTACGAGTTCGTGGGGGACCTCATCATCTTCGGGCTGCTCTTCGTTTTGTGGCGCCTCTTCAACAGGGACGGGCTGGTCTTTCTCAGCTACGCCTTCCTCTACTCGCTCATGAGGTTCTGGGTGAGCTTCTTGCGTGAGGATGACCTGGTCCTGGACGGCCTGCGCATGGCCCAGGTCGTGGCGCTGGTGATCATTGGCCTGTCGATCCTGGGTACCGCCCACGTTCTGCGGCAGGCCCCCGGCCGCCGGACGGTGGAAGTGGCGGCGGTGCGGAGTCCGCCGCCCGCTGAGGAGCCGGTGCCCCGCTGACAAGGCAGGTCATGACACGCGTGACGCTCTACACCCGCGAGGGTTGCCACCTCTGTGACGAGGCGGCCCACCTCCTGCGTCGCCTGGCGCCCGAGTTCGGCCTGGAGATGGAGGAGGTGAACATCGACGATGACGCCGCGCTCCTAGAGCGCTACTGGGATACCATCCCCGTCATCGCGCTGGACGGCGAGCCTATCCTGTCCGCGCCTCTGCGGGAGAAGTGGGTGAGGGCGGCCCTCGCCCGCCACCTGCGGGGACGAGGGCCGTAGGGCCGATGCGCGTCCTGAGGTGAGGGCAAGCACCGATTGTGTGACCCGCTGGCGTCGGGTTGACCACATGTTCCAATTCCGGCCGCACCGGGTTATAATGGCGGCGGTTCACGACTCTGAGCCAGCATGCCCATGGAGTCCTACAGGCAAAGCATCGCGGCGATCGGTCTTTCGCTGGAACGGGCGACTGCCAGTGTCCCCAAGGACGGGTACGTCTATGTGCTCCTCAACGGCGAGATCAAAGGACGCTTCCGCACAATGAGCAGGGCTCGGGCATTGTACAAGTCACTGCTCGAAGAGAGCGGATACACGCCACCCCCACCAGCGCCGGGAAAGGCTGACCCCACCCGCGAGGCCGTCGAGCGCTACATGGATGAGCTTGAAGCCTACTGGACGGATAGCCACAAGCACACTCGGCGCGGCGGCAAAGCCATGTACAGGAACTAGCCTTGGTGCGAGTCAAGGAGCAGCTTGCCCTGGCCGCGGGGTACAAGACCAATCACGAAACCGCCCTTCGCGATGCTGCGGCGGCGCAGAACAAGACCGCCCCCATCCATCGGTGGGTCCCGTGGATAGCCGGATTCTCCGGACAGTTCGTGGAAGACGCTATCGAGGGCTATCTGCCGAAGAAGAACCGAAGCCGGCAACGGGTCCTCGATCCTTTCGCCGGGGTAGGCACGACCATGGTGGAGGCGCTGAAGGCTGGCTGCAATACCATCGGCTATGAGATCAATCCCTTCGCAGCGCTGGTTGCACGCGCGAAGGTGAACTCCATCGATGTGTCCTCAGAGAGATTTGCCGGCCAGGTGAACCGCTTTCGCAGTGCGTTCCGAGCGTTCGAGGAGCAGATAGACCGTCGATGGGCCCAGGGGGGCGATGAGGCCCTGACCGGCTGCCTGGACACGCTTCGCGCGGTTGGGCCCGTGGGCTTTCGAAGCCGAATCCCGTTCTTCAGCCCGCCCATAGAGGCGAAGTTCTTGTATGCCCTTGGCTGGACCTCGTCGCTACTCGAGCCTGACCTGACACTCTTCCGTGCCGCCCTAGGGGCGACGATGGTCTCGTACTCCAACTACAGCTACGAGCCCAGCCTGAGTTCGCGTCCAGGGGCAGGCAAGCCGCTCATCGACAATGTGTCTGTCGCCTTCCCGATCTGCCAGAAGCTGGCGGAGATGCTTGAGGACATCAAGTGGGCACAGACCAAGTTCGGGGTGGCGTGGCAGAAGCGGAAGCGGGAGGTGATCGGCGGCTCCTACTTCAACTCAACAGTCAGGGCCGGCACCATTTCCCTTCTCGTCACGTCCCCTCCGTACATGAACAACTACCACTACGTTAGGAACACACGCCCTCAGCTTCATTGGCTCGGTCTGATAAACGGGAGCCACGATCTACACGATTATGAGCACAAGAACTTCGGCAAGTTCTGGCAGACGGTCCGCCAGGCGTGCCCCACCGGACTAGACTTCCACTTCCCTCAGCTTGCCGCCAAAGTGAGGTATCTCAGCGGTCTCAATGCCCACCGGGGGCACTACGGGGGACGGGGCTGGGCCAACTACGTGGCCACGTACTTCAACGATTCCAACCGGTTCCTCGGCGCTGTCAAGCGTCAGTTGAAGCCGGGCGCGCGCGCCATCATCGTTGTTGGCAATTCCATTATCCAGGGAGTGGAGTTCAAGGTAGACGATCTTCTAGCCCAAATGTCTGAGTGCCACGGCCTTTGCGTCGAGGGCATCCACATCGTTCGAACGAAACGCGTCGGGACCAGCATTATTGACTCGTCGGTTAGGAATGGCCATGAGAACCGCGAGAAGCGTAAGACGCAACTGTACGATGCCGCCCTAGTCCTGCGAGCCTAGCGGTGGTTGCCGCCCGGCCGAGGAGGGGCTACGCCTCTTCTTTGGGGGGGTACTCGGTGTCCCACGCGCTGACTCGGATGCCGGGACGTCCGCGTCCCGGAACGTGGCTCCCGAAGCCACTCTTCTGCCACACTGGAGAGTAGTGCTGGATGAGAGCGTCTTCGGCCGCCCGCACGAACCAGTCATCGTCTATCGTGAGAAACCGGCAGGACACTTCGGACACCTCGATATTCTGCCGACCTGCTATCTTCCGGTAGTGCTCGCCGAGCCGACGGGCCAGCGTGGTATCCAGCGCCTTCCCTGCATAGGCCAGTTGCCCCTTATGGTAGAGTGCGTAGACCCCTTTCAGGGGCGGTGCCACGTCCGGCGCTAGCGGGTGCTCAGGGGATGCCTCGAACTTCTCAATCAGCTGCTGATTGTATGCCTTGTCGAACTCGAAGACGAAGTGATGTTTGTCGCACACCGTTGTCACGCCCTAGAATCCCAGCCTAAGGCGATTCTAGCGCGCCTCCGTCGTGAATGTCGAACCCTGCCTCGTCGTTGGTGTTGCAGCCGCGTCTCCGCGGCTCGATTCCGGACTCTGTCGCCGAGCCCCAGACACGATGTTGGCCGGTTCAACGGCCCCCGGTCCCGCGATCCCATTCGGCATGGTAATCGCGGGAGAGGAGGCGACGTGATTCAACCTGCACACCCAGATGCGCGGTAGCTAAGCGCACGGGGGAGTCTCGAATGACGACGCTTGTGGCCGGCGACCAGGCCCCGACCTTCGTCCTGAGTACGCCGGAGGGCCAGTCACACTCCCTGCCCGAAGCCCTCCGCCGGGGGCCGGTCCTAGCGGTTTTCCTCAAGACCACCTGTGGCACCTGTGACCTGCTCATCCCCTACCTGAACCGCCTCGTCGAGGCCTACGCTGGCGACGGCTGGCACCTGTGGGCCATCTCGCAGGACGGAGCTAGCAGCAGCCGAGCCTACGCCGACCGCCACGGCGCCCGCTTCCCCCTGCTGGTGGACGAACCGGGCTGGCCCGTCTCCAGGGCCTACGACCCGCCGGCCACACCCACGCTCTTTCTCATCGGGCCCGACGGGCGGGTCGAAGAGGCGAGCGCCGGCTTCACCAAGGACGACCTGAACGCCATCTCCAAGGGTCTGGCCACCCACCTGGGCCGGCCTCCTGCCACGGTGGCGGAGGCCGACGACGGGCAGCCCTCGTTTCGGCCCGGATGAGCCCCCCTCCACCGGTAGGCCGGTCCGGCCTCCTCTCGACCACCAGCCTCCGCCCACGGGGACGAGACCACCGACGGGCCTCGGGCCGGCGGGCGGCTCGTTGACCGCGGTCCACACCTCGCCGACAATGGCAGTGGCAACGGCGACGAGGAGGAATCGGCCATGGCCATCGGGCTCGCTCTGGGCGCGGGTGGCACCAAGGGCACCGCCCACGTGGGCGTCCTGAAGGTGCTGTCCGAGACCGGCGTGCCCATTGACTGCATCGCCGGCGCCAGCATCGGGGCGCTGTACGGCGCCTCGTTCGCCCGTGGGCACGACCCACGGCGCATGGAGCGCAACATCCGTCGCACACCGCCGCTTGACGTGGTGCGCTTCTTCCGGCAGCGCCTGAGCATCGGGCGCCGGGACCCGCTTGGAGAGCGCTTCCGGAAGGCGCTGGACGGTGTCCGCTTCGATGAGCTGAAGATCCCCCTCGCCATAGTCACCTCCGACATCGTGCGCCGCGAGCCGGTCGTCATCCACGAAGGCGAGGTGCTGCCGGCGGTGCAGGCCAGTATATCGCTGCCGGTGCTGGCGCCGCCGGTGCGCTGGCGCGACCGCTACCTGCTGGACGGCGGCTACTGGGAGTCAGCCCCGGTGAGTGCCGCCCAGGCCCTGGGGGCCGAGAAGGTGATCGCCGTCATCCTCGGCGACCCGGCGATTGTGTCGGGACGCCGGCGCCGGTGGGTGCGGCGCCTGACGGCCGTTCTCGACGAGCAGTTGCGACGTACGGGGAGAGACGGGAGCCGGCGGCCTCCCGGCCTGCTGGCGAGCGCAGCGTTCTACCTCTATACCAGAACCGAGGTCCAGCCGCCGACAGCGACGGCCGACGTCGTCATCCGGCCGCGGGTGGCCCACCTCAACCCGAACTCGCCCTTCCACATGCAGCTCAGCCTCCGTCGCGGCGAGGAGGCAGCGCGAGCCGCCTTGCCGGTCATCGAGGAGGCGCTGCGCTAGACGGCGGCACAGCCCAGATCTACCGGCGGCCCGTCGCCGCCGGCTTCTCTTCCTCCTCAGTGTCCAGGACCACCGTCGGCAGCACCTTCGCCAGCGGCGCTGGCAGCCACCAGCTCCACGGACCGAGCAGCCGCATCACCGAGGGTACCAGCAGAACGCGGATGATCGTCGCGTCCAGGAAGACGGCGACGGCGAGTGTGAGCCCCACCTCCTTGACGACGATGATGGGCGACAATGCAAAGGCGCTAAACACCACGATCATGATCAGTGCCGCGCCGGTGATGACACCTCCCGTTCGCTCCAGTCCCATAGCCACGCTGTCGCGGGTGTCCAGGCCGCGGTCCCGGAACTCGCGGATGCGTGTCAGCAAGAACACTTCGTAGTCCATGCTGAGCCCGAAGAGGATGCAGAAGAGCATCACCGGCGTCAGCCAGTTGACGAACCCCGCGGGCGAGAAGCCCAGCAGGTCCGCGCCGAAGCCGTGCTGGAAGACTATGACCAAGAAGCCGTAGGCGGCGAAGAGGGACACGAGGTTCATAAGGACGGCCTTGACCGGTATGACCAGCGACCGGAAGAGAATGGTCAGCAGCACGAAGGTGGCGGCCAGGACGACGCCCACCACCAGCGGGAACTTCGTGTACAGCTCGAGACGAAGGTCGCGCTGCCTGGCCGTGGTTCCGCCCACCACGACGTTCCCCCCGTCCAAGTCCTCGACCGCGGGCACGATCTCGGACCGCAGGTCCTCGACCAGCGAGTCCGCCTCCTCCGAGTCCGGGTCAACGTTGAGAAAGGCGAGGACAAGAGCGGTGTCGGCACCACTGTCCAGATTGACGAGACGGGCGAGAGAGCTCCTCGCGTCCTCCGGCAGGGCGTCGAAGCCTTGAGCGAAGATGCGTTCATAGTCTGTCAGAGAGAGGTCGGGATCGAAGTAGGCGTAGCTCTTCACCTCCTCGACCCGCGGGTCGGCGTCCACGGCCGCGCTCAGCTCGTGGACGGCCGCCACCGTCGTCGCATCGGTGAGGCTAGCCTCGGGCTGCACGACCACCTGCACGGGACCCAGGCGGCCGGCGCCGAAGGACTCGGCCATCACATCGTAGCCCAGGCGGGACTGCGCTCCTTCACCCAGCATTCTTGCGCCCAGAGCGCCAGTCCGCATACCGGCGGCGGGCAGCGCCAGGGCCACGAGCGCCACCAGCCCCAGGCCGATGAAGAGGGCCGGGCGCTTCATGACCCCCAAGGCCCAGCCGTGCCAGAAGCCAGCCCTCTCGAACCGGCCGAGGAATCGGGTAAGTCGCTGCGGAGCCTCGATCCAGTCGCCCAAATCCACGAGCAAGGGCGGCAGCAGGGTGAGGGCAGCCATGACGGCGACGAGGACAGCCATGATGCCCCCTATGGCCACCGAGCGGAGGATAGGACTATCTGGCACCGCCAGGGCTGATAGGCCGATCATGACAGTCAGGCCGCTGAAGGCGACGGCCTTCCCGGCGTGCGTCACCGTTGATACCGCCGCTGTCTCGGGGTCCTTGCCCAGGCGGCGCTCGTAGCGGAAGCGGTTCAGAGCGAAGAGGGAGTAGTCGATGCCAACGCCCAGCCCGATCATGCTGGCGATGTTCTGGACGAACACGGAAATGGGCACGAAGTGCCCGAAGGCGAAGGCGCCAGCCAGGGTGAGCAGCGTGGCCATCAACCCCATGAGCAGGGGCAGACCGGCGGCAACCAGAGCCCCGAAGACGAAGACCAGCACGACCATCGCCACCGGAAAGCCGACCGCCTCCGCCTGCAAGAGACTCTTCTGGCTGATCTCGATCGTCTCGGCGTTGGCGGCCTCCTGGCCTGTGACGTAGGCGACAAGCCAGGGCGGTTTGGACGCCCCCTTTACCGCCTTCAGCAGCTTGTCGGCATCGCGATAGGCCTGAGCGGTGCTCTGGGAGTCCAGGTCCACGTAGGCATAGGTCGTGCGGCCGTCCTCCGCCACCAGGGACGTGTCGCCATTCTCGAAGAAGCTGTAGGTGCCTGAGACCACGCCCGTCGCCCGGGCGGCATCGAGAAGGGAGAGGACAGCCTCTTCGTAGCGTGAGTCATCGACGGGGACGTCGTCGCTGCGGAGAACCAGTACCTGGGTGAAGGAGCCCTGCTTGCCGAACTTGTCGCTGACGACACGCAGTGCCTCCGCCGACTCGCCCGTTCCTCCGGTAATCTCCTGGCGCTCGAAGACCTCCTGCAGGCGAGGCGCGAAAGCGAGGCCCAGCAGGAAGAGCGCCGTCCAGACGGTCAGCACCAGCCGTCGGCGGGCCACTACCCAGATCCCCAGGACGTGAAAGGCCGTGTGCATGTCGCTCTCTGGGGCGTCGATCACCCCGCTCAGAATAGAGCGATCGCCCACCGGCGGCTAGGGCCATCTGACCTTCGGTCAAGCAGAACCGGCCCGCGTCGCTCGCCGGTACCGTGGCCGCCCCGCTGGTGGAGCGGGACCACCCCCTATGCTAGCCTAGAAGCACCGTGAAAGACCCATCGATGCAGCGGCGCCTCGTCCTGTACACGGCGGTGGCCCATGGCCTCGTCCACACCACCGAGCTAACCTACGCTGCCCTCCTCCTGCGCATCGGCGACGAGTTCGGCCAGGGCGAGTTCATGCTCGGCATCATCGCCAACGCCTTCGCCTTCACCTTCGGCGCGGGCGCGCTGCCCTCCGGCGTCCTCGTCGACCGCCTGGGGTCGCAGCGGGTCATCACCTTCGGCTTCCTGATTGCAGCGGTCGCGTCGGTGCTCGTTGGCCTCTCGCCCAACGCCTTCGTCCTCGGGGCCTTCCTGGTGCTGCTCGGAATGGGCATCGGCCTCTATCACCCGGCGGCTCTCTCGCTCATCGCCCTCACAGCCGAGAAGAGGGGCCTGGTGTTGGGCTATCACGGCGTCGCCGGGAACATCGGCGTCGCCGTGGCCCCGGTCATGGCCGTGGGGCTGGCCGAGGCCATCGACTGGCGAGCCGCCTACTTCTTCCTCGGCGGGCTGTCTCTGTTGCTCGTGTTCCTGCTTCGGGCCGCGCACTTGCCCAGCGCGGAACGCGGGAGCCGGGTGCAAGCGGTGGCCGCGGCCGAACCGTCGCCGTCCGGCGGCCAGCCGGCCTGGGCAGCCAGGGCACTCCTGCCTTTGCTGCTCATCTACGTCGTCTTCGTGCTCAACGGCTTCATCTATCGCGGCAGCCTCACCTTTCTGCCCGCGCACATCGAGGAACACCTGCACATCAGATTCCTGGGCATCGACGAAGCGGCCCTTGCCAGCTCCCTGACCACGGTGGCCCTGCTGGCCGGCGCGGTCGGCCAGTATGCCGGGGGGAACATGTGCCAGCGCTACGTGCTGGAGCGGCTGGCGCCGCCCCTAGCCCTGGCCCTGGTACCATCCCTGTTCTTGGTGGGCGCCACCGGCGGACTGCTGATGGTGGCGGCAGCAGCGGCCTTCGTCTTCTTCAACTTCGCCGGCCAGCCGGTCTACACAAGCCTCATCGCCGAGTACACGCCCGAGGGAGCTGTGGGCCGGAGCTACGGCATCTCCTTCTTCGCCGCCTTCGGGCTGGGGTCGGTGGCGGCGACCTTCGCCGGCTTCTTCGCAGAGCGCTGGGGCACGGGCTCTGTCTTTGTCTCGCTGTCCGCCTTCGCCCTTCTGGTCGTCGGCCTGACACTGGTCATATGGCGGGTGTCAAGATCGCGGCGAGGTCTGGAGGCGCGGGGCGCGGCGGTGCCGCCGGTTGGCTGACCGGCGGGCGACGAACGGACGGCCTACAGTAGGGAGTACCGACCATGGGATGGAAGGTTCGCGTCGCGGGCACGGATCTGCGCTTCTGCGCCGCCCACTTCACCACCTTCGAGGGGCAGTGCGAGCCCCTCCACGGTCACAACTACGCCGTCACCGTCGAGGTGGAGGGCGGGCTGACGGAGGACTCCTGGGTTGTGGACTTCTCGAAGCTGCGGGCGATGGCCCGTCGTATCTGCAACGAGCTGGACCACCGCTTCCTCCTTCAGGAGGACAGCGCCGTCCTCGAGATCGACGAGGGGGTGACCAACTGGAAGCTGCGTTTTGAGGATCGCGGCTGGGTCATCCCGAAGGCAGAGGTGGCCGCCCTGCCAATCGATAACTCAACCGCGGAGCGGCTGGCGGAGTGGTTCGCCGGGCGCCTGCACGAGGAGCTGCGGGCCGCCGGGGCCTCTCAGATCACAGCCGTCGCCGTCGGCATCGAGGAAGCGCCGGGCCAGGCCGCGTGGTACGCCGAGGACGCGTAGAGCAGAACAGCGGACAGCCCATCACCCATGGACGCCCTACTCGTCGACAATCGGGGACTCGGGGTCCCTGTCCAGCCGCGCCTCGACGGTCAGGGGCACCTCGGCGGACAAGAAGGTCGCCAGGATGTCATCGAGATCCGCGCCATGACGCAGATCGCCGGCGGAGTTGGCCCCGCTCACTCTGACGATTAGGTTCTCCACGGGATTCGCTCGGCCGAACCTGCCTTCGATCCCCTAGGTGAGACGGAACCAGTGGCCTTGCCATCCCTGATCCCGCAGTGCCTGGTCGTAGAACCTGGCCACGGCCGGAAGGGAGGCCTCCAGCTCCCAGACTCGGTCGCCCCTGCCATCGAAGGGCCAGATCTCGCCTCGTCTGACCTCGGCGCCTTCGTACACCGGCAGATCATCCACAGCAGAGCGGATCTCGTACTCCTGCAGCGCGGTGGGGCCAACGCAGAGCGATCCTGACAAACCGAGGAGTCCCACCACAGCCAGCCCCCAACCCTTGGAGCGGATGCTCTCCCGCGACACAGCCAACACCAGAACCCCACCTCCCCCCAAGCCGACGACGGCCACGGGGAACAGCGTGAAGCCTACGTCCTGCCCCGTTGAATGGAAGACCGCCATGCATAGGCCAATGCCGAAGACACCCGCACCCACCAGGCCCCAGACCACCGCCTGCCAGGCGAGGTGCCCCAGTCCGTGCAGGATGAGACCGGATCCTGGAGACACGAGGCCCGTCCGCGCCTCTAGGAGCGTGCGAACGATGGCATTCATAGACACAACCGCCACGAAGCCAGCGACGAGATAGAGCGGAAGCTCAACAAGCCAGTGGCCCATGCTGGCCAACAGGAGACCGGCACCCAACGCTGTGAGACAGAGCAGTACCGAGGTCACGGCGAAGGCGTACTCGTCCGGAGTCCAACCCCCCTTAGGCCAGAGCGCCAGCGCGAAGGCGACCACAATGGCCATGAGAACGACCGGGAGGGAGAAGACGACGTCAGTCATGGTCACCATCGGCGTGCATCATCTACGGTGTATTATCGCGCATTATCATGATCTTCGGGCGATCGTTGGGCTTCCTTGACAAGGCTGGTCTGGCACCGCGATGGCGGGCCCTCTCGCCATGAGACAACTCGGCTGCAACAGCCCGTTTGACACACCATCCCTCCTCTGCTACTATCTTCGCCACAAGTACAGGCGAGCGATAATCTAGCCAAGATGGCCTATCACCAGATGGCGATGCCTCGGCCCGAGCGAGTCGGGCCCACATCAGCGGACAGGTAGTCCAGCGCGCTCCGGGCTTGCCTGGCCCGGAGCCCCCCGAGGTATCGCCATATGTCTTTCACAACAGCCCTGAAGTGTCGTGAGTGCGGGCGGGAGTACCCGCTCGACCCGATACACGTCTGCGAGTTCTGCTTCGGACCCCTCGAGGTCGCCTACGACTACGAGGCGCTCCGCAAGACTGTCACCCGCGAGGCCATAGAACGGGGGCCTCTGACCCTCTGGCGCTACCGCCACCTCCTGCCCTGTGACGCGGAGAAGGCTGTGGACATCGGGGCCGGGTTCACCCCCCTCTTCCGCGCCGCCAACCTCGGCAAGGAGCTGGGCCTTCGCCACCTCTACATCAAGAACGACTGCGTGAACCCTACCTGGTCCTTCAAGGACCGCGTCGTAGCAGTCGCCAGCACAAAGGCGCGCGAGTTTGGCTTCACAACCCTGGCCTGCGCGTCGACAGGCAACCTGGCCAACAGCGTCTCCGCCCACGCCGCCAAGGCCGGCTTGGACGCCGTTGTCTTCGTGCCCGCCGACCTGGAGTCGGGGAAGCTGGTAGGCTCCGCCGTGTACGGGGCCACCCTGGTAGCCGTCGACGGCAGCTACGACGAGGTGAACCGCCTCTGCGCAGAGCTGGGCGACAAGTATGGCTGGGCCTTCGTCAACATCAACATCCGCCCCTACTATGCCGAGGGCAGCAAGACCCTGGCCTACGAGGTGGCTGAGCAGTTGGGCTGGCGGGCGCCTGATCACTGCATAGTCCCCATGGCGAGCGGCTCCCTCTTCACCAAGATCTGGAAAGGTCTCAACGAACTGGCTAAACTGTGGCTGGTCGATAGCGTGCAGACCAGGATGTCCGGGGCCCAGGCGGCGGGATGCTCGCCCATCGTCACTGCCTGGCAGGCGGGTACCCTGAACGTCAGGCCGGTCAAGCCCAGCACCATCGCCAAGTCGCTGGCCATCGGCAACCCAGCGGACGGCTACTACGCCCTGCGGACGATTGCCGACTCGGGCGGGGCGGCGGCCGCCGTGAGCGACGACGAGGTGGTGGAGGGCATCCGTCTCCTGGCCGAGACCGAGGGCGTCTTCGCCGAGACGGCGGGGGGAGTGGTGGTGTCGGGGCTACGACGGCTGGTCGAGGCCGGCCGCGTGGGCCGCGACGAGCTGGTGGTGGCGTTCATCACCGGCAGCGGCCTCAAGACGCAGGAGGCCGTGTCGGGGCGCCTGCGGGAGCCGCTGAGCATCGGCGCCACTGTGAGGGACTTCGAGCAGGCTCTGGCGCAGCGAGAGGAGGCCTTGCCCACAGGCTGAGCCCGGGTGCGGCCTCGAGAGGGAAGAGCATGGCAAAGCAGCGTGTGAAGTTCACTTTCCCCCAGGAGATCATCACCCTGCCCATCATCTACGAGCTGGGCAAGACTTTCGAGATCGTCACGAATATCCGTCGGGCCGACGTGACCGAGGACCGCGGCTGGGTGGTACTGGAGCTTGATGGTGACCTCCAGGAGATCGAGCGCGGCATCGAGTGGGTCACCTCCAAGGGCGTGCGCGTGGACCCCGTGGAGGGCGACATCGTCGAGGGCTAACGCCGGCC
>DAOULP010000035.1:0-19833 GCA_034420175.1 Dehalococcoidia bacterium | reverse complement strand
GTGTCGGAGGTGGCGGCGATGGCCCTGAAGCCGCAGCCCGCCGAGGCCCAGGCCGCAACGGCGAGGAGCTAGCCGTGTTCGAACCGCTCTACAAGCCCGAGGAAGCCCGCGGCATCTGGGTCTACCTAGAGCAACAGGCGGGCAAGATGGAGGGTGTCTCCCTGGAACTCCTGGGCAGGGCCCGCGAGCTGGCCGACGAGGCCAAGATCCCCCTGGCCGGCGCTCTTCTGGGCCACCAGGTGGGCGACCTGGCCAAGGAGGCCATAGCCTGCGGCGCCGACCAGGTCATCGTGGCCGATGACCCCGTCCTGGCCCAGTACCGCACCGACCCCTACACACGCGTCGTAACGCAGATGGTACTGGACCACAAGCCGGACATCTTCCTTCTGGGCGCCACCCCCGACGGCCGTGACCTGGCAGGGCGTCTGGGCGTCCGCCTCCGCACCGGTCTCACGGCCGACTGCACCGCCATGTGGCTCAGGGAAGGTACGACTCTCCTAGAAGCGCAGGTGACAGGCTTCGGCGGGGGAATCCTGGCCGACATCGAGTGTGAGTTCCACCGGCCCCAGATGGCCACCGTCCGCCCCGGCATCTTCGAGGCCGCCGAGCCCGATCCGGCTCGCAAGGGCAAGGTGACGCCGGCGGCCGTGAACGTCCCCCCGGAGGACCAGCGGGTTCAAGTCGTCGAGCGGGTCACGCAGGAGGGCGTCGACATCACCAAGGCCAAGGTGATCATCGCCGCCGGCCGCGGCATTCGCGGGGATTGGACGCTCGTGAGAGAGCTGGCAGACCTCCTCGGAGGTGAGATCGGCGCCACCCGCGTCGCCGTCGACGAGGGCTGGATCGGGCGCGACCGGCAGATCGGCCAGACGGGTCTGGTCTGCCGGCCTGACCTGGCGATATGCCTCGGCATCAGCGGCGCCATCCACTTCACGGTCGGCGTCGAGAAGGCGGGCTTGATCGTTTCCGTCAACACCGACGGCGAGGCAGAGATGTTTGAGCACTCCGACTACGGGGTGGTGGAGGACATCTTCCAGGTCCTGCCGCCCCTCGTCGAGGAGCTACGCAAGGCGGCCCAGTCATGACAGCAAAGAGCAACAACGGCAAAGGTCTCCATATCATCGCCTGCATCAAGGTGGTGCCGCGCCCGGAGGAGGTCATCGTTGACGAGGCGACGGCCACGATCGACAGGGCCAAGGCCCGCTCCCTCATCAACCCTCCCGACATGAACCTGCTTGAGTCGGCGCTGGAGCTCAAAGACCTACACGGGGGCGATGTAACCCTGCTCTCGATGGGGCCGCCCCTCTTCGAGCCATACATGAGGATCGCCCTGGCGATGGGCGCCGACCGGGCCATCCTCCTCAGCGACCGCGCCTTCGGCGGCGCCGACACGCTGGCCACGTCCTACACACTCGCCGAGGGCATCCGCAAGATCGGCCGCTACGACTTGATCCTCTGCGGTGAGGAGTCATCGGACGGGGCAACGGCGCAGGTGCCACCCGGCATCGCCGAGTGGCTCGACATCCCCCAGGTCACCTACGCCGGCGAGATGGAGATCGTGGACGGCAAGCTGCGGGCGGAGCGCGAGATCCGCGGCGGCCACGAGGTGCTGCTGGTGCCGCTGCCCGCAGTAGCCTCCATGCGTGTCGGCATCAACGAACCCCGCTTCATGGACTATGACCGAAAGCTCTGGGCAGAAAAAGAAGCTCCCGTTACCGTTTGGACCGCCCGGGACCTGGGCGTGGACGAGGACAAGATCGGCTTGAAGGGGTCAGCCACGACGGTTTCCGGCCTCGGTCAGGCCCGGGCGGTTGAACGTCGGAGGGAGATCGTAAAGGGCACGCCCGCCGAGCAGGCCCACGTCATCTTCGAGCAGGTTCAGTCCTTCCTGCGCAAGGGAGGATAGCGGCGGCACACTAACCCCACGAGACGGACCCGCACCGGACAGACCACTCGACGTAGCCGGCGCGGGTCCTTTGCTTCCTCAAGCACTGCTCCCCCGTCTCTGCGAAAAACCAGCGAATTCACCACACTCTCGACGCCAACCGCTCCCGGGCCCGAGGCACCGGGAGCGGAGCCAACGTGAGGCGTCGCGCGATATCGACTAGTAGAGCTTGGCCAAGGTGACGGCGTCCACGGGGCAGCGCTCGACGCACTGGTCGCAGAGGATGCACTCGTCCTCGTTGTCGGGGACGGAGTGGGCGGTGTCACCGTCGTTGCGGAGGAAGATGTCGACGGGGCAGGACTGGACGCACTCGCGGCAATCCGGCTTGCCAGCGCAAAGCTCTGCATCTACGTCCAGCCGCACGAACATCGCCACGGTGTCGCTCTCCTAAGGCCGGCCGCCGATGGCCTTCTGGACCAGAGCCGGAATCTCCGAGAAGTCATCGGCGACAATGATCCCCGCCTGCCGCATGATGCGGGCCTTCTCCACCGCCGTGTCCGCCTTTCCCTCGACGATCGAGCCCGCGTGGCCGAAGCGAACGCCGGGCATGTCGGCGATGAAGTGGCCGGCGATGAAGGCGATTACGGGAAGCGAGTTGCCACTCTGCTGCACCCGCTCGGCCAGGGCCGCCTCCAGGGGGCCGCCCGGCTCGCAGAAAAGAACCAGGGCCTTCGTTTCCGGGTCCTGTTCCCACAGCGGCAGCGCCTCGGCGAACGTGCTGCCCACGATCGGGTCGCCGCCCATGCTGATCGCCGTGCTCTGCCCCAGCCCGTTCTGGGTGAGCAGGTTCGCCAGCTCCGTGGTCATGCCGCCGGAGCGCGACATGACCCCCACCGGGCCGGGCACGAACGACTTGCGGGTGTCCTCGGCGGGGCCGCCGATCGAGCCGACCTTCGTCTTCCCCGGCGAGATGATACCCATCGTGTTCGGCCCGACGACGCGGGCGCCCCGCAGCCGGGCCAGCTCAAGCACCTGCGCCACATCCCGCCGCGGTACCCTCTCGGTGACGATGACCAGCAGAGGAACGCCTGCTTCGATCGCCTCGAAGGCAGCGTCGCGCACGAACGGCGCCGGCACGGCCAGCACCGAGGCGTCCACACGCTCCCGGTCGGTGATCTGGCGGACGCTGTCGTACACAGGCACGCCGAGCACGTCGCGACCGCCCCGGCCAGGCGTTACGCCGCCGACCACTCGGGTGCCGTAGTCGAGCATGTCGCGGGTGAAGGAGACAGCCTCTCGGCCGGTGATGCCCTGCACGATGACTCTGGTGCTTTCGTCGACGAGGATGGACATGACAATGGACCGTTCCGACTATACGTTCCTGCGCATCGCAGCGGGGGCCTCAGGATCACGCACATCCTGGAACCCCGCCCTGCGATACATCCGGATCAGACCTTCCAGGGTAGCAGGGTCGTCGGCACGCCAGCCCCGTGGGAGGCCCTCGACAGCGACCGCTCCCTGCTCGGCTGCATGGGCCACGGCCGCCTCCAGGAGTGCCATCCCAACCCCGTGACCTCGATACGAATGGGCCAGGAAGAGACACGCCACGAGCCACACGGGTTCGGCGTCGGTCTCGGAGAAGAAACGGCCGTAGTCGCGGCGAGGACCGACGGAACACCAACCGACCGGCTGTCCCTCGACGTAGGCAAGCAGCCCCGGGACCCTTCCCTCATCCACGATGGCATGGAGGCCCCTCTGGTTCTGTTCGGCGGTTCGCGCGTACATGTCGCCCTGAGGGACCCGCGGCCACATGCACCAACAGAGCCGTGTCACCTGAGACGTCGCGAAGAGCGTCGCGATGTCATTCCACCGATCGCGCGTGAGCGGGTTGATCTCCAATGTTGAGGGATCGCTCGTGCTCATCCCCTCTCGCTGCAGCGGCTACCTAGGCCCGCCCCGTAGTCTCGATGGCCCGCCGCGCCGCCTCATCAATAGAGACCGAGCGCTCGAGGTACTCGACGTTGTAGTGGCGGAGGAGACGGAAGCCCTCCTCCTCCCAAGCGCCGGGGATGCGGAAGGCGGCGATCGTCGCGGCGGGGTCGCGCTCCGATTCCACACAGCCCTTGATGACGCCACGCGCCACGAGGTCGACGCGGGTGTTATTCACCACGTTCATAATAACCGCGATCCTCCGCACGCCCGGCTTGGAGAGGATCAGCTTGGTTAGTTCGGCCACCTTGCGCACGCTGGGGTTGCCGCCGATCTCGCAGTAGTTGGCGGGCTGCCCTCCGTGACGGCGGACGGCGTCGAAGGCGGTGAGGCTGGCGCCGCCGCCACCGATGATCAGGCCGAGCGAGCCATCGAACTCAACCAGGCGCCCGGCGACGCCCCGGTGATCGCTGGCATCCACTTCGGCGGCCCGAAGCTCGAGGGGCGTCGGCGGGCGAGCGGCACGGCCGCTCGGTTCGACACCGAGCGCCTCCAGCAGCGCCTTCTGGCGCCCCACCGCCTCGTCCTCCATCTCGATATGGCAGTCGAGCGCCACGTAGGATCCATCTTCGAGGCGAGCCAATGGGTTGACCTCGGCGAGGGTCAGGTCGTGCTCCAGGAAGGCACGGCCCAATCGAAAGAGGACGCCGGCCAGCGCCGTGAGCTCTCCACCGCCAACGCCGAGAGCAGCCACACACTCCTTGAATGGGAATTCTGTCAGGGGCAACAGAGAGGAGAACGTGCGTCGCGAGATGTGCTCCGGCTCGTTCTCGGCCACCTCCTCTATGTCGATGCCACCGCGGTCGGACACAATGGCCACGGGCAGCTTTGCCAGCGTGTCGTAGGTGATGCCCAGGTAGCACTCCTGCGCCACGTCGGCCCGCGGCTCGACGAGGACGCCCACGGGCTGCCGGCCGCGGATTTCCAGAGACAGCACTGCCTCCGCCGCCTCCCGCGCCTCGCCGGCGCTCTCGGCGAAGCGGATACCGCCCGCCTTCATGCGGCCCCCCGAGAGCACCTGCGACTTTAGAACAGCGGGGAACCCCAGCGAGGATGCCGCTTGCGCCGCCTCGTCCGGGCTCTGAGCCAGACGCCCACCGGAAACGGCTATGCCCTGTCGGGCCAGAATGGCCTTGGCTTCGAACTCGTAGAAACGCATCGAAGAGAATGTCCTCGCACTCTAGCGGACCAGCGCGCCCAGCCAGGCAGACGTGGGCACCAGACCCGCGCCGGTCGCGGCTGCTGTTCTCCCCCAGGACATGCGCTGCGCCTGCTTGACCGCCAGCACGGCCAGCCCAACCGACCACACTAGACCAGCGAGTTGATACCCCGGAGCGAGCACCCGCCCGACGGGATGATGGTCCGCGAAATCGAACCACTGCTGCCAGTGGAGGCGGTCCGCCAGGTAGAGCCCTGTTAGCACTGCCTCCAGCGTCCAGGTCGTGAAGAGCCAGGGGGCGCCAAAGGCCAGCGATGTAGCGCTCAGGGTGTCCCCGAACCACCCGGACCCGCCGGCGAGGCGCGAGGCCCCATGCGCGCTGCCCGCCATCAGTAGCCAGGCACCCACAAACACGGGAACAGTGGCCGGAACCAGCAAGCGGTAGTAGTCCTCGCGAGCGACGGGCAGGGCGGGACGCACTTTGGCAGGCACCCGTTTGTATGCCAGGCCAGCTACTACTCCGGTGTATGCGACACCAAGCGCCCCCACAACTCCCGCTCCCAGCGAGACACGTTGGGGATCATCGAGCAGTCGAGTCATGGTGCGTGAGGGTGCAACAACCGAACCGGCGTAGCAGCCAACGAGCTTGCGAAGCCAGACCTTCATCCGGCCTTCCCCCTACGGCGGCGCCGCGGGGACGCCTGCCTCTTTTCGCGATTCGCCGGAGCTGGTTCCGCCTTCACGTCGGCCCACACACGCTCCGCCCCACGTTCTTCCCCCTCGGCCACCACCGCATCCGGCATGACAAACACGCCCTCTTCCACCTCGGGGCCCTCGTGCCGCGCCCTCAGCGCGGGTCGCCTGGGGTGATCGTGCAGGACGAGCTGAACCACGTCCGGTCGCGAGTAGTGGCCGGTGACATCGAGGTAGTGCTTGCGTGCCAGGATCTGCTCCAGATCGATGTCGGCGTAGAGGATGCCCTCCTTGCCGTAGAGGGGTCCGGCCAGGTACTCACCGTTTGGGCCGATGATGCCGCTGCCGCCGTTGGCATCCAGCACGGCCTGGCCGCGAATGCCCAGCTCCTCAGGGACCAGGGCCTCGGTCAAGTAGCCACAGGAGGCGACCACGAAGCAGGCGCCCTCGAAGGCGTACTGGCGGCAGCCGAAATCGATGTGGTGGTTCTGGGTGCTGAAGGCCGGCCAAACAGAGGCGTGTACCTGCTCGCCTTGAGCGTACATCGCGTAGCGGGTCAGCGGCATCTCGTGCTCCCAGCAGATGAGGCCGCCCAACCGCCCGACGGACGTGTCGAACACGTGGAGTCCACTGCCGTCGCCCATGCCCCACACCGTGCGCTCGGCGTGCGTCGGCATCAGCTTGCGGTGGGCACCGAGGATCACCCCCTCGTCGTCGATGTAGAGGAGCGTGTTGTAGAGGCTGCCCTTGAAGCGCGTGTCACGCTCGTTGATTCCGATGGCAACGTAGGCACCGGCACGGGCGGCGGCGCGGCAGAGAGCGTCGGTGGCCGGGCTCGGTATCTCGACGGCGTTCTTGAAGAGCCGCGTGAACAGGGAACCGGAGACGACCAATGACCCGAAGACCCAGAACGGGTAGCCAGGCACCCACGTCTCCGGGAAGACGATGAGCCGGGCACCTTTGCCGGCCGCCTCCTCGATGAGCCGACACGCCTTGTCGATGGTCGCGTCGCGGTCCAGGTAGACGGGGGCGGCCTGGACAGCGGCCGCGGTGAAGCGAGGATACTCGTCGGCCATCATTGCCTCCATGCACTGTCATCACGCCACGTGGCGCCGGAGCCTATTCTACTGTGGGACGGACTTGCGGGCACTCTCTAGACCCCGCCCTCGCTCCTCAGCCGGCCGATCTCCTCATCGCTGAGACCGACCTCGCGGAGCCACTTGTCGGTGTGCTCTCCGAGGCGGGGCGGCGGCTTCCCGAGCACCGGCGGCGTCAATGACAGGTGATACGGCGATGCCACCACGTCGATGTCGCCCGTGACTGAGTGACTCACCTGCTGCCGCAGGTCCAGGTGCAGCACCTGGGGATCGGAGAAGACGCCGGCAAGGTCGCGCACCTCGGCGCAAGGAACGCCCTCGCCGTCCAGACGCCGCACCGCCTCCGCCGTCGACAGCCGCGCGACGCGCTCCCTCAGCACTTCCTGCAGACCATCGCGATGGGCGACACGGGAGGCGTTGTCCACGAAGCGCGCGTCTTCGACGAGCCGGCTCAGGCCCAGAGCGCGGCAGAACCCCTCCCACTGCGGCTGGTTCATTACGGCGACGGTCACCCAGCCGTCGGACGTCCGGTAGCTGTCGTACGGCACGATGGACGGGTGGGCGTTGCCCAGGCGAGCCGGGTTCTGGCCGGTGACGAAGAAGCGCCCCGCCTGGTAGGTGAGAAGGGCCACCGAGCTCTCGATGAGGGAGGTGTCCACCATCTGGCCCTCTCCCGTGTGCTCGCGGTGAAGGAGGGCAGCCACGACGGCGTAGGCGGCGAACATGCCGGCAGCGATGTCGGACACCGCCGCCCCCGAGCGCACGGGGGCGCTGTCACCCTCGCCGGTGAGGAACATGAGGCCGGACCGGGCCTGGGCCATCATGTCCAACGACGGCCTGTCCCGGTCCGGTCCCGACTGGCCGAAGCTGGAGATGGCGCAGTAGATGATGCGGGGATTCACCCCCCGCACCTCCTCGTAGGAGAAGCCCAGCCGCTCCATAGGGCCGGGCAGCGAGTTGTGCACGAAGACGTCCGACAGTTCGATGAGGCGGCGGAGGACGTCCTTGGCCCGCGGGTCCTTGAGATTGAGGGTGACGCTGTCCTTGTTGCGGTTCAGGCTCAGGAAGTAGAAGCTTTCTCCCTCTACGAAAGGCGGCCCGTAGGCGCGAGACTCGTCGCCGGAGCCGGGCACCTCGATCTTGATGACCTCCGCGCCCAGGTCGCCCAGCATCTGGCCACAGAAGGGTGCGGCCAGCACTCGCCCCAGCTCCAGCACCCGGATTCCCTCAAGCGCATGGGTCATCGCGTCACCCCCACCGCCACCCCTGAGCCTCACGCGGTTCCATCTCCAGTGACTTCCACCCCGCGGCCGGAAGTGGCTCCGCCGAACCCCGCACCGGCACGGGTCACCCCTGTTGCCAGCGTCCCAGGGCCGCTCTCAGGGCGGCGTAGGGACCACCCAGTGCCTGCTGCCACTCCCCTGGCACGAGTATGAGCACAGGCGACTCCCGGAAGAACTTCATCCGGTAGTACAGGATACCCAACTGGTACGACTGGACACCGTGCACGGTTAGGTCGGCGTGCCCCGACCAGACAATCTCTTGTGCCTGGCTCACTACCTCCTCAGGAACCGGCGCCGGCGCATACGAGTCGCCGAGCAGGAGGGCCGCCACCGGGTCCTCCAGTTGGGCACCCAGCAACCACTCATGGCGCGCCCGGTCCAAGTCCCCGGCTTCGGAATACCACTCGCCCAGGCCCCGGCGGACCGCGCCGTCGTCCGGGTGCCGAGCCACTGCGTCCTCCAAGATGTCGAGGGCCTCATCGGACCCGCCAGCGACAATCAGGATGGTTGCCAGATCCACGCGCGCCTCAACGTTCCCAGGCTGGCCCAGAACAAACAGGCGACAGCCATCAGCCGCCTTCGCCAAGTCCACGTCGGTTGGGGCACCAGGCAGCGGCAACTGCTGCCCGATCAGGCAGGGGTTCAGTGGAAGAAGGGATCGAGCCACGATCTCCTCGAAGCTCTGGCGTCTGAAGGCGCTGCCGGACCAGAACTCAGAGACGGCCAGACCAGCATCGAGGCTGACGGCGGCGGCGTAGGCCTCCCTCGCTTCTTCGGCGGCGCCCGCGTCCTCTAGCACGCCGGCGGCGACCAGTATCACGACCGCGTCCTTGCCCGCCCACCGGATGGCTTCCTCTGCCGCCTCCCCCGCCTCTTCAAGGCAGTCGGCCATCAGGTAGGCTCGGGCCAGGTTCGCGTTCCCGATGGCGCTTCGCGGCTCAAGTTGGAGCCCTCGCTCCAGATGCCCGATGCCCCGCTCCAGAAGCTCCCCGCGAACCCCCGTGGCGAGGTCGCCGCCGTCCACGTAGGCCATCGTCTCGCTTAGACCCAACTGTAGCTGGTACAGTGCGAAGTCGGGGTCGCCATCCGCAGCCTGCTCGAAGTGATTCACAGCCTCCAGCCAGCGGCCAGCGTTAGCGTCGTCCAGGCCCTGGGAGTAGCGATGGTGCGGGCCGTCCAGGTTGCTCCAGAAGTAGAGAACGGCCACGAGAGCAACCAGCACCGTGACGGGCGGCAGCACACGGGCGAGGCGCAGGGCAGCCCACAACATCGGTCGCGCCCGCGCGCGGTCTTCTTCTGACCTCGGGTCGCCGTCCGACCCACCAGCGATCCCGTCTTGGGCCGCCCTCACCATCAGGGCGAGCACTATGGCGAGAGGCACCAGGGCAGTCTTCGATAAGTTGGGGGCGTCCGCCAGGCTGTGCACCAGGAAGCCGGTTGTGGCGGCCACGCAGGCCACCAGCAGCAGCCGCTTCTCAGGCGGGGCGCGTCGGTAGCCTCGCCAGAGGCCAGCCCCGGCCGCGACAGCGACAACGAGCATCACGCCAACACCGGCTAGGCCCAGATCGTCAGCGGCCTGAAGGTAGCCGTTGTGCGAGTGCACGGCATGCACGGGGTAGTCCCCACTGTACTGGGCGTACATGAAGCCATATGTGGCGGGGCCCGTCCCCAGCAACGGCCGATCGCGAAACATCTCTCCGCCGGCAGCCATGGCGTCCAGACGCGGCGAAAGGGAGCCACGGAACAGCCATTCGGGGCGGGACTCCCACCTGGTGGCGAGCACTAGCACCACCGTCAAGACCGCCAGTGTCGCCACCAACCCTATCCCGAGAAGAACGAGCCTGGCACCGCGCCGCCCTATCGCTTCCAGGCGGAGGGCGCCCACCAGGTCCGGGCGCGCGACCAGGCCCCATCCTGCAACGCAAAGGGCGGCGGCCACGGCAGCCGCAACCCAGCCGGCGCGCGACAGTGTGAAGAACAGCGCGACCACCAACAGAACAAGCCCTCCCGCCGATGCCAGCCGCACAAACCAGCGCCCGGGCACCAGGAGCCCCAGGACGTAAAACGGAACTGCCAGGGTGAGCGCCACGGCCAGCATGTTCTCGTGGTCGCCGACGCCGTGGACCCGCGGCACAGTGGGTGGCAGCAGGTCGCGGGGACCCCAGGACGGCTCCACAGCCCGAGCCAGTTGCACCCAGTCCCAGTAGTCGCGCCCCACCTCGAAGAGGGCATACGCGGCTGCCGCCGCCATCACCAGCAGGAAGGCCTGCAGCACCTGTCGGGCGTTCAGCAGATCGCGATCCGCGGCGATGCAGAACACGAGGACCGCCATCGCCACAGTCAGGGTCGCCTCGAGGCTCACGCGCCAGTTGATGGAGGCAGCCGTAGCAGCACCGTAGGCCAGGAGAACTGCCAACACCGGCCAGTCCAGGAAGGTCGGCCCGGGAAGTCGACGGCGAAAGGAGAGGAAGAGCAGATAGAGAATGACCGCGGCCGCCGTCAACGCGTGGAGGGTCACAGTCGGCCCGAACACGCGAAGGCTCAAGTGGGGACTGCCACTGATGACGTAGTACCCAACCCAGGCGGCGAAGAGGAGCGTGAACCCGCCGCGGGCAAGGGGTACCACAGACCGGCATATCGCCCCGACGGGAAACTGGACTCTCACGGTTCTACCCAGCCCTCAACGCCATCAGGGCGCGGAAAGAGGGGATCATCTCGCGAGGGAACTCTGAGCGGCACAACCGCAGGGGGCCAGGGGACATTCTAGCACAGGCGAGTGATTAGGCTGCCGCTTCCAAGAACTCAACGTTCCGAGCCACGGATACTGACTCCAACGAACGCCCGCGACCCTACGACGCGGTGTTCGTTTCGCCCCCGTATGCCGAATATCCCAAGGGGAGCCCTTGCTCCGGCCGGGGCTAGGCACGCCCCCTTGAAGCTAGTTGGGGACGCTGGCGTGAGGAGAACACCGACCCCACAGACAGATTCAACGGCCGACCCCATGGCCGAGCCGGAACGCCTGGCCATCGCCTTGGCCACGTGGCGCGAAACGCTGATGTCCGTCAAGGAGAGCGTCGACGAGGCGACGGCGGCCGTCGGCCTCCTGCGAGCGACAGTGCAGGAGATGGCCCCGCTCTGGCGCAGCTTGGGAGAGCTGGACAAGGCCCTGGGGGACATCGACTGGCCGGAAGCGCTGGCCGGCGCCACCTCCGAACGCGGGGGACCACTGGCAGAGGTAGCCCGGCTCCGGCCAGTGGCGCCGGCGGTCCCTGAGGCGGTCCTCGAGCCGGACGCGAAACCATCTGACCTAGAGGAAGCAACAGACATACCGGGCAGCACAGGCAGCCCTCTTCCGCCCGAGCCGGACGCCCCCGTCTTGGATATTGGCGGCTCCTATTCCTGCTCGGTCACGGTGGAGGAGGTGGGAACGAGGGTGAAGCTCGCGCCCCTGCACCGGGCGCTGGGGCAGATCGAGGGAGTCCGGGAGCTGTCATTGAGGAGCTACACCAACGGCGTCGCCGTGGTCTCCATGGACTGCGCCACCGAGGTGGACGCTTCGGCCCTTCAAGAGGCCATCGCAGCAATCACCGACAAGCCCTGCCGGGTTGTGTCCGGCGACGGTTCTTCGTTCCTAGTACGAATGGGCGACAATCCAGCGGCCCACGAAGGCCAATGATCCATCACTGGAAAGGCCGCAGGTGAGGAGAAGCTCCGGCGATGCGCATAGCGGAATGGTGGTCCAAGTACGCGACCCGTCGTGAGTCCGGCGGCGATCGCGGCGACGGTGCACTAGGGCAACCGGATGGCCACCTGCCCGAGACCATCCCAGCTCCCACCCGTCAGGCCTTCGACCGCCAGCGGCAAGTCATTGTGCTGTCGCTGCTTCTCCACAGCGCTGGCACCATGGAGGAGATGCTGTCCACGCTCGCCGAGAAAGGGCCTCAGGTGACGGGCGCCTCGATTGTCTACCCCTTGCTCCTTGACAAGAGGCGCGAGGTTCTCCACGCCAAGCCGCTGGAGGGAAACATCATCCCGGCCCTGGATACGCTCAGTGCTGCACTTGGGATTGAGGCCTGGGAGCTGGAGTTCCCCTTGTCAGGCCACGGCCCGCGACGAAGCGTCCTCGAAAGCGGCGAGGTGGAGGCCACGGCCAGTCTCGCTGACCTGCTGGAGGACGTGGTGGGCAGGCCGGCCAGCGAGGCGGCCGAGCAGGCGCTCGAGCCCAAGCACGTCGTCCTGGCCCCCATGCTGATGGACGGCGAACCCTTGGGGCTGCTCGTCTTCATGATCGCGGAGCAGGAGTTCGATCAGGAGCTCTTGGAGCTGCTGACGGGCCACGCGACCCTGGCCTTGAAGAACCTTATCGACTTGGAGGAAATGGGGCGGTTCGGCGAGGTGGACCGGGTGACCTGGCTCCACAACCGCCGCCACTTCACGGAGGCCATGGAACGTGAGATAGCTCGGGCCGAGCGCTACCACCGGCCCTTCTCCATCGTCTTTCTAGACATCGATGGCTTCGCGGCCTTCAACGAAAACTACGGCCCATCCCTCGGCGACCGGCTTCTGCGGTCGGTAGGGATGGTCCTCGCGGAGTCGCTGACGGAGCCCGACGTGGTGGCCCGAATCGACAACGACGACTTCGCCCTGATGCTACCCGAGGTGAACCGCGCTGCTGCCGTCTCCGTTACCGCCAGCCTGATGGCCCGGCTGCGTCAGGTCACCGTCTTCAGCGGCTCCGGCTCCCCCGAGCCCGTCACGGCGAGCGCGGCGATCGTTTGCTATCCGGAAGACGGGACGACGACGCGCGAACTGATCGCCGCCGCCACCAGCGCCCTGACACAGGCGAAGATGGAGAAGGCGGCGCCCACCCGTCGCTGGGAGACACCCGAGATCGGCTACGAACCCGCACACCAGGCCGGCCTCCCCCCGACCCCTCCAGACGCGACGGCGGCGCTCTGACGGATTGACACCACCCCGGATTCCACCGTACGGGCGGGCCGGCCCGCCGGCCTTTGGGACCACTCCCTTGCGCTGACCGTCGGCCGCCGGTGTCCCGCCCATCGCCGGCAACGCTGTAGCAAACCTAAGCAGAGCACCCCTGCCATAGCTGGCGCGCGACACGCTCACCTCGCTCCCCCGTCGCCGTGTCAGGGATGGCGCCACGATTGGCCTCTGCCCTATGATGGGCTCTGGTTGAGTGTGCGTCACTCACGTCCCGAAGCGCGAGTCACCGGCCCCGGTGCCAAGCGGGGCCGAGCAGGGGAGGATTGACGTCATGGACCTGGGACTCAAGGACAAGGTAGCCATCGTCACGGGAGCCGGTCGTGGCATCGGCCGCGCTGTCGCTCTCACGCTCGCGGAGGAAGGAGCGAAGGTTGCCGTCAACGACCTCTTCCAAGACCGGGCCGAGGCCGTGGCAGCCGAGGTCAAGGCCAGCGGCGGAGAGGCCATCGCCGCAGTCGCCGACCTGACGGACGGGAAGCAGGTGACGGACATGGTCTCCCGCGTAGTCGGCGAGCTGGGAACGATTCACGTGCTGGTGAACAACGCCGGCCTGGCCGTCGAGGTGGTGGAGACGGGGGAGGTCTTCGGAGGCCCTTACTTCGGCCGCCTGGAGCGGGGGGATTGGGACCGGGTGATGAACCTCATCACCTACGGCACCCTGAACTGCTCGCGGGCGGTCGTGAACCACATGTCGGAGCAGAACTGGGGCCGAATAGTGAACATCGTCTCGGATGCGGGCCGTATGGGCGAGCCCCGCCTGGTTACGTACTCCATGGCCAAGGCCGGCGTCATCGGCTTCGCCAAGGCACTTGCCAAGGAGACGGGACGGTATCGCATCACGGTCAACTGCGTCTCGCCCGGCACGACGGAGACGGAGGCTACGGCCAGCTTGTGGGAGGATGCACGCACGAGCGACGATGGTCGCGCCCGCCTCGACGCCGTCAACCGTCTGTACCCGCTCTACAGAGGCCTGCAGCGGCTGGGGCAGCCCCAAGACATCGCCAACGCCGTCGTCTTCCTGGCCTCAGACCGCGCCGAGTGGATCACCGGCCAGGTCCTGAGCGTCAACGGCGGCTACTGCATGCCCTAGAGCATGGAAGGGCGTCGACTTCAACCGAAGTGCGGTTCGCCGGACGGTGGGCTGCCACCCTTCCCCTTCAACAGCGCAGACGGAGGTGCCTCATGGAGACCGGGGTCGCCTACTTCAGCGGCCGAACTCTGCGCCATGTCCGCTCCGACATCGAGGACATGAAAGCGCACCACTGCACCTACGTAGTCCATTGCCTCACCGAGACGGACCTCCTCTACTACCCGGAGGCCATGCGCGATATCGTCGAGGCCACGCACCAGGCGGGCCTTGAGGCATGGCTGGACCCCTGGGGGGTAACGCGCATCTTCAGCGGCGAGGCCATCTCACGGTTCCCCAGCGACCACCCGGAGGCCTGGCAAACACTCTCCGATGGTCGCCGCGTGCCGGTCGGCTGCCCGAATCATCCCGAGACCCGCCGCTTCCTGCACGACTGGGTGAAGGCGGCAGCGGACACGGGCGGCGACGTCCTCTTCTGGGACGAGCCCCACTTCTACTACGGCCCCTGGCAGCGCGACCTGAGCGGCGCCTGGGCCTGCCACTGCGAGCACTGCCAGGACCGCTTCCGCGCCTCCACCGGTCGTGACCTACCGCCCGCCCTGGACGACGAGGCGCGCTCCTTCCGGGAATCCTCCCTCCTCGAGCTTCTGAGCGAGCTATGCCGAGAAGGCAAGCGATTGGGGCTTCGCAACGCCCTCTGCTTGGTGCCCACCGACCTCGAGGCGGTAGGGTTGCCGGAGGTCGACCGTCGTATCCGGGAGCGATGGGCCCAGGCCACGGGTCTCAAGCCGAACGAGGTGGCGAGCCCACTGATCGACCTCGGGGTGAGAAACTGGGATGATGCCGCCTCAATCCCAGACCTAGACATCTTTGGCACCGACCCCTACTGGTACCTCTTCGGCGGCGAGCCGGAGCCTTTCACGCGTGCCTTCACGACGGCCGCCGTAGAGGCCGCGCAACGACACGACCGGCAGTGCCAGATCTGGGTGCAGGCCTTCAGTGTGCCCGAGGGTCGCGAGGAAGAGCTGCGTCTGGGACTGCGCGTGGCAGCCGATCTCGGAGCCACCCACCTCGCCGCTTGGAGCTACGAGGGCACAGCCAGCATGTCGATTCGCTGCGCCCGCCCGGACGAGGTCTGGCGTATCGTGGGCGAGGCCTTCGCCGAGGCTCGTCAAGGCTAGGGAACCGTGATCGAGGCTATCCTCTGGGACATGGACGGCGTCCTTGTAGACACCGCCGATCTCCACTTCCGGGCCTGGCGGAGGCTTCTCAGCGAGCTGGGTCGAAGCCTCACCGAGGAGGAGTTCCGCGCCACCTTCGGCCTGCGAAACGACCTCATCCTGCGGGACCTTCTCGGGGACACGCCGGCCGGGGAGATCGAGCGCCTCTCCTACCGCAAGGAGGCCTTCTTCCGCGAGCAAGCCGCCGGTCGGGTGAGGCCGCTGCCCGGCGCGGTCGAGCTGGTTCGACGGGCGCGTGAGGCGGGCCGCCGCATGGCCGTGGTTACCTCGACCCCTCGGGCCAACATCGACCTCGTGCTGGAAAGCGCCGGGCTTGCCGGCAACTTCGATGCCATCGTGGCGGCGGAGGACGTCTCGCAGGGGAAGCCTGACCCTGAGGGATTCCTGCTGGCGGCCCGTATGCTGAGCGTGGCCCCGGAACGCTGTCTCGTTATCGAGGACGCGCCCGGCGGCATCGAAGCCGCGCGCCGCGCCGGCATGTGCAGCCTGGCCGTGGCGACCACGCACCGCCGTCAGGAGCTGGCGGCCGCCGACTCGGTGGTGGACAGCCTGAGCGAGGTCGCGGCGATCGAGATGCCGGCCGGACCGTCCGACGGTTGACCGCCAGTCACGCCATAGGTTACAAACGGGAAGGCCCTGGGCCAGCCGTCTAGCCGCAAGCCCCGGGTTCTGCCGCAAACACAGGCACGTGCTTGGCCCAACGGGAGGGAGCGATTGCGCACCCTGCGACGGGTAGTGGTCACCGGCCTGGGGGCAGTCACGCCCCTGGGGCTGGACGCTGAGTCGCACTGGCAGTCACTCCTGTCAGGCCGCTCCGGCGTAGGCCCCGTTACCCTCTTCGACGCCACGAACTTCCTGTCGCGCATCGCCGCCGAGGTGAAGGACTTCGATCCCCGCTGCTGGATGGACCACAAGCTGGCCCGACGCAGCGGACGCTTCGCTCAGTTGGGGACGGCTGCCGCCCGGCAGGCACTCGATTCGGCGGGCCTCACCATCGACGAGTCCACGCGCGACCTGATCGGGATTGTCATGGCCAGCAGCGGCAGCCTGATGGGAATCGGCAGTCAGGAACGTGTCCTCCAGGAGCGCGGCCCAAACCGCGTCGATCCGCTGACGGTTCCACGCAACGGCGCTCACATGGCCGGCGTGCGCGTCGGCCTCGCCCTGGGAGCGCGCGGGCCCAACACGACGATAAACAGCGCCTGCGCGTCCGGCGCCGACGCCATTGGCCACGCCCTCAACCTTATTCGCCTGGGACATGCCGAAGTGGTGCTGGCCGGCGGCTGCGAGGCCGCGGTCGCGCCGGTTTCTATGGCCGCCATGGCCATCGTGGGCGCTCTCTCGCGGCGCAACGACGACCCCCAGGGGGCGTCCCGCCCCTTCGACGCCGAGCGCGACGGATTCGTCATGGGCGAGGGAGCCGCCGTGCTGGTCATGGAGTCTGAGGAGTACGCCCAGCGTCGCGACGCAACGATCCTCGCCGAGGTCGCGGGCGCCGGCTGGACCTTCGACGCCAGCGACGAGACGGCCCCCGACGTCGAGGGCCAGGCCCGGGCGATGACCCGTGCCCTCCAAGACGCCGAGCTCGCCCCCCGCGACGTCGGCTACATCAACGCCCACGGCACTTCCACCGAGCTCAACGACAAGACAGAGACAGCGGCCATCAAGAAGGTCTTCGGCGATCTCGCCTACCGCATCCCCGCCAGCTCCAACAAGTCGATGATAGGGCACCTGGCCGCTGCCGCCGGCGCTGTGGAGGCCGCGGCGGCCGTCCTCACGATCCGCGACCAGATCCTGCCTCCCACCATCAATTACCACACCCCGGACCCCGAGTGCGATCTGGACTACGTCCCAAACGAAGCCCGCCCCCACAAGGTGGACGTCTGCATCTCCAATTCCTTCGGAATGGGGGGGCAGAACGCCTGCCTCGTCCTGAGACGCTATGAGGGCTAGCAGCCCTCTTCGAAACAGGGAACTTGTCAGCCGCTGCTCGATGGGAGTCTGCCCAAGGAGACGCATAGTATGCGCACCCTTCTCATAAACCCTCCCTACCCTCTTACAGAGTGGCCCATCATGCCCCTTGGCTTGAGCTACATCGCGGCTGTGCTGGAAAGGCACGGGGTCGAGGTCAGAGTCCTCGATTTCTTGGTGAGCCGGTATTCGGAGGAGAAGCTTCACCGGTGTATGGAGGAGTTCAGGCCAGAGGTCGTGGGGATGACCACAGTGACCATGAACTACCCCACATCCTCCGCCATGCTCAGGGTGTGCAAGGAATTCGACGAGAACGCCATCACGGTGATCGGCGGCCCCCACGTGACCTTCCGTGCCGAGCAGACGCTCAAGGAGGCTCCCTGGATTGACGTTGTCGTGCGGGGGGAGGGGGAATACACGATGCTCGACATCGTCAACGGCAAGAAGCTCCCAAGGATCGAGGGGGTCGTCTTCAGGGACGGGGACGGCATGGTGACGACCGCCGACCGGCCCTGGATCGAGAACCTGGACGAGCTTCCGCTTCCGGCCAGGCACCTTTTCCCCCTGTCCAAGTACCGAGCGTTCAGCGCTGGAGGCAACCTGATCACTGGCAGAGGCTGCCCCTTCAACTGCATCTTCTGCCTCGGACATCGGATGGTGGGCAGGAGGGTTCGACTGCGCAACCCAAAGCTCGTGGTGGACGAGATGCAACTCGTCCAGGAGCTGGGGTTCAAGGAGATCCACATTGACGATGATCTTCTCACCCTGAACCATCCGCACGTACATGCCATCTGCGACGAGATAGTGGACAGGGGTCTGCACATCAGGTGGGGCGCCTTCTCCAGGGTGGACACGGTCAACAGGGAACTCCTGAGAACGATGAAGCAGGCAGGCTGCTTCGAACTTGTCTTCGGCGTTGAGTCCGGGAACCAGGAGATACTGGACAGCGTCAAGAAGAAGATCACCCTGGACAAGGTGAAGGAGGCGGTCGCCCTGACAAGAGAGGCGGGAATGACGGCCTTCGCATCCTTCATCCTGGGGCTGCCCGGCGAGACCAAGGACACCATGAGGCGTACCTACAGCCTCGCCAGACAACTGGGTGTCCCCTACACCTTCCATGTGCTGGCTCCCTTCCCCGGAACCGAGGTGAGAGACAACGCCGACGAATACGGCATCACGGTCCTCACCGATGACTGGTCCAAGTACGATGCCAATCGATCGGTCACCGCTACCCCAGACGCCGGCCCGGCGGAGGTGACGGAAGCCCTACGGCAGCACTACGGTGACATAAGGCGCTACCACGGCTATCAGAAGACCGACGCGCGAAGAGGCAAGTTCAACGACGCGGCGATGCAGGACATCAGGCTGAGAAGTGCTCGGCGCTTCGTCTGGGGCCTCCTGAAGAGCGCTAGCATCGAGAGCCTCGGGCCACTGCCACTGGCGGAGAGCGCGGGCAAGGATTTGGCGATCAGGCTGGCGGAGCGTCTTCCGCTGCCGCTCAACCAGGTTGCAGAGCAGGTGACGCGGCTGGAGGCCGAAGGGTTGCTGGTCTCACAGGTAGAAGACGGCCAGGTCCGATGGAGATGGAGCGAGCCCGCCGCATGAGTTGTGTCGATGGCGGGGGCAACACCAAATGAAAAGGCCGGGCCGGGGGACCCGGCCTCATCCGTCCGGAGGCCCAGGGACTGGTACTACCCGAACCCTCAGCCCGGCGCGCGCCGGACTGCCCGCCGAGCCTGTCGGGCGAGCAACCAGCCTGAGATCTCAGGAACCACACCAGCCACTTGCGGGGGTTCGCGCACCACGTTCGCGGGCATCGACGCCTTCTCCTCAGAGGTCTTCCGGCCGACAATAGGAACAGTAGACAGGGCGCTCTAGACATGCAGGTCGTCATTTTCGCGTTGCTAGGAGCAGCAGCGGGGTTCCTCCTGGACCCCCTGGTAGCGCTGCTCGCCGCGTCGGCCCCCGAGGATGAACCGGAGGCCGAGGATGCTCGCCCTCTGGCCCTCTCCCCCGGCGAAGCCGGCCAGGCACGGGTCGCCGCCTTCATCGGTGAGGGGCCTATCTGGCGGCGGCCAGCCCTGATGGCGGCTGCCGCGGCCTCCTTTGGGGCCGCCAGCGCACGCTACGGGGAGCCGGAGCAGGCCGCCGTAGTATCGGCCTACGCCGTCGTCCTCATCGCCTGCGCGGCCACCGACTTGATGGCCTTCCGGGTCCCCAACGTCGTCACCTACCCGGCAGCCGCGGGAGCCATCCTGGTCGCCGTCTTCATGCCCCACGGCGATCTCACACAGGCCTGGATCGGAGGAGCGTTGGCCACTGGGCTCTTCCTGGCGGCAGCCGTCGTCTCCCGCGGGGGCCTGGGCCTGGGAGACGTCAAGCTCGCTGGCTTCGTGGGGCTGGCCCTGGGTTTTCCCCTCATCC
>DAOULP010000034.1:0-13224 GCA_034420175.1 Dehalococcoidia bacterium | reverse complement strand
CGCACTGGTTGAGGGCGCGAGTCCCCAGCTTGTCAAGCGGCTTGCCGCGCGTGATTCCCGGCAGGTCGCCGGGGATGGCGAAGGTCGCGGTGCCCTCCATGCCCTGGCTGGGGTCCAGGTTCACCATCAGGAGATACCCATCGGCCATCCAGCCGTTGCTGACGAAGGCCGACTTGTGGCCGTTGACGACGTAGCTGTCGCCGTCCTTGACGGCCGTCGTGTCCATGTGGATGTCCGGCTGACCGAACTCGAAGAGGTCCGAGCCGTGCTCCGGCTCCGTGATGGCCCAGGCGCCGCTGTGCTCGCCCTTCGTATCGTTGACGTAGGCGTCCAGGTACTCTTTGTAGAACGGGTGCGGGTCAGGCGTCGCGGCCGCCATGGCGGCCCGCCCGGCGATCATGGGCGCCACAAGGAGGTGACTGGCGATACCGGCGTCGCCCGCCGCCAGTTCCTCCTGGACGATCGTGCCGGTCATCGGGGGCGCGCCCAGGCCGCCGACTTCCTTTGGGAGGCCCATCTTGTGATAGCCGATCTCGTAGGCCATCGACAGGACGCGGCGCATCGTGTCGCTTCTGTACGCCTCCTCGGGGTCCGGGATCTTGTCGAGCGCGATCCCCGCCGGTCGCACCTCCTGGCGGGCGAACTCCCGCGTCATGTCGCGGATCTTCTCGACCTCTTCCGGCAGTGCGAAATCTACCATGAGCGTTGCCTCCTATCTGAGCGGTGACGGATCGGTGGGGACGGCCGTTGCCGTCCCGACTACTCTCGCGGGCGGGCGCTGTAGTCGCCCCAGGGGGCGTCGCGGCGGCGCACTGCCTCCGGGAAGCCCTCGCGCAGCGCCAGGTCGCGCCAAGCCAGCCCCTCGGGCGTGTGGCGGGCGATGCCGTCCAGGAACGTCCCCAGCATCTGCGTGGTCCGCAGCCCCATGTTCTCGTACGCCTGGTTGACGAGCAGCTTGTTCATCACGAGCTGGTTGGTCGGCGTCGTCGCCAGCTTCTCGGCGAACGACTCCACCTCCTGCGCCAGGCGGTCGGCGGGGACGGAGCGCGAGGCGAGCCCCACGCGCTCCGCTTCGCGCCCATCGAGCGCCTCGCCGGTGAGCATGATGCGTTTCGCGTGCTCCAGGCCCAGCCGGTACACCCACATGCAGGTCGTCGGCGTGCCCCAGACGCGCGAGGGAGGGTAGCCGATGCGGGCGTCCTCGGCCATGAAGATGAGGGCGGAGCAGAGCACCATGTCCGTGCCGCCGCCGACGCACCAGCCGTGCACCTGGGCGATCACCGGCTTCCGCGACTCCCACAGGCTCATGAAGGCGCGCACGTTCTCCGACATGCCCCGGAAGTCCAGCACGGGGTCCCAGCCGCCGGTCCGCTCCTGGACCGTCTGCTCGGCCTGGGGTGCCATCTGGAGGTCGTAGCCGGCGCAGAAGGCGCGACCGGCGCCGCGGAGGATGATCACCCGCGCCTCCGGGTCGCGGTTGGCCTGCCGGACCGACTCCTCGAGGGCCGCCGTCAGCTCGCGGTTGATGGCGTTCAGGCGCTCGGGGCGGTTCAGGGTGACGAAGGCCAGGGCGCCTCGGGTGCTGTAGTCGACTGGCTTCTCAGGCATGGCGTGCTCCCCGTCCACTGTGCTGCGCTGGCTGGTCCGGCGTTTGGCCAGCGCCATAATACGACGAGAGGGCCGAAAGCACACGTCCCAGTCGATATGAAGCTGCACCTGGGGGCCGGGCGGGTCTGAAGCCAGCGTGGGATGGTGACCCTGGGCGGGTGGCCTTCAGCTTCCGTGGCCCTGACGGCAGTGCTTGGCCTGCGCCAGGTTGCGGGGGCTGGAGCGCCAGGAGGAGGAGGCCCATCAGGAGGAGTGAGGTCCGCCAGCGGGCGGGAACGCTGCGACCCAGTAGCGAATTGCCGGACCCGCCGCGGCGTAGCTGTGAGCCGAGCAGGCCCCGCGGGTATCTGGAGGGGTGACGCAGTCAGCTGCCTGGGCTAGGAGCGAAACGACCGGGGCCCACCGAAATGGCGCTCCAACGTTCCACCACCCAGCGAAGCCGCGGTGTGACAGTCAGACGGCCCAGGATCTACCGGTGGCAGACACGGGTTGAATAACTGCGACCCAACACATCCACCCGCAATACGGGGAGCGTCAAGGAAGCGGACCCTCAGAGCTATCCCGAGGCTCACGCCACAGGTCGGTGAAGGAGGGCGCGCGACCCCTGCGAACGGCCTTGACGTAGCTGGTCTCAATGTCACGCGCAAGTTCGCGAACAGCCGATTCGCTCTTGAGATCCCTCTTGAAATCGAATGGTTTCCCCGATTCCTCTCTATCCTGAACCTCCGCATTGAGATCTACGATTAGATCCCGGAGAATCTCCCCCACGCAGTGCTTGAGCCTCGAGCGGTCATCAGCCGTGCTCACGACTGAAGCTGGGGCCGCGATGAATTTTTGCCCTAACGGATCGGTGTCAAGGGCCTCACGGATGAGGAACACCAGGAAGAATCTGGTCAGCGTGTATGTGGCCAACAGCTTATTGTCCAGCTCCCCCAATGCGTCCTCCACCACCTGATAAATGCTGTGCAGCGCCAGTATCCTGTCGGCCGTCACTTCTGGCCGCGCGAAGATTGCCGAATGCAACTCATCGAAGAGTTTGTACGTCTGGTGCGACGTCCATGGTGCCCGGAGATCGAACGCCAGCAGTATTCTTGCCGCCAGTTCGTTGTCGATAACAGCCGGGAGCTGGGATTCCTCCCCCCGGCTGATTTGGTAGAACACCTCGTCGGGGAACCTTTCGGCGAACTCGTTACGCAGCCGCAGCTGAATGGGATTGTTGGACTGGAAGTCGCGCGGCTTGATGCCGTTCTGATTATTGCTATGATGAGTAATCGCGTGCATCAATTGCGAAGACCGGTCCAACTGGATGATCCTCCCAAGGATTCTCAGGTCGTCCGACAGGTCACTCTGGCGCTCCCAGAACACCGACACACTTTGGCATCCGTTGACGACAACGTAGTCCGCGATCGTTATCTGGCCGTCTCGCGTGGTATCCACTGACTCGGCTACGACTGTGATGCCGTTGTGGTAGAGAAGAAAGCTCTGGTGCTCACTCGGATCACGCACGCTCTTCTCGATGTCTTTGTTCACGTTGGTCCGTCCCAGGTACTGCCGGACGTTGTAGTCGAAGATGTCCCCCGATTGGACGCCCTCCATGCTGATGAGCTCGCTGGCCAACAGCGGGGCTACGATTACCCTCGCCTGCCCGACCTTGTAGTCAGCCACGTCGAAGCCGAACACATGGAGCGTGAAAGAGGCGCGCGCGAGCGGAGCGTGCCCTGCAGGGACATACGCACCCTGAATATACCTGCGATCTCTAACGACGATGTTGGCTCCCGTGTTCTCTATGTACTTAGTGGCACTCGGATCCGTGAGGGCATTTGTGACGAATACCCCTCTCACGTCGTACCCCTCGCCGACCCGCTGAGCGATTGAATTCCTTTCCAGGAGGCTTCTAAGTTCGCGGTTGGTGGTGGCTTGTTGGATCTCTTGGATTGACTCGGGCGTCGCAAACTGGGTGAGGGTCCCTGCGAATTCCTTGATCTGCGTGTCGCCGACGGCCTTGTCATCGCTTTGGACGGTCCTCGCCTGGAACACGTCGAGACGGCTCCCAATGTCGTCGACGTAGATCCCATCCACGCCCTTATCGTCCGGGCCGTCGCAAACGGTGTCCTGGGCTGCCATCTGGTCCAAGCGATACACGTTCTCCAAGTACCAGGCTAGAAAGGCGCGTGACTCAGTACGGGCCTTTGGCTGATACGGTGCGATTAGCTCAAGCAGAGCCAGGTATGACAAATCCACGGTAGACATCGGCTGCATTATAGGCGTCCAACGGTCGCGCGGCAATTGGTGGCATCGCGGATCTACCGCGGATAGAGTCCCATCCCACGCCCCAATTGGTCGGGCTGGTGCTACCAGTCGGCCGCGAGGTCGGGGCGCCGCCACGAGGCTCCGGCCCTCGGCGATCTCACTAGGGAAGGCACTGCCTAGTCGTTCTCCCGACGGACGCGGGCGTAGGCTTGGAGGGCGCGTTCGGCGCTGGGGAAGCTGCCGATGCCCTCCCGCGCCAGGGTGCGCTCAGCGCTCGGAGCGCCGGCCACGAACGACACGTCGAGAAGCGGTTTGCCCGTACGGCGCGACATCTCGGCCATCGCCTCGTCGTGCGTGTCCTCGCCGCCGCCGCGCGCGAAGCCCCCGATAACGACGACGGCGTCCACGCCGGGGTCGACGATCGTCGCCTCGACGGCCCGCTGGTACATCTCCCCGACGCCCCCGATGACCAGTCCGACGTCCACCGGGTTGCGTACGCTCGTCCCGGCGCCACCGACGACGCCGCGCAGCCGCTCGCGAGTCTCCTCTGACAGGTCGGCCAATTCCAGCCCCGCCTCCTCGCAGGCGTCGGCGGCGGAGACCGCCGGCCCGCCCGGCCCCGTGACGATGGCGACCCGCCGCCCGGTCGGGCGACCGACGTAGCGCAACGCCACCAGTAGGTCGAGCATCTCCTCGAAGTCGCGCACCTGTAGCGCGCTGGCCTGTCGCAGCAGCCCCGACCACACCTCGGCTTCGCCGGCCAGGGCGCCCGTGTGCGAGCTGGCCGCCCGCGCGCCGCTCCGGGTCCGGCCCACCTTCCAGACGACGACGTGCTTGCGCCGGCCCGCCTCGACCAGGGCCTGCCGCAGGCACCGGCCGTCCTTCGCGCCCTCGACGTAGGCGGAGATGATGTCGGTCTCGGGGTCGCTAGCCAGGTACTCCAGGAAGTCCGAGGTCTCCAGGTCGGCCTGGTTGCCGACGCTGATCACCTTGCTGTAGGCCAGACCGCGCGGCAGGCCGTTCCAGACGATCTGGTTGGTCAGGGAGCCGCTCTGCGACACGAAGGCGATGGGCCCCTGCTCGGAGGGGAGGCCGGGGAAGCTGCCCAGGCCGGTCTTCGGGACGTAGACGCCCATGCAGTTCGGCCCGACGAGCCGGACGCCGCCGCGACGGGCCACGGCCAGCAGCTCGGCCTCGCGGGCGCGGCCCTCGTCCGTGCCCAGCTCCGAGAAGCCGGCCGTGAAGACGACCGCCGCCTTCCCGCCCCGCTCGCCGCAGTCCGCGACGACGGAGGCCGCCACCGCCGCGGGCACGACGATGATCGCCAGGTCCACCGCCTCCGGCAGGCTCGTCACCGACGGGTAGCAGCGCAGGCCCAGGATCTCCTCGGCGTTGGGGTTGACGGGGTAGATGCGGCCTCGGTAGCCGGGGTTGAGGAGGGCCTGGAGGAAGAGCTGGCCGGGCCGGGGGCCGCGGGGGACGCCGACGACGGCGACGGACTCAGGCTCGAAGAGGGCCTGAGCGGGCAGGCCCGGGCTCTTGGAGGCCGGGTGCGAAGAAGAAGAAGGCGGCATGAGGTGGGTGCTCCCCCCAGAGGGCGGCCGGGGCCATCGGGACCGTGGGGCGGATGGCCCGCACATCATCCCTGGCGAGCCGGGCAGTGTCAAGGCGACGGGGGGACATGGGAGCGGTAGTGACCCTGGGCGGGCCCGCGGGCCCTTGACACCCTCGTCCGCACGCGTCGATAGTAATGCCTGGCTGCTTTCTCTTCTGCGACGCCAATCTTCTGGCGGATACGATTGGTACGGCGCGACAGGACGCCCGCTGCTCGCCAGTCCGCAGGCTAGAGCGGCCATGTCCAGCAAACTGACCATCGGGTGTCCCGGCTTTGGAGTGAGAGAGGAAGGCAAATGATGTGGAGAACACCGGCGACACTGCTCCTCGTGCTGGGTGCTGCGGCTGCCCTCGCGGCGGGGGCGGCCCGATTGCCGATGCGTGGGGCCTCCGACGGTGCGCTCGCGGCCAACGGATCGACTTACTACGTCGGGCAGGCCGGTTGTAGCGACACCGGACCGGGTGACGGCCAGACGCCCTTCTGTTCCTTCGCGACGGCCCTTGGTCGCCTGACTCCGGGCGATACACTGGCCATCAAGGCTGGGACCTACACAGAGCGCTTGGCGGCAAACGGGCTCGCCGGGCAGGCTGGCAGCCCTATCGTCATCCGCGGCGAGTCGCGAGACACGGCCATCTTCGATGGCGGCTGTCCGAGCTTCCCCTGCGGCATCAACGACGTCACCTGGGGGGAAGACGAGGAAGCGGGGATGGTGAGCATCCGGGACAGCAGCTTCGTCACGCTGCGTGACGTCACGGTGCAAAACGCTATCGCCGCTGGCGTCGACGTGGTCGGCGGGAGCGACATCGTCGCCGAGAACATCGTGGTGAACGGGACCGGCAACGCCGGGCTCCTCTTCCGGCAGACCTCGAACCTCACCGTGCGCGGCAATGACATCGGGGACTCGCAGCAGGGGTGGCGGGACGAGACAGGAGCGCCTCACGCAGGCGCACATGAGTCGCTTTCTGTGGTGGCCGTCTCCGGTTTCGATGTGGCGAACAACCACGTGCACGACACGCTGAAAGAGGCCATCGACGTGAAGGAGAGTTCCACCAACGGCGAGGTCCACGACAACTTCGTGGAGCGGGCCTGCGGTCTGGGCATCTACATCAACGAGGCCGAGAATGTGAAGGTCTACCGCAACGACATCTGGCACAGCGGTTACTTCGCCGGGGCTGGCGGCCAGCTCACGCTCTGCAGCTCTCATCCTGCGTTCGGCGCTCAGTTCGGCCAGTTCTACGGCGCGGGCATCCTCCTCGCGGTCGGCGACCTGGGTGACCGGAGCACGGGGCGGCTGTCCAACGTCGACGTGTACCAGAACGTCGTCTGGGACGCCCACGAGCATGGGCTCTCCTTCTGGGACGAACTCGTGGACAGCGGGACGGGAGAGGGCCAGATGACGGACAACTCCGTCCACAACAACGTCTTCTACCAGGTTGCCCTCGACGGTATCCGTCTGGATGACGTCGAAGGCACGGTCGTCGCCAACAACGTCGTTGCCCTCACCGGACAAGGCAGCATCACCGGCAACTCCATTGCCAGCAGCACCATCTCCCACAATCTGTTCTATCAGGGACAGGGCGGGGGTCAGCCGGTCGGCACCGACTACGTCGTGGGCGCTCCCCTGTTCGTCGATCCGGCGAACGGCGACTTCCATCTGCGAGAGGGCAGCCCAGCGATCGATGCCGGCCGCGACGTGGGCCTCCCCTTCGAGGGCAGCGCGCCTGACATCGGCGCCTTCGAGTTCGGCGCGGGGACGGTGCCCGGCCCCATACCGGCGCCGATGCCCCTTCCCGAGTGCCCGGGCGGGACCGAGTGCCTGCCGCTGACGGCCGGCGTTTGCCAGTTCGCGACGTGGACGGGCGCGGGCGAGACGAGCCCCGCAGATCTCGCAGCTAAGGTAAGGCCCTCGGAAAGCCTCGTGTCGCTGTGGGCGCAGCAGCCGGCACCGACCTGGAGGGGCTACAGCGCCGAGTTCCCGCAGGTGAGTGACCTGGAGCCGGTGAGCCAGTTGGACGTCGTGGCGATCTGCGTGAGCGCTCCCGGCGAGTTCCTGCGGCCCATCGTCTAGGGCAGAACGGCACGCTGGCCCGCGCGACGCTTCCGGTCGTCTACCGGGCGCTGCCCGGCGCCTTCATCGAGCTGCGCGAGCGGGAGACGGTGACGCTGGGCGGGCCCCGCTTCAGCTTCCGCGACCTGACCGAACTCCTGGGCCTGCCCGAGATCGAGGCGCTGGAACGGGAGTATGGGGTGGGGGAGGAGGGGGAGTGAAGGCGGGCTACCCGATGTCGTCCTGGTCATTCAGGGCAGAGCTGAGTTCGGATGGCTGATCGCCGGTCGCTAGCGGCCACCCGATGTCACTGCCGGTGAGCCTAACAAGGTCCACGTCCATGGCTGCTAGCTGCGATTCTAGTTTGTCCAGAAACGTGGTACTCCCCTTGCCCCACTCGGCGGCGTCGGTGCTGATAACGAAGGTGTCCGTCCTGAGCCTGCGGCACAGGTCAACGTACCTGCCAAGCTGTTCCTTGTCGGGTCCTGCTAGCTTCCTGCCCCTCTTTGACTCGCCAACGACCAACTGACCGTCTGCGACGGCGAGCAGGTCCACCTCCAGCCAGGGCTTGACATCTTGGTGGTCATCCCTCCGGATCTCGCAGGCAGTGCAGAGGAGAAACGACAGTCTGGACTGGCGGCGCAGGTGGTCTAGTGTCAGCAGCGGGATGTGAGACGCTTGCTTCAGTGCCTCTCTGGCCACCTCGTCCAGGCGAAAGAAGACTGCGGCGTCGGCGGCAAAGACATGTTCGCGGCTGCAGCGGTGGCACGTGACCGTGTCTGAAAGGTCGGTGACTCGGTACCAGTCCGCCTTGAGGCAGTTAGGGCATTTGATTAGCAGTCCTCGCTGGAAAAGGCCGTGCCGCAGGTAGTGGTCAGCTAGTGTCCTCGCTTCATGTTCCTGCCCATCCCATAGCTTGTTCAGAGAAATCAGGTCGAGATAGCGCCGCTTCTCTATCATTACCCCTTCATCCGTCACGCCCTGCTTGTTGCGGATTTCGTCCGTGAAGCGTAGAAGCGTGCGGACGATGCGAGGGTGCCTTAGTTGTCTGCCCAGCGCATCCAGCCCGCCGGTCATGCGAATCAGCTCGCGCTCGAATCGCCCCTTGTCGGACAAAGTCAGGGTGAGACTAGCGTCCTCGGCCAGGGCTCTGAACACCTGCCAGTCCGTGGGTAGCCTCAGTCGGGGACGGACAACCATGGATTCAACGGTCATATGGGGCTGCAGAAACGCTTTGATCGACTGGTAGGCAACGCCCTGTCGTGAGACCCTGTACCCTCCTGCGGGCAAGGGCTCGATAAGCAGAGGTGCGAGCGACCGGCGGGCAGGGACGCAAAGCCGCTCTACTTCGACATCTACCATCCACTGCATGTGGCTGCCGAACGTGACCGACACCTTCTTAGGAACCGGCGTGTTCAGAATGGCCAGTCCTTGACCGTCGAGAAACTGCACCACGCCGCTGTTCTCATTCGGGCTGTTGTTCAGCTCCCAGTAATGGGTCTCATAAGGCGATAGTTGATCCAGGTCGCTCGCGTCAACAACGGCCGACTCGGTCGCGGCGTCATCACCGACAAACGGTGTCTTGTCAAGGAGCGGGCCGAGGTTGTGGAGCAAATCAGGAGCCATCGATACTGAGGTGGCAAGAACTCTCTTGTCCCCGTACACTTCTCGAAGCTGTGCTCTCAAGGCGTGTGCCGCGTAGCGCCAGAGCCGCTTGAGGTCATCTTGGCTGCCGTCCTCGTCATGGAGCCTCGGGACCCAGAACACATTCGGATTCAGGAAGGCGCCGCGAAGGGCACGCAACGTCCAAAACGCCGCGAAGTCATCCAGCGTGTCACCACACACCGCCACGATGGCCGGGCGCGTCGTGGGATCGGTCGTGTAGGGGCCTACATATCGCAACGACAGCCAGAGCGGAAGATCCGCATCCGTCCGCCGATGGCGGGGTATCCACAAGTCATCCACCAATTGGAGCAGACCGCCTGCCCCACTCGTGAGATCGATCTCCTCCTCGTTGACCTCCACACCACCCGATTCGAGGCTCTCCCTCACCCCCTCGTGGAGGTACCCCGCTGAGGCATAGACCAGAGTCTGGACCAGTAGGTCACCCTTTACTGCTAGGCGGCGCACTGGCCGGGTCGGCTCGTTGTCGGGGAGACACTGGTGGATGCCGGTGAGAGGCCAGCCGACGTTGTCGGGCCAGATGATGTCGATATGATCGCCCAGCGGCTGAGCGAGAGAAAGGCGGCTTGACAGCTGGGACCAGAGCCAATCCGATACCGCGACCGTATCTGCATAGCGTGCAATCCAGTCAGGGTCATGGCGCTTGAGGAGCCGCCAGAAGACTGGTGAAATGGTCTGCCCGTCAGTGGGGACAATGGCACAGGCCGCGCCCCCCCAGAACTGGGTGAGTGCGCCGATGAGGTAGACGCAATGAGCCCACGTGCAGTCACTGCCAACCAGGACCGCGAGGCGCGGGGGTCGAAGACCCATCCCAACACGTCGAGCATCGAGGCGGAGGTCGTTCATTCTCCGCCAATTCTAGCACGAGAAACGGTCTCGCTGGGAAGACGTCGGTGGGTGGATGGCTCGCCGCCCGCGGGGGCCGCCTCTACCCCCCGGCCGCCTCCTGGGTGCGGCGCAGGAGAGCGGAGTAGGTGGTCCAAGTGGGGCGGTCCCGAGAGTACTCGTCTAGCCTGTCCGCGAGCCCCTCGTCGAGGTCATCCGAGAAGTAGTAGGTGGGGGTGAGCATGTTGTGATCGGGGGCGATGCGGCCCTCGTGCCGGGCCGTCTCCTCCAGGGCGGTCCCCCTGTATACCCGCACCCCCACGTTCATGATCAGCGGAATGTCGCGGGCTTCCCGGCTCAGGAAGTCCAGGGCGCTCCAGACGGTGTCCTCCGTCTCGCCGGGCCCGCCGAAGATGAGGAACATCATGAACGGCATGCCGACGGCGCGCAGGTCATCCAGTGTCCGCGCGATGTCCCGCTGCGTGAACCCCTTCCGGTAGCTCTTGAGCATCTCGTCCGTGGCCGCCTCCACGCCCAGGCCCACGCCGCTGCAGCCCGCCTCCTTCATCGCCGCCAGCAGCTCCCTCGACAGGCCGACAGGGTTGACGTCGGTATGCCAGAGCACGTTCAGCTTTCGGCGGATCATCTCGCGGCAGACCGCCATCGCATGGTCGGGCGGATACTGGAACACGCCGTCGATGAAGAACACCTGGTTGACCCCCATCTCGGCGACGATGCGCTCAATCTCAGCGATCACGATCTCCGGCGGCTTGAGGCGGGCGCCCTCGGGATCGCCGGTCTCCGCGCAGTAGGAGCAAGCCAGGTCGCAACCACGCTTGGTCGCGATGGGCATGCCGGCGCCCTCGGCCAGGTACCGCGGGCAGTCGAGCAGGTCGAAGGCGGGCGCGGGCAGGCCGTCGAAGCGACGCACCTTGGCCACGCCGGTGACGATGGCCTTGCCGCCGGACAGGTAGCAGGCGCCGGGCACGCCGTCGGGCGCGACACTCTTCTGGATGCAGTCGACCATCGCAGCGGCCGACTCCTCCGCCTCGCCGGCGAACCCGTAGGGCACGTCCAGGCGTTCAAGCACCTCGCCTGGGAAGAGGGAGTAGCCCGACCCGCCGAGGAGGGTGGGGGACGACGTGGCCCCCTTCACCGCCTGGACGAAGCGCTCCGCCTCGTCCAGGAAGGGCTGGCGGCCGGTGGGCTGGTTGTCCTCGAGGTTGCGCAGGCTGATGCCGACCAGTTCGGGCTCCCAGTCGGCCACGTGGGAGGCGATAGCCTGCTCGGGGGCGTCTTCGTAGAAGAGGTCGAGCAGGCGTACCTCGTGCCCGCTGGCCCGTAGCGTGCCTGCGACCGTGGCCGCCCCGTAGGGGACGACGGGGTTGGGATCGCGAAAGCGATTGGCTGAGATGATCGATATCCTCATGATCGCCGCCCTCCCACTGTGTCATGTCGAAGACGCAAGGATCATAGCTCGTGGGGCGGCAATATGTCACCCACGGCCGTCTTCCTGAGTGCGCTCCTGTGCCCCTCGCGACCGAGGGTCCGTGCCTCACTCGACTGGCTTGACCCGGACGAAGACTTGGCACGCGCCGGGCGAGGCTAGCCGACGTCCACCCTGGACAGGTGGAAGGGGCAAATCCCCAGGGCCCGGACCTTGCAGCGGGGGCAAACGCGCAGCAAGAGAGTGGGGAAGAACGCCAAGCTGCCCAAGATGAGGAAGGCCAGCAGCGTGGCCAAGACGATGGCCTTGCCGGCGGTGAAGTACATGACGGTCATGGCCGTGACAGGCCAACCCCAGGCTAGAATGGCCCACAGGCCTAGGTACAGCCTGAACCCTCGCTGGAAGCGCGTGGCATAGTCGGCTAGGTACTGCTGGACGGTGAGTTCAGGGTGCTTGTAGGCGCAATTGGCGCAGCCAACCCAAGCATACATGTAATTGAAGTAGACGTAGCAGACAGCTAGGTAGGCCGCAGGCATGATCAGGTTGAGCCGGGCATTGTCGGTTAGCCAGAACATGCCCGAAGCCCCGACCAGCCACAGGCCGCCGTTGATGGCCAGGTAGAGGGGGTCCGTAGCAGCCGAGCATCGCTCACCGGGGGCCACGAGCTTCACTGTGGTACTCCGGCTGGGCCACTCGAGGGGACCACCTTGCCCGGTCCGATTATCGCCGCTGGAAGGCCAGGAAGGGCCTGAAGAAGCCCGCGATTCCGGTGCATCCTCGACATGGCGTTGAGCGTGAAGCCTTTCATCTGATCACAGACCTTGCTCGGCAATGAGGATAGAACTCCGCGGCGTGCACCCCGCTTGGAGTGCCGCCTGACTTGCCGATGGGCCTCCGTCGTAGTCCCCTCCTGCTCGCTAGGAGCTGGCGCCGCCATATCACGCACCACTCACGAAATAGACCCCTACCCGCCCGCCGCCTGGCGGGCGCGCCGCTGGAGGGCCTGGTAGGTGAACCAGGTGGGGCGGTTCGCGCAGTACTGGTCCAGTCTGTCGGAGAGCCCTTCGTCGAGGTCGTCCGACAGGTAGTAGGTGGGTTCGAGCATGTTGTGGCCGGGGGCGATGCGGCCCTCCCGGCGGGCCGTCTCCTCCAGCGGCGTGCCGCTGTAGACCCGCAGCCCCACGTTCATGATAAGTGGGGCGTTGCCCGCCGCGTCGCTCAGGAAGTCGAGGGCACGCCAGACAGTGTCCTCCGTTTCGCCCGGCCCGCCGAGGAGCAGGAACATCATGAAGGGCATGCCGACGGCGCGCAGGTCGTCCAGCGTCCGCGCGATGTCCCGCTGCCTGAACCCCTTCCGGTAGCTCTTGAGCATCTCCTCGCTCGCCGCCTCCACGCCCAGGGCCACGCCGCCGCAGCCCGCCTCCTTCATCGTCTCCAGTAGCTCCCTCGACAGGCCGACGGGGTTGACGTCGGTGTGCCAGACCGCCTTCAGCTTGCGGCTGATCATCTCGCGGCAGAGCGCCATCGCGTGGTCGGGCGGGTACTGGAACACACCGTCGATGAAGAACACCTGGTGGGTCCCGGTCTCGGCGACGATGTGCTCGATCTCAGCGATCGTGACCTCGGGGGGCTTGAGGCGGGCGGCCTCGGGGTCGGCGCTCTCCGAGCAGTAGGAGCAGGCCAGGCTGCAGCCGCGCTTGCTCTCGATGGGCATGCCGGCGCCCTCGGCCAGGTACCTCGGGCAGTCGA
>DAOULP010000033.1:0-38984 GCA_034420175.1 Dehalococcoidia bacterium | reverse complement strand
CTCGCGGGCCATCAGACCCTCCAGGGCGGCGTCGGCGATCTGGTTGCTCATCAACTTGACAGCGCGGATAGCGTCATCGTTGGAGGGGATGGGGTAGTCGATTTCGTCTGGGTTGCAGTTGGTGTCGGTCATGGCCACTATCGGGATGCCGGAGCGGACGGCCTCCGCGACGGCGATGCGCTCCATGCTGGGGTCGACGACGAAGAGTGCGCTCGGCAGCCGTGTCATCCGCTTGATGCCGCCAAAGTGGCGGTTCAGTCGCTCTATCTCGCGGTCGATCTGGAGGACCTCCTTCTTGGGGAGCCGTTGATGCTCGCCGCGGTCGCGGGCATCCTCCAGCCGCGCCAGGTGGTCGATGCGGCCCTGGATGGTGGCGAAGTTGGTCAGTGTACCGCCCAGCCAGCGATTGTTGACATAAGGCATCGAGCAACGTGTGGCCTCCAGCTCAATCGAGTCGCGGGCCTGCTTCTTGGTGCCGACGAAGAGGATGCTCTCTCCGTCTGCCACGAGGTCGCGCACGAAGTCACAGGCCTGGGCGAGGCGCTCGACAGTCTGCTGGAGGTCGATGATGTGGATGCCGTTGCGCTCGGTGAAGATGAAGGCGCGCATGCGGGGGTCCCAGCGGCGGGTCTGGTGGCCGAAGTGGACGCCCGCCTCCAGGAGCATCTTCATGGATACGGGTGCTGCCAAGTCTGCTCCTCTCGTCTCATTGTTGGCGGAGCCCTCGCTGGTGACCGTGTCGCCGGACGGCACGCACCACCGTGACTCAGGCCCTGCGCCCGAGGATCCACCTCCGGCGCGAGTTCAACACTGCACAGGATAGCACAGGGCTCAGGGGCGGGCAATCTGTCGTGGCGGTGGGCGAGGGCCCGGTGCCCCAAGGGCCCACACTCGGGTTGTGCCCGGCGGGCGATTGGATGGCGCAACGGCCCGACGGCGCTCGTGATGATGGGGGTTTTCCCCGGCGTTAGAGTTCGGTTCGCCTGTGCTATACTAGCACCGCCAGGCGAGGGAACCTTAGGTCATGAAAGGGAGAGACCTCCTTTCCATCGTTGATCTGGGGCCGGACGAGCTGCGCGGGACGCTGGAGATGGCGCTGCGCACGAAGCAGGAATGCTGCCCGCCCGTCCTGCAAGGAAAGACGCTGGCCCTTCTCTTCGAGAAGGCTTCGCTACGAACCCGCGTCAGTTTCGACGTGGCCATGCGCCAGCTTGGAGGCCATACGATCTACCTCTCGCAGGCGGAGGTAGGGTTGGGACAGCGGGAGTCTGTGGCGGACATCGCGCGGGTGCTGAGCCGCTACGTGGACGGGATCGCGGCCCGGACCTTTGCTCAAGCCACGCTCGAGACGTTAGCGAAATACGCTTCTGTGCCGGTGATCAACGCACTGTCTGATGACGAGCATCCGTGCCAGACGTTAGCGGACCTTCTGACAATCTATGAGAGTAAAGGGCATTTCGCTGGTCTCTCGTTAGGATACATCGGGGACGGCAACAACGTGGCCGCCTCGCTCGCGCAGGGATCGGCCATGATGGGAATGAACTTCACCATCGCCTCACCGGATGGCTACGGTCTGCCGGATCCAGTGCTGAGCCAGGTGCAACGGCTGGCCGCCCTGACGGGGGCCTCGGTGCGGGAGGTCGCTGCCCCCGACGAGGCGGCGCGCGGAGCCGATGTCGTGTACACCGATGTCTGGACCAGCATGGGTCAGGAGGACCAGCGGCGGGAGCGCCTCGAGGCGTTTGGGGCGTACCAGGTGAACCAGCGGCTGCTCTCGCTGGCGGCGCCTGATGCCATCTTCATGCACGACCTGCCTGCCCACCGAGGAGAGGAGACCGTCGACGAGGTCATCGATGGTCCCCAGTCGGTGGTGTTTGACCAGGCGGAGAACCGACTGCACGCCCAGAGAGCGATTCTGGCCCTGCTGATGGGCGAGGAGACGGGCTAGCACGAGGCCGGGGGCACCTTGCCTCGATGCGCTTCGTGCGGCGGCTGCCCGCCGGTGGTCCTCGGGACACGCTTGTCGGGGCGAGGCGGTCAAGGATCGCCCGGCGTCATTGGCCGGGCCGTTGGTGGTTGGGCCTATGTCAGAGGTACTGGAAGGCGTCAAGGATACGCTGAGGGAGCTGGACGCCCGCAGCGTCTTCGATATTCTCCTTATCGCCACCATCTTCTACTGGGTTCTTCTTCTCCTGCGGGGCACCACGGCCATGACCCTGCTGCGGGGCTTCGCCTTTCTCCTCATCGCCGCCTTCGTGCTGGCCCGTGTCTTCGACCTGCTCGTCCTCAACTTCCTGTTGCGCAACTCACTCATCGGTCTGGCCGTAGCCATCCCCATCGTCTTCCAGCCAGAGATCCGGCGCGCCCTGGAGCGGCTGGGAAGGGCCGGCGTTGGTGCCTGGCTGGGTAGACCGGGTTACGATGTGACCATCAATGCGGTGATCGAGGCCGCCATCGGGCTCGCCGGAAGCCAGCACGGCGCCCTCATGGTGTTGGAGCGCGATACGGGGCTGAGGGACTACATCGACACCGGCATACGGGTGGATGCGGCCCCATCGGCGGAACTCCTGACCGGCATATTCTTCCCTCGGTCGCCGCTGCACGACGGCGCCGTAATCCTGAGAGAGAACCGGGTCGTGGCGGCGGCCTGCACTCTCCCTCTATCCGACAACTCGTCCGGGGGCTTGATGGGCACCCGGCATCGCGCCGCCCTGGGCATCAGCGAGCGGACCGACGCTATATCGATCGTGGTCTCCGAGGAGACGGGCGACGTGGCGGTGGCTGCGAATGGCCGCCTGGTGCCGCGGCTGGACGAGACGCGGCTGCGGGCCATCCTGGCCAGCTTGCTGAGCCAGCCCGCTGCGACTGCGGCGGTTGGTGGCGGGTAACGCGGGTGGTGAGAGGGTAGAACCGTGCCGTCTTTCATGTCCGCCATCGGCCGGCTGATTGCCCTGGCCTTCGGGCGGGGGTTCGGTTCTCTGAGGGCCAGCATCGGCTTGGGTCTCCTCTCGTTGGCCCTGGCCGTGAGCCTGTGGGCCTTCGTCACCGAGGAGGAGAATCCCACCCGCACGGACTTCTTCGCTGGTGCCATCCCTGTGGAGACGGTCAATGTGCCGGATGGGCTGGCCGTCGCCAGCCTGTCGGAGGCCGCGGTGAGCGTCCGCGTGTCGGCGCCGGAGGGTACCTGGGACGACCTGACCGTTGAGGACTTCCGGGCCGTGGCCGATCTGTCAATCGCCAAGGCGCGAGAGAACGTTGTCACGTTGCGTTTCAGCAGCGAGAGACGGGGTGTGGACGTGGTCGAGGTGACACCGCCTACGGTCACCGTCTTGCTGGAGCCCGTGGCAACCAAGGCCGTGCCAGTGGCGGTGAAGCTCATCGGTGCACCTCCGCTGGGCTACAGTGCGGACCCGGGACGGACCACGCCCGATCAGGTGGAGGTGACGGGGCCGGAAAGCCTGGTGGCGCTGGTGGAGGAGGCCGTGGCCGACGTGAACGTGCAGGGGGTACGCGTTTCCCTGGAGCAGGCATTCTCCCTTGTGCCGCGGGACGGCCGCGGCGGCAACATAGAAGGAGTGATCCTGAACCCAGACACCGTGGAGGTGATTCTGCCTATTGTGCAGCGTGAGATCACGCAGGTGTTCGTGGTGACGCCATTGCTGCGGGGGGCACCCGCCGACGGCTTCGATATCACCTCGGTGACCGTGGATCCGCCCTTCGCCGTCCTCACGGGAACGATCGAGGCTCTGCAGTCGCTGACGCTCGTGGCGACAGACGAGGTGGACATTGGCGGGGCTACCTCGGACGTGGCGCGGGCGACAGAGCTACGGCTCCCATCCGACCTGACGGTCGTAGGGAGCGATACCGTCACCGTGGAGATCTCCATCTCGCCCGCCCAGGGTGAGATCACGGTGGGCGTTACCCCCACCGTCGCGGGCCTGGAGGCGGGCCTGAGGGCCAGCCTGGGCACCAACCTGGTGGAGGTGAGAGTCGCGGGAGGAGTTCCGGACCTGCGAGCTCTCTCGCCCGCAGGTGTGACGGCGGTGGTGGACGTCTCCGGGCTGCAGGAGGGCAACCACGCCCTGCCGGTGCAGGTTACCCTGCCGCCGGGCCTCCAGGTGGTGGGTGTCGAACCGGCGACTGTCCTCGTCACCATCGAAGCCGCATGACCGCGTCCGCTTCCGGTCCAGAGGCACCGCCCAAGGCGGCGGCAGCGCCGGTGGTGGCCATAGTTGGCCGCCCGAACGTCGGCAAGTCCGCCCTCTTTAACCGCATGGTTCGTAGGCGCGTGGCCCTGGTGGAAGATGTCGCCGGGACCACCCGTGATCGTCTCTATGGGGACGTTGAGTGGCGTGGCCGTCTCTTCCGGCTGGTGGACACGGGTGGCCTGGACTTGGAGGCGCGCACGTCGATCTCGGCCCTGGTGCGGCAGCAGGTGCAGGCCGCCGTTGACGAGGCGCACGCGATCCTGTTCGTGGTCGACTCCGCTGAAGGTGTGACGGCGGCCGACCTGGAGGTGGCCGACGTGCTCCGTCGGACGGCGAAGCCAGCAATCATGCTGGCTAACAAGGCGGAGAACAAGGCGCGCCAGGAGGGGGCGGTTGAGTTCTACGAGTTGGGGCTCGGTGACCCCTTGCCGGTCAGCGCGTATCACGGCACCGGCGTGGCCGATGTTCTAGACCTTCTCGTCGAGATACTGCCACCTTCTGTGGCTGTCGAGGAGGAGGAGGCCCTGCGTATCGCTATCGTCGGGCGGCCCAACGTGGGCAAGTCGCTCCTTCTCAACGCCATCCTCGGTGAGGAGCGCGTGATCGTGAGTGAGGTGCCGGGGACCACCCGCGACAGCATCGATACCCCGTTTGAGTACGGCGGGCAGCGCCTGGTCCTGGTGGACACGGCAGGCATCCGGCGAAGGGGGCACATCGACAGGGGCCTGGAAACGCACGCTGTCCTGCGTGCACGTCGGGCGGTCGAGCGTGCGGACGTGGCTCTACTGGTGCTGGAGGCTCCTTCGGGAGTGACGGCCCAGGACACCCACATCGCTGGCTACGTGCTGGAGGCATTCTGCGGCATCGTGCTTGTGGCCAACAAGTGGGATCTGGTTGGCGGCAACGGGTCGAATCGCCGGGAGTTTGAGGGATTCGCGCGCCACCGAATCCGCTTCGCACCCTGGGCCCCCCTCTGCTTCGTCTCCGCCCTGGAGCGCACAGGCCTCCCCGCGGTCCTGGAAAATGCCCTCCGCGTCGGCCAGGAGCGGCGTCGCCGCATCCCGACGGGCGAGCTCAACGCACTCGTGGCGCGCGCGATGGCCGAGAAGCCGCCTCCGACGTCGGGCAGCAAGCGTCCGAAGTTCTTGTACGTCACGCAGGCGGCGGTGGCGCCGCCCACCTTCACCTTCTTCGTGAATGACGCCTCGCTGATCCACTTCTCCTACCGACGGCATCTGGAGAGGGTCCTGCGGGAGGCCTACGGGTTCCAGGGTAGCCCTTTGAAGGTGGTCTTGCGCTCCCGGAGAGAGCGATAGCATGTGGTGGGCCTTCCTGGTCGCGGCCGTTGTCGGCTACCTGCTGGGCTCGTTGCCCATGGGGCTCATCGCTGGCCGCTTGGTGCGGGGGATCGACATCCGGGAGTACGGGAGCGGGAAGACAGGCTTCACGAACGCACTCCGTACCCTGGGACTCCGCGCCTCGTGGCCTGTCTTGGTGGCCGATGTAGCCAAGGGAGCCCTCGCAGTGCTGGTCGCGCGCCTCCTGTCGGACGATGCCTACGTTCAGATGGCGGCAGGACTGGGCGCTGTCGTCGGCCACGACTGGCCCGTCTTCGCCGGATTCCGGGGCGGCCGGGGCGTGTCGACATTCGTGGGCGTGCTGGTGGGCATGAACCCGCTGGTGGTGGCGGGCCTTGTGCCTGTTGGCGTGGCCATCGTGGTGGTCACGCGCTACATGTCGGTGATGTCCATCGCCAGCGCCGTGCTGGCCGCGGTCGTGCTCATCGCGCTTGGGGTGGCCGACATCCTGCCGGTGGCGTACGCGGTGTATGCCAGCCTCGCCGCAGCGATGATCGTGGTGCTCCACCGAGAGAACATCCGTCGCTTGCTGGCGGGCGAGGAGCCCAAGCTCGGGCGCGGCGGCGATAGGCGTCCCCAACAGGCCGGAGGCGGTCCCTGACGAGGGTGGCGGTGGGAGGAGAACGGGGGGCACTGGCTGTCCCGATGGGAGTCATCCCCGTGCCGTTGGGATCATCGGAACCCCGTCGGCCGCGAATTGACAGCGCTCTTCGGCCGCCTCTAGACTGAATAGTGAACGGTTCAGTGGTCGAAGGCTGTGTCTCTGGCATCCTACCTTCAAGAGCTGTTTGACCCCACCCGTCCGCTTCGCGTGGCCAGGCTCGTCAGCCTGTCCAACCTGGCGCCTGACGAGGTCTTGGTCTTTGAGGAAGCCTGGGGGATCGGGGATGTCGGCCGGCGGCGTCAGGTGGTGCGCGAGCTCGTCGAGCTGGCCGAAGATAACGTTGAGCTGAACTTCGACGCCATTTTCCGCCTCAGCCTGGCGGACGGCGACGCTGAGGTCCGGCGTAGCGGGGTGCGCGGCCTCTGGGAGTACGAGGGCACGGACCTTATCCCGGCTCTAGGGGATCTTCTGCTGACAGATACTGACACGGAGGTACGTGCGGAGGCTGCCATCGCTTTGGGCCGCTTTGCGTTGAAGGCCGAGTTCGGAGAGGTGAAGGCAGGGGAAGCGCGCATCGTCGATGATGCTCTGCGGGCGACGATTGCCGACCCAGAGCAGGCGCTGGAGGTGAAGGCCCGCGCCGTCGAGGCTGTGGGCGCCCGCAGCCAGCCCTGGGTTGCCCAGGTTATCGAGGGTGCCTACCGGAGCGATGACCAACGCCTGCGGGTGAGTGCCCTGCACGCGATGGGCCGGAACTGCGACCCTCGCTGGCTGTCGACACTGGCCCAGGAGCTTGAAAGCGAGGACGCTGCGCTGCGGTACGAGGCTGCCGTGGCCTGTGGATCCTTGGGTGACGAGTCAGCGGTCGTGAGCCTCCTTCCGCTCTTGGAGGACGAAGACGCGGAGGTCCAAGAAGTGGCCATGCAGGCATTGGGTCAGATCGGCGGTCAGGAGGCCAAGCGGGCTCTGGAGCGCTGCCTGGCACACTCGGACGAGCGGGTTCGCGATGCGGCTCTTTCGGCACTGGCCGAGGTGGACTTCGAAGAGGAACCCCTTTCGTTCAAGCTGCGTGAGTAGGCGACCAGTTGTCTAGTCGAGGTTCACGCGGGCTAAGAACGGAGAAGGCTACTTCGGCCGGAGGCGTCGTCCTTCGCCGCGGTGCGTTGGGAGTGGAGGTGGTTCTCTGTGGGAGAGATCGGGACGGCGTCTGGAGCCTCCCCAAAGGCACACCCGAGGCGCATGAGGACCTGGCGGCGGCGGCGATCCGAGAGGTGGGCGAGGAGACGGGCCTTGAGGTGGCCATCGAGGGCGAACTGGGCCATATCAGCTACTGGTTCACTGCTGACGGTGTCCGCTATCACAAGGCCGTTCACTTCTACGTCATGTCTGCCACGGGCGGCAGCGTCGAGCAGCACGACCAGGAGTTTGACGATGTTCGGTGGTTCCTCGCATCCGAGGCGTTGACTGCCATGACCTACCCCAACGAGCGGCTTGTGGTCGAAAGGGCACTGGCGAAGCCTGTGCCCTCGCCGGGCACCACCGCCGCCCGAGGCGAGGTGTAGCATCGTGACATCTGTCGTCGAGGGCGAAGTGGCGCGCGGGGCGAGGGTGGTGCTGCGCGAGAAGCGGGCATCCGACGCCGCTGCCGACTACGCGTGGCGCAGCGATCCGGAGATGGCACGCTTCGACGCCGCTCGGCCCTTCAAGGCGTCCTTCCGCGACTACCGCGCTCTCTACGAGGACGAGATCGCCTATCCAAGCCCCAGCCGCCGGACCCTGGGGATCGAGGATCACTCCGGCCGCCATATCGGCAACGTCATGTACTACAACATCGATCATGCCCACGGCGAGGCCGAGCTCGGCATCACCATTGGCGTCCGCGAGTACTGGGGGCAGGGCTACGGCACCGACGCCGTGCGGGCCTTCCTGAATCACCTGTTCACGGAAACGTCAATCAGGCGTGTGTATCTCAAGACTCTGGACTGGAACGAGCGGGCCCGCCGTGCCTTCCAAAAAGCTGGCTTCGTGCCGTACGCCACCATGCGCCGCGGCGAGCATGACTTCGTCCTCATGGAGGTGCGCCGCGAGTGGGTGATGCCGAAGAGTGAGACGCCAGCGCAGAAGGATCGCGATTTCGGCTAGTCCGGGCACGGGAAGGCGCACGAAAAGACGGAGGCCAGCCCGAGAGCTGGCCTCTGCGGATCGGGGCACCCGGTTGGCTCTGGAACGTCGTTGACCTCAGAGTGCCCAGCCGCTCGCCCTCCCCCTGGTTCCTCCAGGGTTTTCGTTCGCCGTTACGATGCCGATTATTCACGTGATGGGCACAGCATCCTACCCATTTCGAGTTCTTCCTCATCTGAGTCTGCTGTGGCGGTTCGCCCTGGTCAGCTTCCTTGTCGTGGCGGCGATCGGTGTTGGGTTGGCCAGCGTGCTGGGGAGCGCCATTCACGAAGAGGCCCTCGAGGACGCCGCTGCCGATGCGCGAGATACCCTCCAGGCGCGGCTGCTGAGACAGCTGAGTGTGGCCGATCTGGAGGGACCCATGACGGGCGAGCGCTACGCGGAGTTCGAGGCCTTCGTGAAAGAGAGCGTGTTGTCGGCCCGTACGGCCCGTGTCAAGATCTGGAATCGGGAAGGCACGGTCATCTTTTCCGACGAGCCGAGCGAAGTAGGGGAGGTCCACACCCTTTCGCCGCAGTTGGAGGGGGCCATTCAGGGTGACACGACCGCCCGGCTGGTGGAGGAAGCGTATCCCAAGAGCGGGGAAGGCACTGATCTTGGGGATTTGCTGGAGGTCTACACGCCCATTGTCTTTCCCGACTCCAGCGAAGTGGTCGGCGCCTTCGAGATCCACCGGTTCTATGGTCCAGTGGCGGCGCGAATCGCCGATACCCAGCGCGACCTTTACCTGTGGATCGGGGCGGGTCTGGCGCTTCTCTACGCAGCGCTATTCGCGGTTGTGAAGCGGGGGTCTGACCTCATCCGTCGCCAGCGGGAAGACTTGGAGCGGCAGGCCGAGGAGTTGGGCCAGAGCAAGCGCGAGACGCTGCTGGCCATTTCGGCTGCCTTGGACGTACGAGATGTGGAGACCAAGGACCATTCGCTGCGTGTGCAGCAGACCGCGGTCCGGCTGGCCCTGGAGGTCGGGCTTCCGCCTCGCCAGGTGGCCGTGCTCGAGGTCGCTGCCCTGCTCCACGATGTTGGGAAGATAGGCGTCCCGGACCACATCCTGCGCAAAGCTGGTCCGCTGTCCGAAGAGGAGTGGGCGGAGATGCGCCGCCACCCGGAGGTGGGCTATCGTCTGCTGCGCGACTTCGCGCACCTGAGGGATGCGGCCGACATCGTCTACTGTCACCATGAGCGCTACGATGGCACCGGGTATCCCCGCGGCCTCCGAGGTGATGACATCCCTCTTGCCGCCCGCATCTTTGCCGTTGCCGATGCCTATGATGCCATGACGTCCGAGCGGCCCTACCGCGCTGCGCGATCCCACAAGGAGGCCTTGGTCGAAATCAGGTCCCTCGCTGATACTCAGTTCGACCCGGCGGTCGTCGAGGCCTTCCTGCTGATGATGGACCGGATGGGGGACATGACAGCACATCCGCTGCAGGCTGATCTGCGCCCGGCGGCCTAGAAGGAAGACCCCCCGAGCACCGCGCAGCGCCGCTGGATTGAGAAGGCCAGCCACAAGGCTGGCCTTCGTGACGTCTGAGGCTGCTGATGCCGACGCGCGCTAGCTGCTTGGGGCCGGCGTCCCTGGTCGGCCCGGCAGGTCAAGGTCTGGGGGCGGCGGCGCCGGATTGGGGATTCCAGCCGTCAGTCGCTGCGGCACTATCTGCAGCAGTTCCTCCAGCGTCCAGCGGCTGGGCTTGTATATGGTCCGCATGGGCGTTGGGTGGTAGAGGAGGGATACCTGCCCGCCGGCCACCTGAAAGACCTGGCCGTTGACGTTCCAGGCGTCGTCGGTGCAGAGATACACCGTCATCGGCGCTATGTCCTCGGGCACGGCCATGGCTGGCCGCGGAGGTGTCTTGCCGGCGGGGGCCTGGCCACCAGCACCCTGGATGCCGGCACGCGTTCGCAGATCGCGTGCCGCCTGGGGGACCGTCGCCGTCAGTCGGGTGGCCGCCGCGGGCGCGATGGCGTTGCACGTCACGCCATAGCGGCCCAGGTCGCGAGCCACCACCCTCGTGAAGCCGGCTATGCCTGCTTTGGCCGCGCCGTAGTTGGCCTGCCCCGGGTTGCCGACGAGTCCTGAAGTGGAGGACATGTTGATGATGCGGCCGTAGCGCTGCTGGCGCATGAGGACAGCCGCCGGCTTGGTGCAGGCGAAGTGCCCCTTCAGGTGGACGGCGATGACCGCGTCCCACTCTTCCTCCGACATGTTGAATATCATGCGGTCGCGGAGGATACCCGCGTTGTTGATCAGGATGTCCAGGCGGCCCCAGGTGTCCAGGGCGGTCTTGAGGATGCTCTCGCCGCCATCCATGGTGGCGACAGAGTCGTAGCTCACGACCGCCTCGCCGCCGGCCTTCTTGATCTCCGCCACCACCTCGTCGGCGGGCGCGGCATCGTGCCCCGTGCCGTCGGCGGCGACACCGGGGTCGTTCACCACCACCCGCGCTCCCTCTTCCGCTGCCAGCAGGGCGATGCCGCGCCCTATGCCACGGCCGGCGCCGGTGACTATTACGACCTTGCCGTCCAGTGCTTTGGCCATGCTAACCACCTCCTTGGGATGAAACGGTCGCCGTCGCCGGAGCAGGTCGGGACGGCCCACTCGGGGACGACGGAGGCGCTAGCCCCGCCGCCAGCACCTCCTGGCTTGCCTCCCTCCCTGGCTGGGCGCTAGCCCCGGGATGGCAACGAGACCACTGCCGCGCCGGGCGAGGTCTTCTGCCCTTCCGGGTTCTCGGTCCAGACCTCCAGCTCGACGAGGTTCTCGCTGTCCTCCTGGCGCTTGCCGGTCACAACGCCCCGACAGGTAATGTCCTGGGTCGGGTAGTCCATGCCGCGGTACTGACAGCTAAACTTCTTGATCTTGCCCTTCTCGCCCACCCACTCGTGGAGCAACTGGCCGAGGAAGGCATGCTTGAGAGCGCCGTGGACGATGATCCCCTTCAGGCCGGTGGACTGGGCGAAATCCTTGTCGTAGTGGATCTGGTAGAAGTCGCCGGAGCCCGCGGCCCACATCACGAGTTGCTGGCTGCTGCAGTTCTTGACCAGCTTCGGTATCTCATCACCTTCCTTGACATCTTCGAAGTAGACCTGTTCAGCCACTGCTGTCCTCCTAGGTCGACGCAGGGCCGAAGCCCTGCCAGAGCTCAGGCGTTAGCGGCCCCTTCGCTGCCGGCGATGGAAGCCGCGGACTGACGACTAGTACTGCAGGGCTGTTCCCCGCATGACGGCCACTACCTTGCCCTGCTGGTTCCGGTAGGTGGTCTCAGACTGGATGATGAGCATCGGACCCAGGCTCGCCTGGCGCTCAGAGAGGTTGGCGAGCTTGCTGGTCGACGTGAGCACGTCGCCGGCGCAGATGTCGTCGAAGTACTCGACCTCGGTGCCGCCGTTGAGGATGCGCTTGAAGGGAGACTTGAAGCCGGACATGGCGCCGCGAGCCACCTGGCCAGGAACAAATGCCGGGGTGCCCAAGTAGGCGGGCGGGCAAACCAGGTCGCGATAGCCTTGCTTCCGGGCCTCCTCCACGCTGTAGTAGACGGGGTCCGTGTGGCCGACGGCGCGCGCGAACATCCGTATCGTGGTGCGGTCGACCTCCACCGTCTGCGGATCGGACTCCCGGCCCACGAAGGACTTCATCTCATCGGTAATGATGGACGGCTGGGTCAAGGTTCACCTCCTTGCGGCGAGAAGCGGGGCGAGGATCATGTTTGCCTTGGCGGCGTGCGGTCACGAGGATACATCGGCCCCCTGGAAGTGTCAACGAGATACGCCGGGTCTTCGCCGCCTTGTTGTGAGCGGGCCGCCGCGCCGGGTTGTGGGGGCTATCTCTTGCGCTGGTCGCGGGCCAGGGGGGCCCGGCCGCCGCCTACCGAATGGGGTTGGCGACCAGGTCCACAGCCCGGAAACGCCCCGCCTTCAGTTCCTCGATGAGATCGCCGATGTCCTCTATCCGGCGCTCGAAGCTGGTGGCGCAACGCGCTATCTCGCCACGCGTGTGTGCGTCGGTGCCGGCGGTGCCCGGCATACCCGTGAACTCGCAGAGTCGCTCGGCGAAGGTCTTCTCCTTGGCGTTGGCGCGGCCGTTGAGCTTCTCCAGTGCCACGCAGTGGCGGTAGGCGGGGTTGCGGCTGGCTCTTTGCAGCGCTTCCACGTAGTCTCTCTCGTCGCGGATGCGCCAGGGCATCTGGCGCCGGTAGGGGTGGGCGGCCACCATCACGCCCCCTACCTGCTGGAGGATGTCCGCCAGGTCTTGGGTGCGGTGCATGCCGTAGACGTACTCGTTGACGCCGTAGACCAGCATGTGGCCGTCCTCAGTGTTGATCTCGACGCCCGGCAGCACCAAGAAGTCGTGGCGACGGGCGAGTTCCCGCACCTCTTCCGGATCCCAGCAGAAGTCGTGGTCGCAGAGGACGACGCCGTCCAGCCCCGCGGCCCGGGAGCGCTCGATGAGCTCGTCCGCTGTCAGATCGGAGTCCCAGGAGAGGGGCCGCGTGTGGGCGTGCAGATCGATGAGCACTGATGCTGTCAGTGAAAGGGTCGGCCCGGGGGGCCGACCCACGCCGAGTTCTCTGTTTGGCCTTTCACCCTACTACACTACTACGTGAGGGTTGGGCTGTGTCAACGGGGCCGGCCTCACCAACGGCGGGCCCCGTTCGTCGACAGCTTGACCCTTCGAATGCCTGCTGGCTATTCTGGCGACACAATGGCGGCTCAGCCACGAGACAGACCGCGAGCCCGCAGCGGCCCCCTCTACCAGGCGCCGCGCGGCACCTCCGACGTTCTCCCGCCTGAACAGCCCTACTGGCACCTGCTGCGAGAGACAGCGGAGCGCGTCTGCGGTGCCTTCGGCTATCAGCGCATCGACACCCCTGCGTTTGAGAATGCCAGCGTCTTTCTACGCGGCGTGGGGGAAGGCACGGACATCGTCGAGAAGGAGATGTACGTGTTCGATGACAGGGGCGGCGAGAGGATGGCTCTGCGTCCCGAGGGGACCGCGAACACCTGCCGTGCCTACCTTCAGCACGGCATGCACGTGCTGCCCCAGCCCGTTCGCCTCTACTACCTTGCGCCCACCTTCCGCTACGATCGGCCGCAGGCCGGACGCTACCGACAGCACACCCAACTCGGCGCGGAGGCGATTGGCGACATGGACCCGTTGATCGACGCCGAGATGATAGATCTGCTGAGTACCTTCTACGACGCTCTGGGGATGAGAGACATCGTCTTGTACCTGAACAGCATCGGCGATCCCGACTGTCGGGCGGCCTACTTGCGTACCCTGCGCGACTACTACGCCGGTAAGCTGGACCGCGTCTGTGCTGACTGCCGCGTTCGCTACGAGAAGAACCCCCTTCGTCTCCTCGACTGCAAAGAGAAGCAGTGCCAGCCGGTCATCGCTGGGTCGCCACCCATCACTGCGGCCCTGTGTGACGACTGCGGGGCCCACTTCGAGGCTGTGTGCCGCTACCTGGACGGCCTGGGAATCGCCCACAAGGTCAACCCACGCCTCGTGCGCGGTCTGGACTACTACACGCGCACCGTCTTCGAGTTCCGACCGGCCCGCGGCGGTGCCCAGAGCAGTGTGGGCGGAGGCGGCCGCTACGATGGGCTCATCGAGCTTCTGGGGGGTGCCCCCACGCCTGCCATCGGCTTCGGGGCCGGATTCGAGCGCATCATCCTCAATCTCAAGCGACAGGGGGTGGATGCCCCGCCTAACGTTCAGCCGCTGGTGTACGTGGCCCACCAGTCGGCGGGAGCCCGTCAGGATGCGCTGCGCTTCACCAGCCTTCTTCGGCGGAGGGATGTGCCCACCCTGCTGGCGGTCGGCGAGCGCAGCCTGAAGTCGCAGATGCGCCAGGCCGACGGCCTCGGTGTCGCCTACACCGTCATCCTGGGCGAGCGGGAGACGGCGGCGGGAACGTTGCTCCTCAAGTCGATGGACGACGGCAGCCAGCGCGAGTTGTCCCCAGAGGCAGCGCTGGACGTCCTCGTGCGCCGCGCCGCCGAAGAGGCTTCCTGATCGATCGCCATGCCCGACATGCTCGTCCGCCTGTACGACTTGCCTGACCCAGATGGGTATTACCGGCGCGCCCGTGAGGCCGGCGCCACGATTCGCCGCGCCGAACCCTGGGACCGGTTCGCCATGCGCGGCTTCATCGAGGCCAACTTCTTGGACGTCTGGGCCGCGGAGGCGGACCTATCGTTCTCCGGCCACCCCATCACTGCCTTCGTGGCGACGGTCGAGGGACGCATCGCGGGTTTCGCGGCTTACGAGTGCACTCGCCGCGGATTCTTCGGGCCGACGGGCGTGCGCGAGGACCTGCGCGGCCGGGGACTGGGCGCGGCTCTCCTCTTCCGCTGCCTGGAGGCAATGAGCGAAATGGGGTACGGGTACACCGTCATCGGGGGCGTAGGGCCTCAGGAGTTTTACGAGAAGGTCTGCGGCGCCTTTGTCATCCCTGGCAGCGAGACTGGTGTCTATCGCTCGGTGTACGACGAGGCACGCCAGAGGCAGGACGCCGAGGAGCAGAGCCAGCCAGCGCGAGAGGGAGAGGGGGAGGGTGAGCCCTAGAATCCACATGAGCGCGGTGCCGCCCCGATCGGGCCCAAGCGACGGCAGTCGATCCTAGTCAGATATGATAGACGCTCAGGTTAGGGCTGTTCTGTCGAGGCTCGAGCAGCGCGACTCGCTGGAGCGGGCCGAGAACGTTCCTCGCGAGCGGCGGCTGCGCCAGATAACTCCAGAGGTAGGGCGGTTCCTCCACACCCTGGTCCTGGCCACGAAGCCACGCTCGATACTGGAGCTCGGTACCTCCGGTGGCTACTCCACGATCTGGCTGGCAACGGCCGCCCGCCAGGTGGGCACCGTCGTCGTGACTGTGGAGATCGACCCGGCGAAGGTCCGTCAGGCAACGGAGAACTTCCGTGAGGCCGGCGTCGATGGCGTCGTCACGAGTATTGAAGGCGACGCTTTCGCCTACCTGCGCGCCCGCACCGAGCCGGTCGATTTCCTGTTCATGGACGCGGAGAAGGGCGACTACCTCTCCTACCTGCCTCTCATCGTGTCGCTCCTGTCTCATGGCGGGGTGCTCGTGGCCGACAACCTCCTCTCCCATGCCGAACTTCTGGAGGAATTCCGCGAGCGTGTCCTCTCCCGTCCGGACCTCTCCGCCATCGTTGTTCCTGTCGGCCGCGGCGAGCTCTTCGCTGTCAAGATCGCGTGACGACTTGCCGCGGTCGTTGCCCGAGGCGTACCCATGCCGCACTGCTCGGAGGCGGTCCATGGTCGCGGCCACGAGGCGTCGCATGTGGTATAATCCTGTCGGTGAGGTGAGCCGAAACCCCCAAGCCGGGGGTTTTGGTTTGTGCGATGAGTGACATGTGGGACCGACTGGATAGCATCGAGAAGCGCTACGAAAGCTTGACGGCGGAGATGGCCCGCCCCGAGGTGGCGGCGGACTACGAGAAGCTTCAGGCGCTGGCCCGGGAGCGGGCCTCGCTGGAGGACGTCGTGTCGCTGTACCGCGAGTCCCGGGAGGCCGACCGGCTCGCCGCCGAGGCGCGGGACCTGCTCGCCGAGGGCCAGGAGCCGGGCCTGGTGGCCCTCGCCCGCGAGGAGCTGGAGTCACAGAGCGCCCGCCACGAGCGGCTGGAGGATGAGCTGAAGCGCGCCCTCCTTCCCAAGGACCCCCACGACGAGAAGAACGTCATCGTCGAGATCAGAGCCGGCACCGGGGGCGACGAAGCCGGCCTGTTTGCCGCTGACCTCTACCGCATGTACTCCCGCTACGCCGACCGCAGACGGTGGGGTGTCGACGTGCTCAGCCACCACGAGAGCGGCGTCGGCGGTTTCAAGGAGATCGTCTTCGAGGTGCGGGGGAAGGGCGCTTTCTCACGCCTCAAGTACGAGAGCGGCGTGCACCGTGTCCAGCGGGTGCCGGTGACCGAGGCACAGGGCCGCATCCACACCTCCACGGCCACGGTCGCCGTCCTGCCTGAAGCCGAGGAGGTGGAGGTCGACATCCGCGACGACGAGCTGAAGATGGACGTCTTCCACGCCAGCTCGGCAGGCGGCCAGAACGTGAACAAGGTGGCTACCGCCGTCCGTCTCACCCACCTGCCCACGGGCATGGTCGTCACCTGCCAGGACGAGCGTTCGCAGCTCAAGAACCGACTCAAGGCTCTGGCCGTGCTTCGCGCGCGGATTCTCGACCAGAGGCAGCGCGAGCAGACCGAGGAGATCACCGAGACGCGCCGTTCGCAGGTGGGCAGCGGTGAGCGCGCCGAGAAGATCCGCACCTACAACTTTCCCCAGGACCGACTCACCGACCACCGCGTCGGGCTCACGGTACACAACCTCCCGGCGGTGCTGGACGGCGAGGGGCTGGACTCGATAATCGACGCCGTCGCCACCAGCGAGCAGGCCCGAATGCTCTCTACCGAGACGAGCCGGGCCCCGGAGCCCGAGGAGCAGCGCGTGTGACGCTGGCGCGGGCCCTGCAGGAGGCCACCGAGGCCCTGCAGGCCGCGGCCATCGAGGATGCCCGGCTGGAGGCTGAGGTCCTCCTCCGTCACGTGCTGAAGCTGGACCGAGCGCATCTCTACGCGCGTCTCCAAGAAGACTTGAGCCCGGATGCCGAGGCCGCCTTCCGCTCCCTGCTGACGCGACGCCTCTCCCGCGAACCGACCGCCTACATCATCGGGCACAGAGAGTTCTACGGGCTGGACTTGGAGACGACGCCGGCCGCCCTCATCCCCCGCCCGGAGACGGAGCTCCTGGTCGAGGAGGCTCTTGCCCGCGCGCGCCGCCGTCACCAGCCGCTGATCGTTGACGTCGGCACGGGCAACGGCGCCGTCGCCGTGGCCCTGGCCGTCCACTTACCGAACGCCGTCGTGGTGGCGATCGATGTCTCACGGGAGGCGCTGGTGTTGGCCGCGCGCAACGCCCGGCGCCACGGCGTTCAGCGGCGCATCGTCTTCCTACGGGCCGACCTGCTGTCGGCCCTGGGACGACCGGCCGATATCGTCGTCGCCAACCTGCCCTACGTGCGCTCCGCTGACTGGGAAGCGCTGCCGCCGGAGATTCGGGAGCACGAGCCGCGAATGGCCCTCGACGGCGGCGCGTCGGGTCTCCGAGAGATAGAGCGGCTGCTCCAGCAGGCGCCGCCGCGCCTGCGCGCGGGCGGCTCGCTTCTGGTGGAGCTTGGCGCTCCTCAGGCGGGGGATGCCCTGGCGATGGCCGGTCGCCGCTTTCCTGACGCCTCAGTCCGTGTGCTTCCGGACGCGGCGGGTCTCGACCGGCTCCTCGCGGTGGAGAGGCTGCGGTGCTAGTACGCTCATTGCTGTTGGGCGGGGTCTGCCACCTCTACGGTATGTCTACTTGAGGGGAGGCCTCATCGCCGGGTCCGCCGATCTTGGCATCGGCGGGTTCGTCTCGTTCTGAGAGAGTCCACCGGTTAAATTCGTCACCAAGTGCAGCCGCCTGGAGGATCTGAGGTCTGCGGCGAACCAGGTCGAGCCACCATACAGCCCACTGTCGTTCCACATCCGCTGCATCGCGCGCGATGAGGATGGCGTGGAGCGCCAACAGGACGACGACAATGGCCGCGGCGGAGGAGACTGAGGCTCGAATGCCCACGTCGTCCCACCACGGAGTCCCGTGCGGCGTGACTGCGACAACGAGAGGAGACAGTCCCAGGCCGAAGGTAATCGCGACGACCATGCCCCCTACGGTGTGCATCGTCTCCCACCGGCCTCGCGCCAACCTATCCACCCGGTCCGGGACAAAGCGCTCGTAGAAGGATGCGTAGAACCTCTCTGCACGCTTAGAATCGTCAAGTGCCTCCTTGCACCCTGTCCGGAATGTCCCCAGGGAGGCCACAGATGCCTCCGTAGCGGCGAGGAAGTCTGTGCAGAACCGTCTGAAATGCAGGAAGCGGTCGTAGCCACCCATCGGCCATCTGAAGACCAGCGCAAATGGTATGTAGAGAATCAGACCAAGGGGGTAGCCAGCGATGCCTCCTGCAATCACCACGGCGATTGCGGCTAGCCCAGCCTGCCCTTCCCCGACCTGCAACTCCGCAAAGGTCCCGGAGAGCGCCACTGCGAGGGCGACGACTGCAAGGAACACGACGCCGGGGACAAAGAAGCGTCGTTGGCCCCAGATAGCATCCATCGGCTCCTCCCTCTCCACACGTGGATGGGTTCCTCGGTCACCACTCTATATCATCGAAGGGGCGTAGCCCAGGGTTGACCGTCCCCAGCTGTTGTCGCTCGTCGTCGGTGCGGCACAAGATGTAGCGAGCCACGGTCCGGAGCTGTGGTCGCGCGTACTGAGTTGTGGCACCCTTCAGGCCAGCATTCAGAATTCCCCTACTGCCGGACCCCAATTCCACTGCCGAGAATACACCTAGAGCCGCAATGGAAAGGCCCTTGCTGGCCGACTGTCCATATGCTCTGGTCTTGCCTGGGCGGTCGGCCCAGAGGGCGCCCTGGGATGGGAAAGGAGGCACACCGTGGCTCAGACAATGGCGAAGGGTATCAAGTTGTGGGTCCTCCTGGCGCTCCTCGGCGCCGTCGTCTTGGGGGTGACCGCGTGCGGCGGGGGCGATGAGGAACAGGCAAGCGCGGTGCCCCAGGTGTTTCGCGCCCGGATCGCTGCCGACCCGGAGACGCTGGACCCACAGAAGGGCGGCTTCGCGACCGACATCAGCATCATGCGGCAGCTCTTTCGAGGGCTTGTCTACTTCGATGGCGACCTGAATTTGGTGGCTGCTGCCGCCAAGGAGGTGCCGAGCGTCGCCAACGGAGGCATCTCGGAGGATGGCCTGACCTACACTTTCGAGCTTCGTGACGACCTTGTCTGGAGCGATGGCACTCCCTTGACGGCCTATGACTGGGAGTACTCCCTGAAGCGCTTCTTCGATCCCAGCCTGGGTGGTGCCCAGTACTACCAGAGCTTCTACTACGACATCGAAGGCGCCCCGGAGTACCACATGGCTTTGGGGACCCCGGATCAGCCCAACACGCCGACCGACGCAGAGCTCCTGGCGTTGCGGGAGGGCGTGGGCGTCGAGGCCGTGGATGGTGACACGCTCGAGGTCAGACTGTCGGACGAGAGCAACACCTTCCTCTATCTGGTGGCGCTGTGGCCGGGCTACCCAGTCAACCAGGAAGCCGTCGAGAGCCTAGGTGACGCCTGGACCCAGGCGGGCAACCTGGTGGGCAACGGGCCCTTCGTGCTCACGGAGTGGACGCACGACCAGCGTATCGTGCTGGAGCGCAACCCCTACTACTGGGGTCCCGAGCCGGGGCTGGAGCGCCTTGAGTTCGTCGTCATCCCCGACGACACTGCGGCCTACCAGGCCTACCGGAACGGCGAGATCGACTTCACGGCGGCGCCGCCGGCACAGCTCCAGACTCTCAAGAACGACCCTGAGTTCCAGTCCGAGGCCGAGCTCTCCACGTTCGCCCTCCAGTTCAACACTGCCCAGGAGCCATTCGACGACCCGGTCGTCCGTCGGGCTTTCGCCCGCGCCATCGACCGGCAGGCCTATGTTGACCTCGTGGCCCAGGGCTTCGGCGTGCCGACGACGGGCTGGATCCCGCCGGGCATCCCCGGCTCCGACCCTGACGTGGGCGCGGCGCTGTCATTCGACCCGGAGGCGGCTCAGAGCCTGCTGGCAGACGCCGGCTACCCTGAGGGTCGAGGCCTGCCCGACATCGTCCTCACGACCGTGGCCATGGACATGGGAACGCTCTCGGCGGAATTCGTGCAGGAGCAGTTCAGCCAGAACCTGGGGATCGACATCCAGATCGAGGCCCTGGATCCGCCCTCCTACCAGATGGCCTACGGAACCGGGCAGTTTCAGATGACCTTCATGGGCTGGACCGGCGACTACCCCCACCCCGAGAACTGGATCCGCGACCTGTTCCACACCGGAGCCTCGGGGAACCTGGCTGGCTACTCGAATCCTGAGGTGGACGAACTGATCGACCAAGCGGCGGCAGGCGACAACGCTGCGGCGGTGGTCGCCCTCTACTGGGAGGCGCAGCGCATCATCCTCGATGAGGACAGCGCTTTGGCACCCATCTACCACCCAACAAGCGCCTTCTTGGTGAAGGCGCAGGTCCAGGGGCTGGCCTTCACAGCTACGGACGGCGGGATCAAGGGTGACGTCCTGCTGGCCTCCCCGGATGTCATGGTAGTCGCCCACTGACGCGCTGAAGCGGGCCTCGGTGACACCGCCGAGGCCTGCTCTTGGAATCCACTCGGCACCGGCCCATGACCGCCCACGTTCTCCGACGCCTTTTCTGGCTGGTGCCGGTCCTTCTCTTCGTAGCGGCCGTCACCTTCGCCCTCATGCACAGCGTTCCCGGGGGCCCCTGGGATCGCGAGAAGCCGCTGCCCCCTCAAGCCGTGGAGCAGCTCAACCGCAAGTACGGCCTTGACCGGCCGCTGTGGGAGCAGTTCGGCGGCTACCTGCTCGGCCTCCTCCAGGGCGACCTGGGCGTCTCCTTTCGGCAGAGCGGGCGACCCGTGGCGGAGATCATCGGCGACGGCATCAAGGTCAGCGCCACTCTGGGCGGCCTGGCGATGTTGGTGGCGGTCGTGGTCGGTGTGCCGCTGGGCATCGTCGCCGCCCTGCGTCGGAATGGGGCTGTGGACTACGTTAGCGTCTCGTTAGCTACCCTTGGGGCCAGCACCCCCAACTTCATCCTGGGCATCATTCTCATCGTCATCTTCGCCTCAACGCTTCACCTGCTGCCGACCATCGGCTGGGGCTCTTGGAAGCAGGCGATAATGCCCGTCATTGCGCTGAGCGCGCTGCCGACGGCCTTCTTGGCCCGAATCACGCGAGCCAGCACGCTGGAGGTACTCCAGCAGGAATACGTGCGCACGGCCTGGGCCAAGGGCCTGTCGGCGCGGGCCGTGGTTCTCCGGCATGTGGCGCGTAACGCTCTCATCCCCGTGCTCACGCTGGCCGGGCCCCTGGCCGCCGCGCTCGTCACTGGCTCCTTCATCATCGAGAGCCAGTTTGCCATTCCGGGGGTAGGCCGTGCCTTCGTGACGGCCATCTTCGGTCGTGACTACGGTGTCATCATGGGCATCACTCTCTTCTATGCTCTCGTGGTGACGATGGCGAACCTGGCCGTCGATCTGGCCTGCGCCGCCGCGGACCCCAGGGTGCGCTACCAGTGGGGAGGCGGGTGGGGTGATTGACGTGCTGGGACACGACCCAAGCCCTCAGGCTGGAGCAACGGGCCGCGAATCTATGCCCCCGCGTTCACGCGGTGGTCGAGAACATCTCTGTCGACCGTGAGGGAGCTAGAATCGGCCCGGGTCACGCCCTTCCCCGCCGCCTCGATCGAGGCGAGGTCGCGCGGTCTGTGGCGCGACGCCCTGCGCAGGCTGGCCGCGAACCGGCTGGCCGTGGCCGGCGCTGCCATCGTGCTGGTGGCGGCCGCCGTGGCTGCCTTCGCGCCCCTCATCGATCGCTACCCGCCCAGCCGACAGGACGCCACGGCGTCCTTCGAAGGGCCCAGCGCTCGCCACTGGTTAGGGACCGACCAGCTCGGCCGCGACCAGTACAGCCGTCTCGTCAACGGTGCCCGCGTGTCGCTCGCTGTGGGTGTTCTCACCCAGGCGGTGGCGGTGAGTCTGGGCCTGGCCGTGGGCATCGGCGCCGGGTTGGGCTTCCGGTGGCTGGACAACCTCCTGATGCGTTTCACCGACGCCGTCTACGCGTTCCCGGACCTGCTTTTCATCATCCTGCTGGTCAGCGTCTTCCGAGAGGCGGTCGCCGGCAGCGCCACGCGTACAGCGATGGTCATCTTCGTCGCCATTGGGCTCGTCACCTGGCCTAACGTGGCGCGTCTCGTGCGAGGTCAGATCGTATCCCTTCGCGAGCGGGAGTTCGTCAAGGCGGCTGAGGTGCTAGGCGCCAGCCGCCTGCGCGTGGCCATCGTGCATCTGTTACCGAACACGCTGGGACCGGTCATCGTCGCCGCCACCTTCGGCATACCGGCCGCCATTTTCGCCGAGGCCGCCCTCGCCTTCATCGGGCTGGGCCTGCCACCCCCGACGCCCAGTTGGGGACGGCTTGTGGCGGACGGCTACGATGCCATCAACAACCATCCCAACCTGGTGCTGGCGCCAGGGCTGGCCATCGCCGCGTTGATGATGGCTTTCACCTTCCTGGGCGACGGCCTCAGGGATGCGCTGGACCCGCGCCTGGCGGTCGGCGGACCGAAGGTGCGCCTGTTCCCGATCAGGGTGCGTCGTGTGATGAGAAAGGCAGCATAGCAGGCTCCCGTCTCCACCAGAGGTGGATCCGCCCGGACCGGCGGCTGGACGGCCGCCTTCGGCGGAGGTCGATACGTCCCCGGCGGGAGAAACGAAGGGCCCGGGTGTGGCGGAACCCGGGCCCTGTTCGTCGGGTGCGCGATGACTGGGCGCTCCGCGACGAAGCCTTCCCTCTTTGGATAGAGCCATGTGGCCGAAAGTCAGCCTGCGGACGCTGGACGCCCCGCGGACGCTGCTGGCGGACCAGCTAGCGGCCGATGATCCGTCTGGAGGGGAGAGGGGACGGTGAGGGGGCCATCGACCAACGTCACGCCAACGGTGGTGTGGAGGAGAGGAGGCGAAAGGGTGAAACGGCGAATGCTTGGCCGAGCTCTGAAGTGGTCCGCGGCTATCTGCTGGGTGTTAGCCGCTCTGTTCGCCGGTTTCATGACGGTGGGCGTAGCGATGACGGCTCGCGAGACGGAAGGCCGCGGTGGGGAGCCCGGACCCCTTATTCTGCTCATGTTGTTGCTGTTCGTGATCGGCTGGGCGACCCTGACGGTCAAGGGAACGGTGCTGGGGTTCTTGATCCAGGCCGTCTGGCTGGGCCTGTTCGGGCGGGAAACCGCAGTCAGCGTGGTGCGCTACCGCGGGCGCGGTCGCAGGTATCGGAGGGCGGCGTAGGGGCGCACGGCTGTGCGCCCCTAATTGTCTATGTCGGTCAGGACGATTGTGGGTCGGGGTGTGAAGACCCCGACGAAAGAAAGAGCGGGGGTCTGAAGACCCCCGCCTACAAGACGCTCGCTGCTGAGGCTGCTATCCGCCGCTCTCGTTCCGCTGGTGGATCTTGCCCTCTGTCTTGATCGACGGGGCGATCACGAGCTCTGTCTTCTGGAACTCCTGGATCGTGCGGGCCCCGCAAACGCCCATCGCCGTGCGCAGGGCGCCGATAAGGTTCTCCCTGCCGTCGGTGCGAGAGGTGGGCCCGAACAGGGCTCGCTGGAGCGTCGTGGTGACGCCTACGGTCACCCGGGTCCCGCGTGGCAGCTCGGCATGCGGCGTCGCCATGCCCCAGTGGTGGCCGCGACCGGGCGCTTCGACGGTGCCGGCCAGGATAGAGCCCAGCATCACGGCGTCGGCGCCGGAAGCGAAAGCCTTGCACATGTCGCCCGCCGTCACGATGCCGCCATCCGTGATGATGGGGATGTAGCGGCCGCTCTCCCGGTGGTACTCGTCGCGGGCGGCGGCGCAGTCGATGGTGGCGGTGACCTGGGGCACGCCGATGCCAAGAACCTCGCGCGTGGTGCAGGCAGCGCCCGGACCGACGCCCACGAGGATCCCGGCCACGCCTGTCTCCATCAGTTCCTTGCAGGCGCCGTAGCTAACGGTGTTTCCGACCACAATGGGGACCGGTATCATCTGCACGAGGTGTTCGAACCTGAGTCCGGTGGGGCTGCGCGAGATGTGGCGGGCGGACGTCACGGTGGACCCGACCACCAAGATATCGACCCCCGCGTCCACGGCCAGCGGCGCGAACCGCTTCGTGTTGGCGGGGGTGCAAGAGACGGAGCACAGCGCACCCCGGGACTTGATATCCCGTATGCGCTTCCCGATTAGCTCGGGACGTATCTGCGCAGAGTACGCTTTCTGGAGGAGAGCCGTTACTTGCCTCTTGGGTGCGGCGGCGATCTCTTCTAGAATGGCTGCGGGGTCTTCGTAGCGTGTCTGGATGCCCTCTAGATTGAGGACTGCCAGGCCGCCCATCTTGTGGAAGTCGACGGCGAATGGAGGGTCGACCACGGCGTCCATGGCCGCGGCCAGGATGGGGAGCGAGAGCTGCAAGTGGCCCAGTGTAAGCGATACGTCGGTCAGGTCAGGGTTGACGGTGACAGCCCCAGGGACAATCGCTACCTCATCAAAGCCGTAGGCGCGACGCATGACCTTGGTGGTGGGCGGCGCCTCAGCCAGGGCTGGCCGTCGGAAGGGGTCCGGGATCTCCTCCGTCGTGTCTACGGGTGCCGGCGTGGAGGCTTCCTGCCATCCGGTCTCGCTCATCTTGGCGGAACCTCCTTCGCTTTCCCTTAGTATCGACCGGTCCGGGGGTGATTTGAAAGAGTATATCGAAGTCAGTGAGACGGCGTCAACGGGATTTCGGCCTGATCGAGCCCCGAAATGCGGAAAAAGTTCAAGGGATCGGGCAGTTTGACAATAATGATCGGGTGACGCCAGAATGGGCACTCTCTACCTGGTATCGACGCCCATAGGCAACCTCGAGGACGTGACTCTGCGCGCCCTGCGGGTCCTCCGGGATGTCTCCCTGATCGCCGCCGAGGATACCCGCACGACCCGCAAGCTTCTCGCCCACTACGACATACACACCAGCCTGACCAGCTACAACGAGCACAACCGGAAGGCCAAGACGCCCCGCCTGCTGGCGGCCCTCCAAGACGGCGACGTGGCTCTCGTCTCCGAGGCCGGCACGCCGGCCATAAGCGACCCAGGCCAGGACCTGGTGGCCGCCGCCTGGGAAGCCGGCGCGCGGGTGGTGCCGATCCCCGGCCCTTCGGTGCTGACGGCCGCCCTGGCCGTCTCGGGCCTGCCCGCGCGACGATTCCTGTTCCTGGGGTTTCTGCCGCGGGCCGCCGGGCCCCTTCGCAGGCTCCTGCGCTCAGTGAGTGAGGCCGGGGAAACCCTGGTAGCGTTCGAGGCGCCCCACCGCTTGCCGAGGACCCTGGCCATGCTGCGTGACGAGCTAGGGGACCGCCCGGCCGCCGTCTGCCGAGAGCTGACGAAGGTCCACGAGGAGATCTTCCGAGGCCGCTTGTCGGAGGCCGCGGAGCATTTCTCGGAGCCGCGGGGCGAGTTCACACTCGTCGTGGAGGGCGGTGACAAGCGGCCGGCGGCCGCTGGGACGCCTGCCGATCTGTCCGCCGAGATACGCCGGCTGCGTGCCGCCGGCATTCCCGCGCGCGAGGCCCTACCGACGCTCTCGGCTCGCTTCGGCCTGTCCCGTCGGCAGCTCTACCGTCTCTGGCTGGCCGAGCGGTGAATCGTTTCACAGGCGGCGGTGTGATAGAATGTGGTAACTTTGGCCCCCAAAGGTGAACGGTGGCGGAAACGATCCTGGTCGCTGTAGCTTGGCCCTACGCTAACGGCTCTTTGCACCTGGGCCAGATCGCGGGCGCTTATCTAGCGCCCGACATATTCGTCCGCTACCACAGGGCGCGGGGCAATCGGGCCATCATGGTCACCGGCAGCGACATTCACGGCACTCCGGTGACCGTCCGCGCCGAGCAGGAGGGGCGCACGCCTACTGAGGTCGCCGACCACTTCCATCAGGAGTTCGTGGATTCCTGGCGGAGGCTGGGCATCAGCTTCGACTTGTACACCACCACGGGCACCGAAAATCACATTCGCACCGTCCAAGACATGTTCGTCCGACTGCTGGAGAAGGGCGACATCTACAAGGACACGATGACGCTCCCGTACTGCACAGCGGAGCAGCGTTTCCTGCTCGACAGGTACGTGGAGGGTACCTGCCCCCTTTGTGGCTCCGAAGGTGCGCGCGGCGACCAGTGCGATGACTGCGGGAAGGTCCTGGACCCCGTAGACCTGATCAACCCGCGCTGCAAGTTCGATGGTTCGACGCCGGAAGTGCGAGAGTCCGAGCACTTCTTCCTCAGGCTCAGCGCCTACAACGACAAGCTGAGGGAGTGGCTGTCTCAGGGCAAAGACCACTGGCGAAAGAACGTCCTCAACTTCTCACTGGGGGTGTTGCAGGAAGGTCTGCGGGACCGTGCCATCACCCGCGATCTGGAATGGGGCGTGCCTATCCCCCTGCAGGGCTTCGAGCACAAGCGCATCTACGTCTGGTTTGAGAACGTCATCGGCTACCTGTCGGCGGCTAAGGAGTGGGCGCAACGGCAGGGGACGCCGGAGGCCTGGCGGGACTTCTGGGAGGACCCGCAGGCGAAGAGCTACTACTTTCTAGGCAAGGATAACATCTGGTTCCACACCCTGAGCTGGCCGGCCATGCTGATGGCCTACGGCGAGCTGAACTTGCCTTATGACGTGCCGGCCAACCAGAACGTGAACTTCGGGGGCGGCAAGGCCTCCACTAGCCGAGGCACAGCTCCTTTTCTTCCTGCCTACTTGGCGAAATACGATGCGGACACGCTCCGCTACTACCTGGCGGCCGTGATGCCGGAAACTGCGGACACTGAGTTCGGCGAGGCCGATTTGGTGCGGCGCAACAACGATGAGTTGGTGGCCACCTGGGGGAACCTAGTTCACCGCGTCCTCACCTTCACCCATCGTCACTTCGAGGAGCGGATCCCCGATCCCGGGGAGCTGGACGACGCCGCCCGCAACCTCCTGAGTCGCGCCGAGGCAGCCCTGGCGGAAGCCGGCGAGCACATCGCGGCCTGTCGTTTCCGGGCCGGCCTGGGCGCGGCGATGGCGTTGGCACAGGAAGGCAACCGCTACCTCGACGAGGAGGCGCCCTGGCGCGCCATCAGTCGAGACCGCCAGGCGGCTGCCCGCGCCCTCTACGTCGTAATCGGCGTCATCAACACACTGAAGGTGATTCTCCACCCCTATCTGCCGTTCTCTAGCGAGCGCCTCCACGCTTCCCTGGGCTACGAAGGCGTGATCCAGGAGGCCGGGTGGCGTTTCGAGGTGCCACCCCCTGGCCAACACCTGCTGCAACCGGAGGCCCTCTTCAAGAAGCTGGACCCAAGCATCGTCGAGGAGGGCCAGGCGCTTGACGCGCAGGTTGGCGCTGCCGCCACCGAGGGTACTGCCCGTTCGTGAGAGGACTCATCGACACCCACAGCCATCTCCAGTTCGGGGAGTTCAAGAGCGACCGGGACGCGGCCCTGGAGCGGGCCTGGGAGGCCGGGCTGGAAGGCGTTATCGTGCTGGGAGTGGACGCGGCGAGCAGCGAGGCTGCGATCGTGCTGGCCGAGGCAAACCCGCGAGTGCACGCCGCCGTCGGCTGTCACCCACACGACGCCGCTACCCTCGACCAGGAGAGCTGGCGCCGCCTGCAGGAGCTGACGCAGCATCCCCGGGTCGTGGCCGTTGGCGAGATCGGGCTGGACTTCTACCGCAACCGGTCGCCGCGCGAGGACCAGGTGCGCGCGCTGGAGAAGGAGCTGGCCCTGGCCGCTGAGCTTCGCCTCCCGGTAGCCGTCCACTGTCGGGAGGCCCACAGCGAGATGTATCCTATCCTGGAGCGCTGGGCGGAGGAGGCGCGACTCCTCTTCGAGGAGGGCCGGCCGTTGGGGGTCATGCACTACTTCAGTGGCTCCCTGGATCTGGCGCGCCGGTACGTGGAGATGGGCTTTCTGATCTCCATACACACCTCGGTGACCTATCCCAAGTCTGAGAGAACGCGGGAGGTTGCGGCGGGCATCGACTTGAACTCCCTGGTTCTCGAGACGGACAGTCCCTACGGCGCGCCGCAGTCCCGCCGCGGGCGCCGCAATGAGCCGGCCTGTGTCGCCGAGGCGGCGGCGTGCGTGGCTGAGCTCCGCGGCCTCACCATCGAGACGGTAGCGGAGCGGACAGGGAGCAATGCCGACCGGCTATTCGGGCTGATACGCGCCCGGGCCAAGGCCACTAGCACAGGGGTGACGGCATGGCAAGAGTAGCATCGATCTACGCTCCGATTCAGGAGGAGTTGGCCGAGGTCGAGAGGGTGCTGCAAGCGATCAAGCCGGTCGACGTCCCTCAGCTATGGAAGATGCTCGACAGTGTGCTGGGAACAGGCGGCAAGATGCTCCGGCCCAGCGTTGCCCTCCTCGCCGGGAAGTTCAGCAACAACCATCAGGAGCTTGTGGTGCCGCTCGCCGCGTCTGTTGAGCTGCTGCACACTGCCACTCTTGTCCACGACGACGTGATTGACGAAGCGAGCACCCGCCGCGGCCGCCCAACGGCCAACAGCCTCTTCGATAACTCAGCATCGGTCATGCTGGGTGACTACATGTTCGCGCACGCCGCCGATCTCGCGGCCCGCACCGGCAACATGGAAGTGGTGCGGGTGTTCTCGCGCACCCTGCTCGCGATGGCCGGCGGCGAGCTAGGCCAGGACATGACGGCCTACGACTACGGCCAGACGACGCGCGAGTATTTCCAGCGCATCTCTGGCAAGACGGCATCGCTGTTCGCTGCGGCGGCGGAGGGGGGAGCCATCGTGTCCGGCGCGCCGGACGCCTGGTGCCGGGCGTTGCGGGACTACGGCGAGAACTTGGGCATGGCCTTCCAGATCGTGGACGACATCCTGGACTTCAGCGGCGATGAGGCGGTGATGGGCAAACCTGTCGGCAGCGATCTCCTTCAGGGCACTCTCACGTTGCCGTCGCTGCTCCTCATGGAGCGGTTGCCGGACGACAACCCTGTGAAGCGCCTCTTCAGCGACCGGCGCAACCAGCGCTACCTGGCCGAGGCGGTTGAGATGGTTCTCAAGTCCGGCGTGCTCGACGAGTGCTACCGAGTTGCGGGCGACTTCCGGGATCGGGCTCAGGTCACCCTGCGGGCCCTCCCTGAGTCCATCGCCAGTGCTCCTCTGGCCGACATCGCCGATTTCGTTATGGAGCGCAAGGCCTAGGCGCTGTAGCCTCAGCGGCGCAGTAGATTCCCGCAGACGGTCCCCCGCCGACTCTGTAGCTCTCACCGAGCGAGAGGCTCCAGCGGTGGGCCCGGCGCGAGACCGGCAGAGACACCCGCTCGTTGCGACGCAAGAAGCGAGCCCCGACTCCCGAAGCCGGGGCTCGTGCGTGCGCGGCCGGGTGCGCCTTGACTATCGCTCGTTCGGACGCCGTATGATCGGGACTCCCGAGTCCCGCATCCTTTTCTCCTCCCTCTGGCGGAGGATCCTCCTCTCCTTCGCATCCTCGATCTGGGCCTTGGTCTTCCTGGGGGGTGGCGGGCGTTTGTTGATCTCCGGGTGCTCGTTGGGGCGCGCGGGCCCTCGAACGGGCGCGCTCACCTCCTTGCCCAAGTGCCAGTAGGTGCCCTTGTCGGGTATGCGGCGCGGATAGCCGTCGCGGAAGGTGAAGGCCATGAAAGAGGACGGCATCACGCGCTGGCCGTCGCGGTCACACACGGGGCAAGGCTGCGGGTAGGAGGCCTCCCGTATCGGCCGCAGCACCTCGAAGATGCCGTTGCAGGGCTCGCAGTAGTACTCGTAAACAGGCATCGATACACCTCCCAGCGCTGGTGGACAGCCCCATTATACAACCGGCGTCTGCTCTAGCCAGCCCCGCCGGGCACTCGCCGTTGGCTCGACTTGACCTGGCGCCGGACCGCGTCCATGAATCCGACGGACCGCACCTCTCGCTCCAGCACGTAGCGAATGAGCTCCCGCAGGTGTCGCTCCAGCTCCTGTGCCAGCGCCGGCTTGATGCGCAGGCGCTCCGCATCGGCGAAGCTGCTCCGCTGGAGGAGACGCAGCACCTTGAGGCAAGCCAGCGAAAGGTCCCGCGCCAGCGGCTCGTGCGCCGCGCAGGTCGGGCAGAGGACGCCGCCGGCGGCGGCGCTCCAGAAGTTGAGCGTGGGCTCGAGCGGGGCCTCGCAGGACACGCAGTGGTCGAGCTGCGGCCGGTAGCCCAGCTCGTCCAGGAGATGCATCTCGAAGTAGCGGAGCACGAGGTCCTGGTCGTCGCGGGTAGCCAGACGGCGCAGAGTCTCCAGGAGGAGACCGAAGAGGGAGTGGGACTCCTGCCGGTCGGGAGTGAAGCGCTCGACGAGCTCCGCGGCGTAGATGCCCGGTCCGACGCGCTCGATGTCTTCACGGAGCGGCGTCAGCGGCTCCAGGGTCTCGGCCTGGGTGACAATGTCCAGCTCGCGGCCCTGCGCCAGCAGGAAGGTGCTGTAGGTGAGGGGTTCGACGTGGCCGGCCAGCTTGCTCGTGGGTCGCCGCACGCCCTTGGCTACGGCATCGAGCTTGCCGTAGCTCGGGGTGAACAAGGTAAGGATCTTGTCCGCCTCGCCCAGCTTGCGGTGCCTTAGCACGATGGCAGCGGTCTTGTAGACGCGGGGGGGAGGCAAGTGAGAAGCCTACAGCTCCTGGCGGCCCTCCAGGGCGCGGGCCAGGGTTACGTTGTCGGCGTACTCCAGATCGGCGCCCACGGGGAGGCCGCGGGCGAGACGGGTGACCTTGATGCCCAGGGGCGTGATCAGCCGTGAGATGTACATGGCGGTCGCCTCGCCCTCCAGATTGGGGTTGGTGGCCATGATCACCTCCTGCACCTCGCCGGAACGCAAGCGGGTCAGGAGGTCCTGCACCTTCAGGTCCTCGGGGCCGACGCCATCCATCGGCGAGATGACGCCGTGCAATACGTGATACAGGCCCTTGAAGGCGCCCGCCCGCTCCAGGGCGAGGATGTCCAGCGGCTCCTCCACCACGCAAATCGCGGCGTGGTCGCGCCCTGGATTCGAGCAGACGGCGCAGGGGTCGGCATCGGTGATGTTCTGGCAGACGGAGCAAAGGACGATCTTGTCCTTGACCTCGAGGATGGCCTCGGCGAGGGCGCGGGCATCCTCAGCCGGAGCGCGCAGGAGGTGGTAGGTGAGACGCTGGGCGCTCTTGGGTCCGATGCCCGGCAGCTTGTGGAACTCATCGATGAGGCGGGCGACAGGTGCCGCCGCCGAGGTTGCGCCTTCGTTCAAGTGGCTGGCCCTCCTCGACCGACCGGCCTAGCGCCGGGCCGGGCCGAAACCGCCCGGGAGGCGCAGGCCGCCCGTCAGGCCGGCCATGCTCTCTGCCTGGAGGCTCTGCACCTTGTCGAGGGCCTCGTTGAGTGCGGCGGTCACCAGGTCCTCGAGCATCTCCACGTCGTCGGGGTCGATCACCTCCGGCGCGATCTTCACCGACTGCACCCGGAAGCCCCCCGTGACCGTTACGGCGACCGCGCCGCCGCCGGCGGTGGCCTCGACTGAGGCGTTGGCGAGATCTTCCTGAGCCTTGGCGAGGCGCTCCTGCATCTTCTGCATCTGGCGCATCATGTCTCGGCTCATGCCCATTGCCGTCTCCTATTCCTGGTCGGGGACGATGCGCGCCCCCATCTCTCGGGCGGCCTCTACCAGGTGGCCGGCCCGGCGTCCCGAACCCGGACGCCCGGCCGCCTCCGGCGCGTAAATGCAGCGAACCTCGTTGCCCTGGCCCAGGACTTGATCCACCGCCTCCTGCAGGGCCTTCAGGTTGGCGCCGCCTTCGCCGCTGCTCATTCGCTCCACCAACCACTCGCTTCGGAAGGCGAAGACGATGGCGCCGTCGACCACCTCGACGATGTCGCAGCCGCTGTTGAGCAGAGCGCCGGCCTTGAAGTTGAGCTGCCGCGCCAGCGCGTAGATCTCCCCCCAACGCTCCTTGGCCTGTTCCAAGGTGACGGGCCCTGACGGGGCTGGTGCCCTTGCCTTCTCGGCGTCGGGCGCCGACTGTTCAGCCTTCGCCGCGGGTGTTGAGGCGGGAGCCGGCGCTTCCTCCGTCGGAGGTGGCGCGGTTGCTGGTGCGGGGGCGGGTCGCTCGCGGCCCGGCTTCTCACCCTGCCCGGCGGAGGCCCAGGCGTCGATCCGGCTGCGAGGCGGCCTGGCGGGTGCGGGGGCCGGTCGCGGTGGCGGACGGCGCCCGGCGTCGGCCGGCCGCGGGGCCGGCGTCGGCACCTCCGGCTGCGCCGGGCCGAGGACACATTCGGCGAGGGCCAGCTCCAGGGGCAGCGGCGACTGCGGGTCGGCCCTGAGGTCCGCCTGGCCGAAGGTCTTGAGGGCGCGGAGGAGGCTCTCGGCCTCCACGTCGGCTGCCACGGCCTTCGCGTCTTCAGCCTGCTCATTCGAAAGGGACAGCCCAGCCGTTGCGCCCGCCTTGACCAGCAGTAGGTTGCGCAAATGCCCCACGACTTCCCGCTGGAACTGTCGCAGGTCCAGGCCGTCGTCACGCACGGAGGCGATGAGGGCCAGGCCGGCTCCCAGGTCGCCCTCAAGCGCGTGGCGGGCCAGGTCCCTGCTGCGCGCGTCGCCGACCAGGCCAAGGCCGGACTGCACGTCGGCCAGAGTCAGCTTCCGGCCGTGGTAGTCGATGAGCTGTTCCAGCAGGTTGAGGGCGTCACGCAGGCTGCCGGTGGCGCTGCGGGCAACGAGCTCCAGGCCTTCGGCCGGGCACTTGACCTTCTCCTCGCGGCAGACCCGGCTTAGCACCTCGGCGATGGCCGTCAGTGGTATGCGCCGAAAATCGAAGCGCTGGCACCGCGAGGCGATAGTCGCGGGCACCTTGTGAGGCTCGGTGGTGGCGAGGACGAAGATGGCGTGCGGCGGCGGCTCCTCCAGAGTCTTGAGGAGGGCGTTGAAGGCTGGCTCCGTCAGCATGTGCACCTCGTCCACGAGGTAGATCTTGTAGCGGGCGCCCGCCGGCGCGAACCCGACCTTGTCGCGGAGAGAACGGATCTCGTCGATGCCGCGATTGCTGGCGGCGTCCAGCTCGATGAGGTCCAACGCGCGACCCTCCAGGAACAGACGGCAGGAGTCGCACTCGTTGCAGGGCTCGCCCTTCTGGAGAGCCGTGCAGTTGACAGCTTTGGCCAGCAGGCGGCCGGTGGTCGTCTTGCCGGTGCCGCGCGGGCCCGTGAACAGATAGGCGTGCGCTGTCTTGTCCGAGGCAACGGCGTTGGTGAGGGTGCGGATGATGGGCTCCTGCCCCGCCACCTCGGCGAAGCTCTTCGGGCGCCACTTGCGATAGAGGACCTCAGAGGTCATAGGCCATAGCTCACAAAAGACGAAGGGGACCTGCCGGATTGGGTCGGCGCGCCGGGTGATGCGAAGACTCGCCGCCAGTATAGCAGTGGTTGGCTGGCGGTCTCAATGCGTTCGCCGTCTCAGCAGCTCGTCCTCGCGGGCCCGCATGCGCCGCTCGTCCTCCGGCTCAGCGTGGTCGTAGCCAAGCAGGTGCAGGAGGCCGTGCGCCAGCAGGTGTGACGCCTCCTCCTGCACGCTGCGGCTGGCTGCCCGCGCCTGCCGCTCCGCCGTCGGGTACGACAGGATGACCTCGCCGAGGCGGCGGATGCCGTCCGGCGGCGTCACGAAGGGCTCCCTTCCCGCCTCGTGGCCGAAAGAGAGGACGTCGGTGGGCTCATCGCGGCCCAAATAGCGGCTGTTCAGATCGCGTACCGTCGCGTCGTCGGTGACGACGAGGCCGACTTCGGCGGGCGGGATCACCCCTTCGGCCTTCAGGATGCGGACGGCGAGGCGTCGTAGCACCGCCCTGTCGAGCTGGCCGCGGAAGGGCGCCTCAATCCTGATGGGGACGTCGTGCCTGGGACGAGCGGCCTCTGCCATGGCGAGGCCATCATAGCATCAGATGGGCGTGTCGCTACGCGAAGAAGACGTTGGCGGCGCGCTCGGCCGCTGAGATGAGGGGAGTGGGGATAATGCCGATGACCAGGACGCCCAGGGTGGCCGCGCCCAGCGAGGCACCGAGCGACCAGGAGACGGGCAGCCGTTCCTCCTGGGATGGCGGCACCAGGTACATCTGCCCGACCACTCGCAAATAGTAGTAGGCTGCCACCACGGAGTTGAGCACCGCGATGATCACCAGCCAGACCAGGTCGCTCTGGACGGCCGTGTTGAAGATGTACACCTTGGCCACGAACCCGGCCGTGGGCGGAATGCCGGTAAGAGAGATGAGGCAGAGGCCGAGGGCCAGGGCCAGCAGCGGCGCCCGTCGGCCCATCCCCGCGTAGTCGGCGATGACGTCGCTGTCCAGCTTGCTGGAGATGGCTATGACGGCGATGAAGGCGCCCAGGTTGGTGAAGGCATAGGTCCCCAGGAAGAAGACGACACCCCCAGCGCCCAGGCCGAAGTTGCCGCTCGCCGCCGAGATGGCGGCCATGCCCACCATGATGTTGCCGGCCTGGGCGATCGAACTGTACCCCAGCAACCGCTTGATGTTGGTCTGCAACAGCGCGGCGACGTTCCCCACCGTCATCGAGATGGCGGCAACGGCGGCGAAGAGGTTCGCCCAGTCGCTGCTGATGAAGGGATCGCTGAGGCCGTCGTAGAAGATGCGCAGCAGGATGGCGAAGCCTGCCGCCTTGCTGGCCACCGAGAGGAAGGCGGCCACCGGCGTCGGCGAGCCCTCGTACACGTCGGGGACCCACATCTGGAAGGGCACCACCGCCGTCTTGAAGGCTATGCCGGCCGCCAGCAGGACCATCGACAGCACCAGCGCGCCCCGCAGGCCGGCGTCCGCCTCCGCCACTGCGGCCGCGATGCTGTGCTGTCCCTCCGGGGCTATCAGCTTGGTGGTGCCGGACAGCCCGAAGAGGAAAGCCATGCCGTAGAGGAGCACGGCGGTGCTGACGGCGCCTAGCAGCAGGTACTTGAGGCTGGCCTCGGTGGAGCGCGCGTCCTTGAGGAGGGAGGCCATCACGTACTGCGAGATCGCCGTCAGCTCGAGGGCCACGAAGAGCGCGATGAGGTCGCGCCCGCCAGCCAGCAGCATCATGCCGCCTGTCGCCAGCAGGATGAGACCGTAGTACTCCCCCTGGTGCTGACCGAAGCGCTGGCCGTAGTCCATCGAGGACAGGATCACCAGGATGGCGATGCCGAGGAAGAGGAAGCCGAAGAAGAGGCTGAAGTTGTCCACGACGAGGGAGCCATCGAAGGCGGTGCCCTCGCGGTCGCGGAGGATGAGGCTGACCGCCCAGGCGATGGACCCCACGATCCCGGCCAGGCTGCCGCCGGCCAGGATGGCGCCTCGCCGGGCAGCGGGCATCCCTTGCCGGAGCGCCAGGTCGGCGAGGATGATCAGGCCTCCCCAAGCGAGCAGCGTCAGTTCAGGCCCCAGGCGATCGATGTCCGGTAGCATCGAGACCGTTCTCTATCCCAACCTCGCTACGATCGGCGCGATGCCGGCGTCGATGACCGGCACCAGCGTCGCCGGATAGATGCCGATGGCCAGTATCGAGGCCACCAGGCCCGCCATCGGCAGTCGCTCCCACCAAGCGGTGGCATCGCCCAGCCCCTCCCAGCGTGGGTTCGGCGGGCCGAAGAAGACCCGCTCCAGCATCCACAGCGTGTAGCCGGCCGTCAGCAGGATGCCCACCACAGCGAACAGCGTCGGGATCGTGTAGGACTCGACGCTGCCCAGGAAGACCAGTAGCTCCGAGACGAAGCCGGACATGGTGGGCAGCCCCAGGGAGGCCAGCCCTGCGATCACGAACACGGTGGCGATCAGCGGCATGCGGGGCGCGAGTCCCGAGAGCACGTTGATGTCCCGCGTGTGGGCGCGGTCGTACACGAGGCCCACCATGACGAAGAGGAGCCCCGTGATGGTGCCATGTGTGAACATCTGGAGGGTGGCGCCGGTCATCGACACCTGGCCGAGCGCGAAGATGCCCAGCAGCACGTAGCCCATGTGGCTGATGCTGGAGTATGCGATCAGCCGCTTCAGGTCGGTCTGGCGCAAGGTGACGATCGCCCCGTATACGACGTTGACGGCGGCGAAGGCGGTGAGCCAGCCGCCGTAGTCGCGTGCAACGTCGGGGAGGATGCTGACGCAGAGGCGGAGCATGCCGTAGCCGCCCATCTTTAGCAGGATGCCGGCCAGGATCACGCTGACCGCCGTGGGCGCGTCCGTGTGGGCGTCGGGCAGCCATGTGTGAACCGGGAAGACGGGTAGCTTGATCGCGAAGGCGGCGAAGATCAGGAAGAACAGCGCCGGCAGGGGTATGAGCGCCTCGGTGATGTCGCGTTGGGCCAGTTCGACCATGTCGAAGGTGCCCTCTGCGAAGCCCAGGATAAGGAAGCCGGCCAGCATGAGGGCGCTCCCGGCGATCGTGTACAGCACGAACTTCATCGCCGAGTAGGTCTTGCGGCCCGTCCCCCAGATGGAGATGAGCATGTACATCGGGATCAGCTCTACCTCCCAGAAAAGGAAGAAGAGGATCAGGTCCAGGCTGGTGAACACGCCCAGGACGCCCGTCTCCAAGACCAGCATCCAGGCGAAGTACTCCTTGGTACGCAGCTCGATGCCCCAGGACACGAGGACGGCCAGCAGGAAGAGGAAGCCGGCCAGGACCACCATGACCACGCTGAGGCCGTCCACACCGAGGAAGTACTGAATGTCGAATCCAGCCTCGCCGGCCCGAATCCAGCGCGTCTGTTCGGTGAACTGGAAGCCGGTGGCGCTGCGGTCAAAGAGGCTGAAGAGGATGAGAGACGCCAGGAAGACGGCGAGCGTGACCACGGCCGCCAGCTCGCGTGCCCGCCGCTCGTGCTCACGTGGCAAGAAGGCGATGACGACGGCGCCCAGTAGCGGCAAGAAGATGATGAAGCTCAGCACCTAGTTCCCTCGTCTAGGGTGGGTTGATGGCCAGCACCAGGCCCAACGTCAGCAGCAGGCCCACGAAGGCGACGACCCCATAGGCTTGCACCTGCCCCGACTGGATCTGCCGCAGGCCGGCGGAGGCGCGCCCGGTGCTCCAGGCGGCGCCGTTCACGATACCGTCGACCACCCACCTGTCGAACATGTCCAGCGCGAATCCGACACCTCGGTAGAGTAGCGTACCAACGATCACCCGTTCGTAGAGGTGGTCCATGTAGTACTTGTTGCTGATCAGGGTGTGCAGAGGTGACAACGCCCGCCGCACGCGGTCCGCCGACCACACCTGGACGCCGTAGAAGAGCCAGGCAACGAAGAGCCCCGCCAGCGCCGCGGCCGTGGACGACGCCGCGAGGCCGAAGTTGAAGGAGGTTTCGTGGAGGTGCATTCCGTGAGGCAGCGCCCCCTCGAGCAGGTGCTCGACGCCGCCGCTGATGTTCGCAAAGCCGGAGGCCACCGCCGGCACCGCCAGCACGGCCAGCGGCAGGGCCATCACCCACGGCGACTCGTGGGGCTGACCGCCGTGGGCCTCTGCCCCGTGGCCCTCAGCCGGCTGCTCGCCGCCCCGGTACTCCCCGCCGAAGGTCATGAAGATGGCGCGGGCGATGTAGAGGGCGGTCAGGAACACCGTGATGAAGGCGATCCAGAAGAGGATCTTCTGCTCCTCCCAGGCGTGGACCAGAATCTCGTCCTTGCTCCAGAAACCGGCCATAGGGAAGATGCCGGCCAGGCTCAGACCGCCGATCACGAAGGTCACCAGCGTTACCGGCATCGTGCGGCGCAGGCCGCCCATCAACCGCATGTCGAAGGTGTGGGTGGCGTGGTTGACGCTGCCCGAGCCGAGGAAGAGGAGTGCCTTGAAGAAGGCGTGGTTGAACAGGTGGAAGATGGCGGCCACGTAGCCGCCCACGCCCAGGGCCAGCATCATGTAGCCGAGCTGGCTGATGGTGGAGTAGGCCAGCACGCGTTTGATGTCGGTCATGACCACGCCCATGGTGGCAGCCAGGATGGCGGTGACGCCGCCGATCGCCGCCACCGTGTTCATGGCCCCCTCCGAGGCGTCGAATATCGGGAAGAGGCGCGCCACCAGGTAGACGCCCGCCGCGACCATGGTCGCGGCATGGATGAGGGCGCTGACCGGCGTCGGGCCCTCCATGGCGTCCGGCAGCCAGACGTGGAGCGGGAACTGTGCCGACTTGCCGACCGCCCCGGCGAAGGTGCCCAGGGCGAAGACCGTGATGACGTTGGTCGACAGGAGCCCGGCCACAGCCATCTCCTGGATCTCCCCGATGTCAAACGTACCCGCCTTGGCATAGATGAGCAGGATGGCCATCAGGAAGCCCAGGTCACCGAGGCGAGTGACGATGAAGGCCTTCTTCGCCGCTGCCGCCGCCGTTGGTCGCTGGAACCAGTGGCCGATGAGAAGATAGGAGCAGAGGCCTACCATCTCCCAGAAGACGTAGACCATGATCAGGTTGTCGGCCAGCACCAGGCCCAGCATGGAGGCGGTGAAGAGCGACATAGCGCCGAAGTAGCGGGCATAGCCTGTGTCGCCCTCCATGTAGGCCTGGGAGTAGAACTGGACGGCCAGGGAAACGCCCGTCACCACCACCAGCATGATCGCCGTGAGGCCGTCGACGCGCAGGCCGAGATTGATCTCCACCGGCCCGAAGGTGAGCCAGCCGTGGGGCAGGAAGGCCAGACGGACGCCATCGGCGTCTATGGCGCTGTCCAGCACCCAGAGGGAGAAGAGGAAGGCGAGACCGATGCTGGCGACCGTCGCGTAGCCGGCCCAGGCGGGCCGGAACCTCAGGAACACGCTGATGGCGGCGAAAGAGCCCAAAGGCAGGAAGAAGATGGCCCAGACGACGCCTTCAGGGATGGTCGGCAGCAGCATCTAGATCTTTCGCATTATCTCGCGGGCCACGTGCGTCTTGGCGTCGGGCACCCACAGCTCGCGGGGAGCCAGGTCAGG
>DAOULP010000032.1:0-2775 GCA_034420175.1 Dehalococcoidia bacterium | reverse complement strand
CCGACATCTGCAACGGCCCGTGTGAGGAGCAGATCACGTTCACGGCCCCTAGCGAGCCCGGGGAGTACTTCTTCCGCTGCGATGTCCACCCGACCACGATGACGGGCACCCTGGTCGTCGAGTAGGGGTAAGCCGCGGCGTTGTCGCGCCGCGCGGCTGGCTGGTATCATCGGCTCTCGGAACGCAGTGGCGCGACGGGAGGCCAGCCCTAGGTCTGTCACCGGCTCGGAGGTATGTTCTTTGGGGGATATTGACGCGGTGAACTTGGAGAAGATCCTGCCGCGGGTGAGCAAGCCTGCCCGGTACACGGCCGGGGAGTGGAACTCTATCGTCAAGGACTGGGAGAGCCAGTCCGTCCGTGTCGCCCTGGCCTACCCTGACGTGTACGACATAGGAATGTCGAACCTGGGGCTCGCCATTCTCTACGACATCCTCAACAGTCAGCCCGACGTAGTAGCCGAGCGGGTCTACGCGCCGTGGCTTGACATGGAGTCGGAGATGCGGGCCGCCCGCATCCCCCTTTTCAGCCTTGAGACCCGGCACCCCCTGGCTGAGTTCGATGTCGTCGGCTTCTCGCTGAGTTCCGAGCTTACCTACAGCAACGTGCTCAACATGCTGGACCTGGCCGGCCTTCCCGTCCTTGCCGCCGAGCGAGACGACCGCTGTTCTCTGGTCGTGGCCGGCGGCAGCGGCGCCCTTAACCCGGAGCCCCTGGCTGACTTCATCGATGTCTTCGTCCTGGGAGATGGAGAGGAGGCTGCGCTGGACCTGGTCGACGTCGTGCGTGAGTGGAAGCGCCAGGGCGGGGGGCCCCGCCGGGAGCTGCTACGACGCCTGGCCACAATCCCGGGGTTCTACGTTCCCAGCTTCTACGCAGTCGCCTTCAACGACGACGGCACGATCAGAGGGGTCCAACCGGGCGAGCCCGAAGTGGCGGCCCGGCCGCGCAAGCGATTCGTCAGGTCGCTGCCGCCAGCCCCCACGCGGCCCATCGTGCCGTTTCTCCAGACCGTCCACGACCGAGCAGCCATCGAGATCCAGCGCGGTTGCACCCAAGGCTGTCGCTTCTGCCAGGCCGGAATGATCTACCGCCCACGGCTGGAGCGCACGCCGGAAGAGGTGACACGGACCGCCCGAGAGCTCCTGGCGAGCACCGGCTACGAGGAGCTGTCTCTGCTCTCTCTCAGCAGCACCGACCACTCGGGCATCCTGCCCATGGTGCAGGCACTGAGAGAAGAACTCGGAGACCGGATCAAGCTGTCGCTGCCCAGCCTGCGCGTCGACAGCTTCTCAGTGAGCGTCGCCGACGCCGTTGCGGGGGCGGGCAAGCACTCACTGACCCTGGCGCCCGAGGCCGGCAGCCAGCGACTGCGCAACAGTATCAACAAGCGGGTCAGCGAGGACGATGCCCTGCAAGCGGCCGAAGCCACCTTCGGCCACGGCTGGAACAGCCTCAAGATGTACTTCATGGTGGGCCTGCCCACTGAGACTCGGGAGGACATCGAGTGCATAGCGGAGCTGGCACGGAAGGTCAAGGAGGCCGGTCGCCGTCATCACGGCGGACGGGCGCGGGTCCGCGTCAGTACCTCCAACTTCGTGCCCAAGCCCCACACACCCTTCCAGTGGGCACGGCTGATGACAACCGATGAGCTGAGACCGCGTCATGAGCTTCTGCGTCGGGAGCTCAAGCGCGCAGGTGTCGCCTTCTCCTGGGAAGAGCCGGAGCGAAGCCTGCTGGAGGCTGTTCTCTCCTGCGGCGACCGTCGTCTGGGGCGCTCTGTTCACCGGGCGTGGCAACTGGGAGCCAGGTTCGACGCCTGGAGCGACACCTACGACTGGTCGCGCTGGCGGCGGGCGCTTGAGGAGTCGGGCCTCGATCCGGCGTTCTATGCATACCGCGAGAAGGGTCTCTTTGAGATCTTCCCCTGGTCCCACATCGATATCGGTGTGACGGACGCCTATCTGCGCGGCGAGTGGCTGAAGGCGCGGCGGGGGGAGACTACGGGGGATTGCGCGCAGAACGACGGGACCTGCAACGTCTGCGGCGTCCAGCGGCTGGGAGCAGAGTCCTGCCTGGTCGAAATCGACCGTCTGGTGGCGGCGAAGCGTGGCGGCCACCACGACAGCCAGCCAGCCCGCCTGACACGGTAGGGGTAGCCCCAGGGCCAGCGCCACGCTTCGAGGACCGCGAACCACCACACAGTCGCGCTCGTTTGATCCCACAATGGCTGCCTGGACCCTTGACAGGGAAGCTTGCCCGTGCTATAAAAGAGCGGAGGTTCGCTTTTAAAAGCGAATGTTTGATTTCCATGCCGAAGGTACCTGACCGCTACCTGGAGGACCGCAGGAACGAGATCATCGACGCGGCTGAAGCCTGTTTTCTGCGCAAAGGGTTCCATCTGTCCACGATGCAGGACATCTGCCGCCAATCAGGCCTCAGTCCCGGTGCGATCTATCGGTACTTCAAGAGCAAGAACGACATCATTGCCGCGGTCATCGGACGGAGCACTGAGCGCCAGGCGGCTCTTATCCAGCAGGCGCGGGATTCGTACTCCGAGGCTGCCCAGGCCCTGGAGGCCATCGGCGAGCAGTTCTTCGGGGAGCTGGAGAAGGACGGGATGGAGCGTTTCGCGGCCATGGAGCTGGAGGTATGGGGCGAAGCGCTGAGGAACGCCGAGCTGCGGGCCACGAACCTCCGGCAGTTCCGCCTTCTGGCCACGGCCCTCTCGGAGCTCTTCCGGCTGGCAGCCGATCAGTCCGGCATCAGACCGACGG
>DAOULP010000031.1:0-2906 GCA_034420175.1 Dehalococcoidia bacterium | reverse complement strand
TGGGCGGAGGCTTCATCATGGTCCCGTCCATGATCTATGTCCTCGGCATTCCGACGCACGTGGCAGTGGGGACGGACCTGTTCCAGATAGTCTTCACGTCCACCAACGTCGCGTTCCAGCAGGCCGTTACCAACCACAACGTCGACATCCTGCTTGCCGTGATGCTGATGGTCGGCGCCGCCATTGGCGCCCAGTTGGGAGCGCGGATGAGCGGCCGCCTGGAGGGCCATCAGTTGCGGACGATTCTGGGGATCATCGTGGTTCTCGTGATGGTCAAGTTGCTGTTTGACCTGCTGCTGGCTCCGGATGACCTGTTCGGGCTGGCTGCGGTGAGTGGAGGAGGTCACTGATGCGTGCAGCGGCAGTTATCGCGGTCGTTCTCTTGGGTTCGCTCTTCGCCGCTACACCGACAGTGGCGCGAGCAGACACAGAACCTGGCCTGAGGGTGTCACCCGAGACCATTGGAGTCGACTTGGACTTCTCCGGCACCGACGTGACCATCGACGGGACCACGCTCGGGGATGCCGAGGTCGTGCTGGCCATCGACGGCCCGCCGGAGTCGGTCAAGATGAAGAAGCAGGGCAAGGTGATGGGCTTGCTCTGGATGACGGTCGAGCAGGCCGAGGTGGAGAACATGCCCTCCTTCCACGTGGTCCACAGTTCGAACCCAATAGACGAGCTCCTGACCAGAGAGGAGCAGGTCCGGCTGGGTGTGGACCCTGCGGCCACCTTCATCATCAACGAAGCGCGGGCTGTAAGCACGGACGACGGGAGCCCACTCTCGGAGGAGAAGGCGACGGAGTTCGTCTCAGCGCTGCGCGACATGTACATCAAAGACGGCCGGTATGCTCCGTGCGTTAGCTGTCACAGCACTGAGCCCCAGGCGGGCGCAGCCTCCATGGGCGCCATGCCGGCGAGCAGTGGGATCATTCGCGTGGAGGACGGCCGCTGGGACACGGTCATAAGTCTGCCGTCCGACACCCCGCTGGGCGACTACAGCGTCCAGGCGTACTACGTCAGAGACGGCCAGGTCGTGGGGTCCGACACGGCGACCTTCAACGTCGAGAAGGTCGGTGTGGTGGACTCGCTCGGGACCATGGCAGAAGACAACGCTCCGCTCTACGGTGCGATGTCCCTTGGAATTGCCATTGTCATAGGGCTAACGATCGGCCTCGTGTTCCGCCGCGGCGGTGGTCACTAGCGCCTCGCGCGGGTGATTGGTCTTGAAGAGAGGTAGCGCTCACGAGCGACCGAGGCCGCGGGACCGTTTCAACGGTCCGCAGCCCGGAAGCGGGGCGGAGATGACCAAGGGAGGTGGGACTATGGTTAGATCGACAACCGCCCAAGGTAGCAAGGTCGAACCAGGGACCGACGCTGCCAAGGTGGTGCGGGAAACCCCTGTCGAGGTAGATGTGCGGGGCTTCATGACGGACCCGTCGCAGTGGACCCCGGGCGCTGCTCTGTTCCTGGCCCGTCGGCAAGGACTCAGGGACTGGCCCCGTGAGCTGACGAGCGACCACTGGCGCGTTATCGACTACATGCGCACCTACTATGAGGCCGCTGGGAACGCGCCTTCGCTTCGGTACACCTGCCGGGCGCTGGGCCTAACGAAGAAACAGTTCTCCCGGCTCTTTCCCGGCGGCTTGATGACCGTGCGCCGAGTCTCGGGTCTCCCCGGGGCGAGAAGGTCTCCCAGCGAACGGGAGCTGTCGATAGCCCAGCAGCTGATGACGCGCGACTGGTGGGAGCGCCTGATCGGTGCGGAGCCCCGAGATGATTCCGCAGCTGGGATCGGGGGTCGCCTCTCGGCATCTCCCAGTCCCGGCCAGTCCTCGGAGAGCAGCAACAAGGAGTCCGGTAGGCCTCGCAAGGGGCGGCAGTTGTCGAGCGCCCAGCAGTTGATGACACGCAACTGGTGGGAGCGTCTCACCGGTGCTTAGGACTAAGGATGGTGCCGTGATGACAGTGAGCCACGGGTCTGGCCTCGTGAAAGCCAGAAGATCTGGCCAGGGACGGGACTTGCCGAGCGCCCAGCAATTGCTGACGCGCGACTGGTGGTCAGATCTGACAACTCCTCAGTCCCGGAATGGTGCTGCAGCAGGGATCAGGAACCGTGTCTTGGCATTTGCTGGTCCCGGCCGGTCCTCGGGGAGCAGAAGGCCCGAAGGTGGCAGATCCCGCAGGGTACGCGTGCTGTCAGGGGGCGAGCAGGCCCAGGCCGGTAACTGGTGGAAGCGTCTGACTGGTGACTGAACCCCCAAGCGGTGCTGAGGCGGGAATCAGAGGTCCTCCTCCTCAGCATCCGTTATTCCAGGGCCCTGCAAGAGCAGGAAGGCCGAGGTCGCGGTCGCGCCAAACAGCCCGCGTCGAAGGCCAGCGCTGGTGCGCTTGGCGGGGCGGCTGCTACAATGTCATTGGTGCGAACAGCGCAGTAGTGAACGCCGATGCCTAATCACTTCTGGCTGATGTGGGGGTGGATGGACCCCAAGAAGAGGCCTGCTCCTCGGCTGGTGGTGAAGCGCCAGGGCGTCTACAGCGAGACCAACTACAACCTGTTGCTGGACCCTGACCCGGAGCGAGAGTCGAGGCCCAAGGGCTTCGACCTGGGGCAGCTCCTGACCGCGCTCGGCGGGCCGCTTCCGTATGGCCCCGGCCGCCTGCTGGAAGAGGGCCGCTTCGCCTCGCTATGTGACACGTGTCGCAAGGAGTACAGCAGCCCCTGTCACCTGTTCCTCAGGCCATGGCCCGGAGGGTGGACCAGGGAGGTGCCGTTCCCTGATGGGGTGCGCGCACTCATGCAGAGGGAGCCTGGCCAGTGTTTCATCCTGGCGGAGCTTGCTGCCATGACCGACACGCGGTGGGAACGCCGGTTCTATGAACTGTACGCCGCCTCTGCCTTCCAGCGG
>DAOULP010000030.1:0-32693 GCA_034420175.1 Dehalococcoidia bacterium | reverse complement strand
TCGTCGTCGCCTACGCCGTTCCGCCGGCGGCGGCCAGCCTGGTCAAGACAGCCCGGGAAACCCTGGACTGGGACGTGCCCCTTGTCGTGACGGGCGTGGTGATCAGCGACATCTTCATCCAGCTCGCTGGCCCGGAGAACGCGGAGGGCGTGGTCAGCGTCCTCTTCGGCCGGCAGGTCACCTACATGGACGACCCTGCCATCCAGTTCCACTACCAGGTCATGGAGGAGTTCGCCCCGAACGTCCCGGTGAGCAACTTCACCCTCTACGGCCAGTTCATTGCCGAGATGATGGTGAAGGCACTCGAGAACGCGGGCCCGAACCTGACCCGGGAGAGCTTGGCCGAGGGCGCAGAGGCAATCCGCGACTGGTGCTGCCCTACGTGCCGGATGCCCGTGAACTTCAGCCCAACCGACCACCGTCCCTGCGAGATGGAGGTCTACATCAAGGTTGAGGACGGCAAGTGGGTGGAGTTCGGTGAGCCGGTCAATTTCGAGTCCACGCCAGGAGAGGTCATCGGCTGCCAGGGTGTGGGTGAGCCCGTCTACGCCGACGAGGAGGAGTAGGCGACCCTCAATCGCTTCGGCCCGGGCTCACAGAAGGCGGACTCGCAAATGCCCGCGGAAGGGGGATGACGATTCTGCGTGCTCTTGCCCACCGGTGGTTCTTTGTACTCGCAGCGCTACCGGCGATAGTAGCCCTGGTAGCCGTCGCCTGTGGCGATGACGAGGGAGCCGCGGATAGCGCCGCCGACACTTCGCCGGCAGCCACAGACCAGGCGGCCGGGGAGGTCCCGGGCGTCAGCGACACCGAGGTCCTCTTCGGGACCCACTTCCCCTTGAGCCAGTCACCCGCCGCGGCCTACTCCCCCATCACCAACGGCATGACGGCGTACTTCAACTACATCAACGACACAGAGGGCGGCGTCAACGGCCGCAGGATTAGGCTCATCGTCTGCGACGACCATTACAACCCGCCGGACACCGCCGAGTGCGTCCGCAAGCTGGTGGAGCAGGACGAGGTGTTCGGCATCATAGGGGGACTGGGCACGGCAGCACACAGCGCCGCCTGGAAGCTCCTGGAGGACAGGGGCATCCCCGACATGTGGATCCTCACCGGGGCCGTCAAATGGACGGATCCGGTCGTGAAGACGCGGTTCGGGGGCAATCCCGACTATGTCGAAGAAGGGATGATCCTGGGCCGATACATCGCCGAGAGCCATGACGGCAAGAAGCTGGCCATCGTGGCGCTGAATGACGACTTCGGCATAGACGGGATGCAGGGGCTGCAACAAGGGATTGAGGGCAGTGACGTTGAGGTCGTCACCATCGAGAAGTTCGAGGCGACCGCGACAGATCTGACGGCCCAGTTGCAGCGGGCGCAGAACGCCGGTGCCGAGGTGGTGGCTGTCTACGGCGTGCCGCCCCAGGCCGCCAACGCGATCAAGGTGGCACGGGAGGTTCAGTCCTGGGACGTTCCTATTGTCGTCAGCGGAGTGTCGGCCAGCGACATCACTATCTCACTGGCGGGAGCCGAGAATGCGGAAGGCGTAGTGAGCGTCGTCTTCGCCCACCAGATTCACGAGACCGATCAGCCGGGCGTCGCCAAGCACATCGACATCATGCGGGACTACGACCCCGACGTGGAGCCCAGCAACTTCACCCTCGTCGGTCAGAGCGTGGCGGAGCTGACGGTGGAGGCGCTGAAGAAGGCGGGACCGGACCTGACCCGGGAGAGCTTCCTGGAGGGGGCGGAGAGCATATGCGACTTCACCTGCCTGGCCTGCCTGGCGCCGATCAGCTTCAGCCCTACCGACCACCGTCCCTATCAGATCGAGGTGTATGCCCGCGTCGAGGACGGGGTCTGGAAGACCTTCGGCGAGCCCGTCGACTTCGAGTCGACTACAGAGTGCGACCAGTAGTGAACCAAAGCGAGGGGGCCGGTTGATTCGACCGGCCCCCAGCGCTCGCGCCGACAGTAGTCAGCGCTGCCTGTCACCTCTCCAGGGTTTCCTACGGGAACGGCAACGTCTCGATGTCGTCTACCGTCATATCCTGCGGGAGAACTCCTTCCCAGGTGTAGGCGTCGCCGAACGGCACCCATCTTGCCCCGAACGCGTCCTCCGGAGCCACCTCGACCTCGCCCAGGACCACCGTCTGGCTGGCATCGTGGTCCGTCTCGCTCATCTGGCCTGGGAACAGGCAGACCGAGCAAAGGAACGGGTCGGCGGTCTCGGCCGCCTCGATGAGGCCCTCGCGGGTGAGGTCAGGTCCTGCCTCCTGAAGAACGTTCAGGAAGACCTCAGCTATCGTCTGTCCGTACACAGTGAGATAGTTGGGGGTCTCGATGTCGGCGTACTCTTTGATGATCTCGATATGCTTCTCAATGGCCGGATCATCCGTCTCGTACGCCTGCTTCAGCGCCAAGGGGCTGATGACGCCCTCTGCGTTCTCGGCCCCGGCGATTGCCACGGTGAGCTCGTTGGCGCTGACCGCACTGATGAAGATGGGCACGTCCCAACCGAGGTCAGCTCGGGCGTGCTTGATCGAAAGTGCCGCCTGGGTCGGGATGGCGAACACGACGATCACGTCGGCATCCGCTGCCTGCAGGCGGTCAACCTGGGAGTTGACCTCGGGGTCCGTGGACTCAAACGTCTCCAGGGGTAGCACCTCGAGGGCATCACCGATGCCCACCTGGACTCCCTTGTAGCCGTCCTCGCCGAAGTCATCGTTCTGGCCGATGACGCCCACCTTCCCTCCGGCGTAGGTCTCGGCGATGTACTTGCCCATCACCGCGCCCTCGGCTATGTAGTTGGGGAGGATGCCGAACACGTTGGGCCTGGCCTCTGGGTCCTTCACCCACTCGATGGCGCCCGTGCTCACGAAGAAGTCCGGGATGCCCCGCTCCATGAGGTAGTCGACCACCTGCATGTGGGTGGCGGTGCCTAGGCCGCTGAGGATCGCGAAGACGTTGTCCTGCTCCACCAGCCTCCTTATTACCTCTACCGTCAGGGGCGGCGAGTACTGGTCGTCTTCGATGAGCAGCGTTACCTTGCGGCCGTTGACGCCGCCCTCTGTGTCATTGATGTAGTCGAAGTAGGCCTTGGTTACCTTGGCGATCTGCGAGTAGCTGGCAGCGACGCCTGTAAGCGGCTGGTGCGTGCCCAGCAGGACCTCGGTGTCCGTGACACCGGGCACCTCCTCGTCCCCGTCGGTCACGACCTCAGGCGTCTCCATGGCTGCCTCTGTGGGGGTTGCGGCCGCCGTCTCCGCCGGGGGCGTGACCTCCCCATCTTCGTCTTCGTCGTCGCCACAGGCCACGGCCGCCAGTGCCAGCACTGCCACCATTGTCAGAAGAATCCACAGTATGCGGGACTTCCGCATCAAGTCACCTCCCTGCATGGGTGTTTCCCTTGTAGGACGAACACGGAGAAAAGATGGGTCTTGAGGATCACCCCCTTCCCTCGTCTGGGTGGTCTGCGTTGCTTCGTGTGGGCTCTCGATCCTTGCCCTCTGAACCCGCCACTCGTCCTCGCCACCCCAAGCGAGCAGAGGAGGCCGCAGCGCGCAGCCTCATGAGCGCCCGCCGCGGATCCGGCAGGCCCGCTCCCCCGCCGGGACCCGATCTTACCAGGCCGTGGGCCACCCCGGCGAGTCCCCGCGGGAAGGATATGATCGTGATGATGAGGAGGGAGCCGAAAATGACTCCGCGCAGCGTCTCCGCGTCGCTGACGACTTGCCCAGGGGCAAGTCGGGAGATCGGGGGGGCGAAGGTGCTGACCAGCTCTCCTTGGAACGTCAGATAAAGCGCCCCGATGATCGAGCCCAGGATGGTCGCTAGTCCTCCGAGGACGATGGCGATGAGGAAGTTGATCGAGAGCAGGACATCCATGCTTCCGGGGCTGATGATGCTTTGGGCCATGACGAACAGCCCTCCAGCGACGCCCGCGAAGCAAGAGCTGATTCCAAAGGCCAGGGCCTTGTAGAGCCGCACGTTGATCCCCAACTGCTCGGCGGCGATCTCGCTGTCGCGCAGGGCGACAAAGGCCCGCCCTATCCGGCTGCGAATCAGATTCCAGGCCAGGAACGTCATGACAACAGCCGGGAGCATCGACACGTAGTACAGCCACTGCCGCTGATCCACCAGACCGTCGATCGCCGCAGGGGGCTGGATCTCCCCAACGCTAATACCGCGTGTCCCTTTTGTCCACTGGGCAAGGTCTAAGCTGAGTCCAGCCACCTCAATATCCATCTTCAGAATCTGGGGCAGGGCGACCATGAGGGAGAAGGTGGCGATCGCCAGGTAGGGCCCGCTGAGGCGCACGGCCGGCACGCCGATGACAACTCCCCCCATGACCCCGGTGGCCAGCCCCGCCACGAGGATGGCGAACCCCAAGGGAAAGCCGGCCTGAGTAAACAGGATCGCGGTGAAGTACGCCCCCACAGCTACCAGCGCTGCGTGCCCCAGCGAGATCTGGCCGCTGTAGCCGGTCAAGAGGTTCATGCCCAGCACGGCCACCAACCAGACCGCGAACATCGTGGCCTGGAAGGTCCGGAACGGGCCGATGAACCCCTCGACGAAGGGCCACGTGTGGAGGAAGGGGAAGACGATGAGCAGGGCAGCCAGCAGGACGATGCCGAGAGTCCTAGGCCTCAGCAGGGATCCATTCACGCGTTACACCCTCTTCAGGACACGCTGCCCAAAGATGCCACTCGGACGGATCATCAGCACAAGGACGATGATGAGGAAGGCCACTGTGGCGTCGACCCCGGGGTCAATGTAGGTGCCCGCCAGGTTCTTGATGATGCCGATGGCGAGCCCGCCCACAATGGCCCCGACGGGGCTATCGAGGCCACCAAGGACAGCCGCAGCGAAGGAGAAGAGCAGCACGTTGAACATCAGGCTCAGGCTCAGACCCGAGGTCTGAGCGACCAGCACTCCAGCCACGGCACCCAGCGCTGCCGCTAGCCCCCAGCCTATGGCAAGGATTTGGCCCACTCGGATCCCGACCAGCCGGCTGGCCACCCGGTTTTGGGCCACAGCCCGCATGGCGAGGCCCAGCTTCGTCCGCTGGAAGAGCAGGAACAGAAGGACCATGATTATCACAGCCGCCACCAGGATGCCGATGTTGGCCCGGCCGATGGCCGCTGGCCCGATGTCGACGGCCGGACCCTTGAAGACGGAGAACGGCCCGAAGCCCTTCGGGAGAGACCCCCACACGGTGAGGGACAGGCCGCTGAAGACCGTGAACAGCCCCAGCGTCACGATTACGGCGTTCAGGACCGGAGCGTCCTCCACGGCCCGTAGGACGAATCGCTCCAGGGCGGCGCCCATGGCGGCAGCCACCACCAGGGCAAGGAAGAAGGCCGGCCAGAAGGGCATGGTCGTCAGGAAGGTCCAGGCGACAAAGGTACTGAACAGGGCCATCTCACCCTGTGCGAAGTTGAGGATGCTGGTCGACCGGTAGATCATCACGAGCGCCAACGCCAGGATGGCAAAGGCGCTGCCGCTCGCAATGCCGCTGAGGACCTGCTGAAGAAACTGCCCCACTAGGACTCTCTCCCCCCGGCGCCAGTCGGCCCGCTATCCCATCTCTGACCCGCAACCCCCAAACCTATCCTGGGCAAGGGCGTTCGCTGTACGGTTCTGCCGGGGTGCGAGGTCAACTGCCGGGGCCGCGCCACGTCTGGGGTGCGTCCACTCCGCCGCGTCTCCCCCGCGAGGAAATCATGGGAGCTTGGGCAAGAGAAGGACACTGGCTATCTCACGGAAGAGTCGTTAGGGGGATTATGGACGCGAGAGGCACAATGGTCAACCTGGCCCAATCCGCCGTCCCTTTGCCCTCGAACACAACAAGGCAACCGATCCTCCAGACACGGGCGCCAAGTGCTGCGCGTTCCGAGTCTGGGTGACCGATCTCCGGCGGCCTTGTGCAGCATCGCAAGGCACCCATGCCCGTGCGCGGCCCGAGACCCCGGCAGGGAGCCACACATTCGAGGGTCGCATACCTGGAGCTGCGGCGACACTGCGCAGGTTTGCATGGGAAGGCCATCAATCGCGCGCCGGCTGCGGCGGCTGCCCGCGCTTGACTGCCCATGACAAGCTGTGCATCATGCGTGGGGACGGAGGCGATTCCCAGCCTCGGGGTGCCGGCAGAAGGAGGTTGCGATGGAGCTGCGAGATAGCCCAGAAGAGGCTGCCTTCCGGCAGGAGGTGCGGGAGTTCCTGCGGACGGAGCTGCCTGACCGCTTCAGGAGCATGTCCGACGCAGGTGAGGGCCTTGCCGGCAGATTCGAGGCAATGCGGGAGTGGAGGCAGAAGCTGGCCTCAAAGGGCTGGATCGCCCCTGCGTGGCCCAAGGAGTACGGCGGGGCCAGCATGACCGTGATGCAGCAGTTCATCATGAACGAGGAGTTCGCCGAGATGCGCACTCCGAACGTGGGTGGCTTCGGGGTGTCCATGGTGGGGCCCACCCTGATCGTGCACGGATCGGAGGAGCAGAAGAAGGAGCACCTGAGCCGCATCCTGTCTGGCGAAGTCATGTGGTGTCAGGGCTTCAGCGAACCCGAAGCCGGCTCCGACCTCGCCTCTCTGCGCACGCGCGCCGTCCGCGACGGTGACGACTACGTCATCAACGGCCAGAAGATCTGGACCAGCATCGCCCAGTACTCCCACTGGATGTTCATGCTGGCCCGGACCGACCCCGATGCTCCCAAGCACCGCGGTATCAGCTACTTCCTGGTGGACATGAAATCGCCGGGCATCGAGGTACGGCCCCTGGTAGACCTTTCCAACCGGCAGATGTTCAATGAGGTCTTCCTGGACAGCGTGCGCGTGCCCGCCCGCAACCTGGTCGGAGAGGAGAACCGCGGCTGGTACATCGGCACGACGACTCTGGACTTCGAACGCTCCAGCGTGGGAGCGGCAGTGGGGAACCGCAAGGCCGTCGAGGATATCGTTGAGTACGCTCGAGAGCATTCCGGGCAGGGGGACTGCACCCTGACGCGCAATCCCGCCGTACGTGTGGAATTGGCCGACCGGTTGCTCGAGGCCAACATCTCCAGGCTGATGTCCTACCGGGTCATCTCCATGCAATCGCGGGGTCTGATCCCCAACTACGAGGCCTCCATGACCAAGCTGTTCGGCTCAGAGTTGACCCAGCGCATTGCGAACACGAGCATGAAGGTCATAGGGCTCTACGGCGCCATCTACGGCGACAAGGCGCCCCTCCGCGGTCGCTGGGGGCGCGGCTACCTGCAGTCGCTCGGGTCGACCATCGCCGCCGGCACGTCCGAGATCCAGCGCAACATCATCGCCAACCGGGGCCTCGGCCTTCCACGCGAATAGCGCCGCGTTGGTGGCCTGAGCCCGACCAGCCGGCTTGATGGGGGGCGGGGGTTGCGGGATGTCAACCCCGCCTCCAACACCATCCTCGCAACACGCCATCGGAGAGAGCCATGCCCGTCCTCTACGAGAAGCGAGACAACGTCGCCTACGTCACTCTCAACCGACCGGAGGTTCTCAACGCCTTCAACCGCGCCATGCACCAGGCCCTGCGCGAGGTCTGGATGGACTTCCGGGAGGACGACGACGTATGGGTAGCTCTCATCACCGGTTCCGGCGATCGCGCCTTCTCGGCCGGGCAGGACGTGAAGGAGATGGGCGAACGCCGCTCGGAGGGCGTCCGGCGCACCTTTTGGGAGACGTGGTTCGGGGGCGACCTGCAAGAGGGCCTGGAGGTTTGGAAGCCGATCGTCGCCGCCATCAACGGCTATTGCCTGGGGGAAGGCCTCACGCTAGTCCTCGCCTGCGACTTCCGCATCGCCTCCGATAGGGCGACCTTCGGCTTCCCTGAGGTCGTCCTGGGCATGCCGACCATCGTCGGGGCGGTGCGGGCGCCCCGCGTTGTCGGCCTCGGCAACGCCCTGGAGCTCCTGCTCACCGGCGACCGCCTCGACGCCCAGCGTGCGCTCGAGATGGGGCTCGTGAACCGAGTGGTGCCGCACGAACAAGTGAAGGCGGAAGCTCAGAACCTGGCCAAGCGCCTCGCTCGCAACGGGCCGGTGGCCATGCGCTGCACGAAGGAAGTGGCCGTGCGCAGCCTGGACCTGCCCTTCTCCGAGGCCGTGCGCATGGGTGAGGCTATGCGCCAGCTCGCCCTCCAAAGTGAGGACGTGGCAGAAGGCGTCCGGGCCTACCTTGAGAAGCGGGAGCCGCGCTTCACAGGCCACTGAGCCGGGGCGCCGATCAACCGTGCCATGCCAGAACCGTCGGACGGCGCGTTAGCGTGGCCGGTGGTACAATCCGTCGAGAGGGTACTGAGAGCCTGCTATGCCGATGAAGTGGTGGGGATGGGGAGAGGAGGATGGCTCCTTCGCCCTGTCCAGCCCGGAAGGTTTCTGGTCCTACGTCCGCAGCGGTCTCGGGGAGGAGAGAGAGTCGCCCCACATCGACTCCCTCGAGGCGATCGACGTGCGGCCGTCGCGCCTCAAGGGCCGCGACCTTGACGCCCTGCGTCGGACCGTCGGCGAGGACGTGGTGGTCACCGAGCCCACAGTGCGGGCTGTGCACAGCTTCGGCAAGAGCTACTCCGACCTGGTGCGGCTGCGCCGGGGCGAGGTGACTAACCCCACCGACGCCGTGGTCTGGCCGGATACTGAGGAGAAGGTAGCCGCCGTCCTCGACCTGGCGGCGGCGCGTGACATCGCCGTAGTGCCCTTCGGTGGCGGCACCTCGGTGGTGGGCGGCCTGGACCCGGCCCAGGATAGGCCCTGCATCACCCTCCACCTGGGGCGGCTGTCTCGTGTCCTGGCGGTGGACGACGTAGCCTGCACAGTGACGGCCCAGGCGGGTATCATCGGTCCCGCTCTGGAGAGAAGTGTCAACGCGCACGGCCTCACCCTGGGCCATTCTCCCCAGTCCTTCCTGTATTCCAGCCTTGGCGGCTGGATAGCCACCCGGTCGGCGGGTCAGAAGTCCACCCTCTACGGCAAGATCGAGAAGCGCGTCCAGAGCCTGCGCCTCGTGTCGCCCGGCAGCATCCTGAGCACGCCCGAGGTGCCGGCTGCGGCGGCAGGCCCCGACCTCAATCAGGCGATCGCCGGATCCGAGGGGACGCTGGGGGTCATCACGCGCGCCACCATGCGCCTCACCCCCCTTCCGGAGCGAAGCGACTACCGAGGTTACATCTTCCAGAGCTTCGTCGAAGGAGTAGAGGCCGCTCGCCAGCTCATGCGCAGTGAGCTGCGGCCAGCCGTCCTCCGCGTCTCCGACGAGACGGACACTGAGACGAGCCTGGCTATGCGAACGCCGCCTGGCCAGCCGCCACCCACGGCGAGCATCGCCCTTCTCATCCTCGGCTACGAGGGAAGGGAGCGCGAGGTGCGCCTGGCTTGGGAGCAGGCGGAACAAGTGTTGGATCGCCACGATGGCCGGTCGCTAGGCGAGGGACCCGGCCAGGCCTGGCTCCAGTCCCGCTACGATCCCCCGTATCTACGGGACGACTTCCTCGACCGCTCCTACATGATCGACACACTGGAGACGGCCACCACCTGGGGACACTACCTGCAGCTCTACCGGGCAGTGCGGGAGGCGCTAGCTTCGGCCCTGGGGGAGCGACAGCATATCATGACCCACCTGTCCCACTGCTACAGCGACGGCGCCTCCATCTACTACACGTTCCTTGCGCCTCAAGAGCTCGGCAATGAGGTTGCGCAGTGGCAGCGGGCGAAGGCGGCCGCCGCCGAGGCTATCATTCAGCAGGGTGGCGCTCTCAGCCATCACCACGCTATCGGCAGCGACCACCGACCCTGGATGGCGCCGTACCTGGGTGCCGGCGGGAGACTTGCCCTGGCGGCCCTCAAGCAGGCCTTCGACCCACGCGGTATCATGAACCCGGGCAAACTGCTGCCCCCCTCGGAGGAGAACGTTGACTAGGAGACCCCCACCGCCGACTGGAGCCTTCTCGGCCCGGACGCGGGCCGAGGCGCTGGCCCGCTTCCAGACCGACACCTTCGACATCGCCATCATCGGCGGCGGCATCACCGGGGCCGGCATCGCCCGCGACGCCGCCCAGCGCGGCCTTGCCGTCGCCCTGCTCGAGAAGAGCGACTTCGGCAGCGGCACCAGCAGCAAGTCGTCCCGCATGATCCACGGCGGCCTCCGCTACTTGCGCCAGCGTCAGGTTCACCTGGTGCGGGAATCCTTGATCGAGCGAGGAGTACTGCTGCGCCTGGCCCCTCACCTGGTGCACCCGATGCCCTTCATCTTGCCGGTCTACGAGGGCGCCTCCAACGGACGCTTGGTGCTCCGCGCCGGCCTCACCGCCTACGACCTGCTGGCCGGGCGGCGTCGGCTCCAGCGTCACCGTGCCTTGTCACGGGAGGCTCTGGAGCGCGCCGAGCCGAGCGTTCGCACCGATGGGCTCGAGGGCGGGTTCCGTTACTTCGACTGTCTTGTGAACGACGCCCGCCTGACCTTGGCGACCGCCCGCTCCGCCGCCCGCAACCATGCCGCCATCGCCAACTACGTCGAGGCTACGGCCGTTCTCAGCGAGGGCGGGCGCGTCACCGGCGTCCACTTCATCGACAAACTGGATGGACTATCCGGCACGTTGCGCGCTCACGTTGTCGTCGCGGCGGCCGGCCCGTGGACGGACCAGGTGCGAACACTGGCAGGGATGCCTCCCATACTGCGGCCCACCAAGGGTGTACACATCACCATCGAGCACTCGCGGCTGCCTCTCTCCACTGCGGTCGCCTTCTTCTGGCGCCATCGAGTGCTCTTCGCCGTGCCACACGGCGACTACACCTACATCGGCACCACGGACACCGACTACACCGGCGATCCCGGCCAGTCCCGCGCCGACGCGGAGGACGTGGCATACGTCATCGAGGCGGCGAACTCGGCCTTCACCGCCGACCTCTCGCCTGCGCATGTGCTGTCAACCTGGACGGGCGTACGACCCCTGGTCAGCGAGGAGGGCACGCCCTCGGACGTGCCCAGGGAATACGAGATCCAGACCGGACCAGAAGGCTTCGTCACCATCGCAGGCGGCAAGCTGACGACCTACAGGGCCATGGCCGAGGACCTGGTGGATAGAGTCCTGCAGCAAGAGGCAACGCGGCTGGGGGGCGTCACGCCCCCCTGTCGCACAGCGTCCACTCCTCTGCCGGGCGGTGACCTGGACCGCTTCGAGCGCTATCGCGGGGCCGCGGCGACGGCCCTGGAGGAAGCCTGGGGCCTCTCGCAGGCGACGGCCCACCACTTGGTGGACAGCTACGGCACGGAGTACGTGAAGGTCCTGGCCTATGCCCGCCGCGATCCCGACCTCCTCCGGCCGCTGACACCCGAGGTGCCCGTCCTCGCTGCCGAGGCCGTCTATGCCGTGGAGGAGGAGATGGCCCTCACACTGGAGGACTTCATGGGTCGCCGCACCGATCTCATGCTCTTCGAGCGCCGTCATGGGCTGCAGGCGGCGGAGCACGCCGCAGCCCTAATGGGCGAAGCCCTGGGCTGGAAGCGCCGGCAGCGCAACGAGCAGGTGGAACGATATCGACAGGCCGTGGCCGCCATGACGGCCTTCCGCAGCGAGGCCAAGCAGCCAGCGGCGGAGGCTGCCTCCTGATGGCCGATGCCCTGGTCATCGTCAACCCCCGCTCGGCCAACGGCTCCACCGGGCGCAACTGGAGCGACATCGAGCGCCGGCTGCGCGCCGCCCTACCGACCTTCGACGTCTCCTTCACGGAGCGGCCCAACCACGCCACGGACCTGGCTCGAGAGGGCGCCGCCGGGCACCAGCAGGTCGTGGTCGTGGGCGGCGACGGCACGATCAACGAGGTGGTGAACGGCCTGCTGGTCGACGATCTGGCTGTCAACGCCGATTTGGTGCTGGCCATCGTGCCCCGCGGGACCGGCGCCGACTTCGTCCGCACGATGGGCATCCCCCACGACTTGGACGCGGCGATCCAACGCCTGACGACCGGCACCCCACAGGAGGTGGACGCGGCAAAGGCGCTCTACCGGGGACCCGATGGTAACGAGAGGCTGCGCTACTTCATCAACGAGGCGTCAGTGGGCATGGGAGCCGTCGTCTGCGAGGAGGTGAACCGGGGCTCGAAGCGGCTCGGGGGGCGGTTGTCGTTCCTGAAGGGCATCCTCATTGCGACGATTCGTTACCGCAGCCAGCCGGCACTCTTCTCCTTCGACGGTGGGCCCGCCGAGCAAGTGCTGCTGCACAACGCCTGGATCGCCAACGGCCGCTATTCGGGCGGCGGTATCCGCTCGGCACCCCGGGCACAGCCCGATGACGGCCTGCTGGACGTGGTGCGCATAGCCCGCCTCGGGCGCTGGGAGCAGGTCGCGAGCATGCGCGACCTGCGCAGCGGCGCCTTCGTCAATCACCCCAAGGTATCGTACGTGAGGGCCCGACGCGTCGAGATCCAGCCCTCGGGGCCCGTGGCCGTCGCCATAGAGACCGAGGGCGAGCCCATCGGCACCATACCAGCCACCTTCGAGATTCTGGAGACCCGCCTCAAGGTGCTGGCCTAGGCGACTGTCAGCCTCAGCCCCTGTTGCGAAACAGCGTAGCCGAGGCTTTCCAGCCTCGGCATCCTTACGCGGCCAGGCTAGAAAGCCCGGCCTACGCGGTTGAGGAAAGTCCGAGCACCTCTGCGAGCACGTCCGGCCGGTCAGACATCAGTCCGTCCACGCCCAGCGCGACGAGCCGGCGCATCTCCTCCGGCTCGTCCACCGTCCATACGTGGACCTCCACGCCCCGGCGATGGGCCGCCGCCACAAATCGACCATCGACCACCGTGAGACGGCCGTAGCGCGCCGGCACCTGCAGAGCGTCGTAGGGGACGCGGAGTAGGCGCTCCAGCCGAAGCCGGCTGGCGAGCCAGAAACGGAGCGTCTCCCGCATAGCACCGGAGGTGGCGACGCGGTCGTCGCTGAGACGCCGGAACTCCTGTACCCGGCGGTCGACGAAGGACGTCACCAGGAATCGGTCGTGGAGGCCCCGCTTGTCGATGAAGTCCGCCAGGGCCGCGACCACGGGCGGATCCGCCTGTTTCATGTCGACGTTGAGGCGCACGTCGGGGAAGGCCCCTACCACCTCCTCCAGCGCGGGCACGGTGACGCCCTGGCCGCGATGGGGGTGCGTGCGGCCGCCGTCGGGCGAGAAGTGGTAGCCGGCGTCGAGGCGCTTGATCTCGGCCAGCGTGTGCTCCCAGACGGGGCCGCTGCCGTCCGTGACGCGCTCCAGCGTGTCGTCGTGGATGAGGACGAGAACGCCGTCACGGGTGGAGTGGAGATCCGTCTCCAGGTAGCGATAGCCCATCTCCACGGCGCCCCGGAACGACAGCATCGTGTTCTCGGGCCACAGAAGGGAGCCCCCCCGGTGGGCGAAGGCTAGGGGATGCGGCCCCTGGAGGACGGGGCGCCGGAGGGGCACCGTGGGTCCGCTTGCCGAGTGCGGCATGTTGACACTCCTCCCGCCGACGACGATGTCCCCCAGGTTGCGTGGGGCGGACGTGGCGGCGGAGGCGCATCCGCCCTCGGTGGGGAAGGCGCGCCCCTACCGCGGGCAGCGCCTCCTGGCATACCAGACGCCCGCGACGAGGGCCAGCACCACCGCGCTCACGCTGGCACTCAGGGCGCCGAAGGCCTCAGCCGAGCTTTCGGGACCCAGGCCGCCGGAGCTGGACCCGTCGGTCGATGCTCCCACCACAGCCGCGGCCTCCGCGATGCCCCCGACACCACCCGGCGTCGGCGTGGTGGTAGGCGTCACAGTCGGCGTCGGCGTAGTCGTGGGCGTGGGCGTGTCTGACGTGCACGTTACGTCGGCATCGCCGAGGAGGGTCGCGATGGGAGTGGATCCGTCCTCTCCAATCGTAGTGCTCGGCAGCTCGCCAGCGGGCAGCTCCGCCGCGGTGATCAGGTGCAGGGTGCTTGCGCCGGGTGCTATGCACTGGAAGCGCACCAGATTCGCTTGCCCGGTCGCGTCCATGGTGCCGGCGACGACACCCGAGCCGCCGGTTGTCTCCGGCATCGTATCGCCATCCCTGTCCGCCACAAAGGCAGCGGCATCAAGCATCATGCCCCCCAACCCCGTGTACACGATGCCGAGCGACCCGACCGGAACGAAGGCCAGGACCGCGTCGTCGAACTCCACACCCATCCAGTATCCCCCGTAGGGCGCCGACGCTTCGACGATGTTCGTGCTGATATCGAACTCCTCGGTGAGATCTCTTGTGACGGTCAGGTCCACTTCGCCGCTGTCCGGGTCAGCATCCACGGCCATTGCGTTCATGGGCGTGGGTGTGGACGTGGACGTGGACAAGGCGGCGGGCCCGTTGCCGTTCTCATGAGCGCCGACGCGACCCGGCGAGCCGTCGGGGTACCGGAGGATCACGAGGACTGACAGCAGACCGACCAGGGACAACCAGACCCGCCCGGATGCACACCCAGCCAAGGCATGCCTCCACTCATGAATGACCAGCGACGCCAGCGCCCCACGAGTGTAGCACGCGTGTCAAGGGGGCCGACCCCTACGAGCCGGCCCCTGTCTGCCGTGTGGCTGTCGCTCCCCTAGGGTGGGGTGCAGTCCACGACGAACGCCTGGGCCAGCACAGCCAGCACGTCACCAATGTCGATGCTGCCGTTGGGCGCTCCCGCCGGGTCCTTACCCGTGTCTCCCGACGGACCTAGGCCTGGCGACCGGTCGTACTTCAGTCCCTCCTCGATATCCTGGACGGGGCTAGCATCGTTCACACTGTCGCCGTCGCCGTCCCACCCCTTGATGCTGTCGTAGTCCACACCGTTCGCGTTCGGCCCTCCGTTGTCGTCCGCAAAGGCGTAGAACAGCACCGCCAGTACGTCACCAATGTCGATTACCTTGTTCCGCTTGCCGTTGGCTCCGTCTCCGTCAGCCTTCGCCGGCACCGGCACGTCGTACACGTCGTACCAGGCGTCCCCGTCGAAGTTGTCGCCCAGGGCCGCCTCCTCCGCATCCGTGCAGCCGTCGTCGTCCCGGTCATTTGCCACATCGTCACACTGGGTGTCACCCTCCCGGTCGACGCAGGCGAATAGCCTGTCGAGGGCATCGCTGATCGTCGGATAGGACATGAAGAGGCTAGGCACAAACTGGTCCGCCAAGTAGTTGTCGATCAGTATCAACATGGGGCCGTGATCTATGGCGAATCCGGTGGCATGCGCCCACGAACCGTCGGCTCGCAGCACCCGATCCTCGTCCGGGTGAACGCAGCCGGGGATCACAGCATCATTGATCTCCAGATTGAAGGCGTCTGCGAAGCCAAACCGGGGATGCAGGAGGCCCAGACTCTGCGCTTCCCACAGCGCCGCGACGGCCTCGTCAGGCGTGTGAACCACCGAGGATCCGACTCCGTAGACCGTCACCGTTCCTACCTCGAGGGGACGCTCAACAGGCAACGGATCGAGCGACACCACATCGATTTCTACCCCGAAGCCATCACCTCCAGCGACAGACACGACAACGTCATGAGACCCTGGTGGCACAACTAGGGAGCCAACCGGGCCGCTCCATTCGAACACGTTCCAGCCGAGCCCAAAGTCGCCGGTGTCCTGCGCCTCAAACTCCCCGATGCTCATTCCATCGATGGCCACTTCGACCGTCTCGAGAGGTCCATCATTGTCATTGCTGTAGCGGACTGCGACCTCGTAGAGAGCGGTGGAGTCCAGATCGAAGGACAGGGTGCGGGACTCGCCCTCGTGCAACCAGACGGTCTGCTGGCCGGACGCCGCACCGCGGTCCTTGACCGACCCATCGCCGGTCCCGTCTTCGCCCTCCAGTCCAAACGCCGGACCGTGACCGACGCACTGACCCGCGTCAGCGATGGCAGCAGGGGGCGCGGCCTCAGCGAAGTAGTCGTCAAACGGACCGTCGCACGCAGAGAGACCCCATCTGTCCTCGTTCAGTGTGGCGCGGCCCTCCGGATTGGTGGTTGCGTACTCCCTGGTGGCCTCGATGGCCCTCCTCGAGTTCTCGAAGTAGTTGATCGGGCGAATGGGATGAGCGTCGGCTCGTAGGGCCTCAGTATCTAGCCAGACACTGCCGAACTGATAGGTGAACAGAGAGCCAGGATAGGTCGTGACGAACGGGCCTCCCTCGTCCTCCCGGATCATTGAGAAGAAGAAGTCATCAGGAATCGTGCACTCCTCGTTCGGTGAGGCGACTGCCAAGAGCGCAATGAGAACTCCCTCGTCCGTGTAGTAGTCGATTGTGGCCGGCTCTTCCCCACCACCCACGTCCTTGCTGGAGTACTGGCCCAGGACATAGCCGTCGTCTATCAGGAACCGCCCCCACCGCCCACTCGTGTCATCTCGCTCCTCGTTGGGCTTCCAGCCGAGGTAGAACTGGTTGCTCACCGGCTCGAGCATGAAACACCAGTCTACTCGCTCGTATATGGCCTGTCCCATCGCCCGGATCTCCGGCTCCAGGCCGGTGCCCCCATCGAAGTACTGCATGGCGGTCACCACACCGGCTGTCACCAGCGCGGTGTCTATGGTGCTCAGCTCCACGGTATTCAAGGACTCATCGACATCAGCAGTGTCCTCGAAATCGAAGTTCTGCTTGCGTAGGCCGTCGATCCCAAGGAAGTGATAGAAGAAGCCTTTGTAGCCAGTGGTTCCGACCCGCTCGGCCCCCTGAGGATAGTCGTGGAGGACCTGCAAGATGCTGTGCGTGCGTTCCGCGGCGTCCTCGCGGGAGATGTAGCCGCGCTCAGCGGCGACGACATACGAAGTGAGCTGGAACCCTGCCCCGCCGACAGACATCAGGTCGGCGAACGTGGACCGATCCTGGGTGATTCCTCCCGTCCGTGGATCCGTAGACGCAAAATCCAGGAAGTAGAGGAAGCTCGTGGCCCGGACGAGGTCCAAGAACGCATCCGTGTACTGAGGGAGAATCCCGCCATCCACGGGATCGCCGGCTGACTCCAGGTCGGGGCATTCGCCGTCGGCATCGACCACTGCCAGGTTGTCGATCAGGAACTCACCGGTGGTGGGATTGCTCACGCCAGCACCCACGTTGGCCCTCTCAACAATGAAGGACAGCACTGATGCCCGTTGCCAGTCGAACGGCGAGGTGTCGCCGTTTCCGGCGACCGAGTCTGTGAAGCCACTGGGTATTGACAGCGAAACAGGCTCCCACCCGGTGCCGCCATCGCTGATGGTGTGGCGAGTGAAGACGTCGAAGCCGTCCTCGTCTTTCAGCTCGATCTTCAGAACAACGTCTTCCAACGACTCCAGGCGCACATCGAATCGCAACTCCTCAAGGCTCCGGTCAGGCCAGAGAAGGATGCCACGGAAGACGCCCTCGGTATCCAGGAAGTAGTCAGGGAAATGCCAGGACTCTTCCGGCTCCTCCCCGCTCCCGTCGAGCGACACCAACGTGTCGGTGAGCCCGAAGAGGGATGCGAAGTAACCCGCGAACGGGCCTTCCGGGGGCTGGCCGGAGAAGTCAAACGATAGTCGCAGGCTGCCGCCATCAGAACCGTTTGACTCCTCTGACCACGAAATCGTTGTAATACCCTCCGATGATTCCGTCGCTCCAGTGTTGCCCATGAAGTAGTTGAATCCGAGGTCCCCCTCTGTGACGGCGTTGTCGAAATCCTCGATGATGAATTCCTGCCCCACCTTCGTCGGCAGTGGCTCCTGCGCTACGCCATCGCTCTGCGGTCCCGCGCCATCCACGCTGAGCCCGGTGGAGCCACCCACTGTGCCACCGGCAAGCAGCAGGATCAGCAAGGTACCCAGGCCCGGCCCCAAGACTCGTCGACTTCTCATCCCCGCCGCCCTTCTCGGCCCGACTACCAGCCCACGCCGCACCCCGTACGACTGCCGGCGAGCCGCCGTGCGCTGTAGGTCTGCATCGCTCGATCCCCCGCCGGAGGACACGACACTGCGTTGTGCGAGCCGTCACGAGTATAGCACGCGTGTCAAGTGGGGGCCGGCCCACGAGGCCGGCCCCCACTTGCCGTGTGGCCTGTTGCGCCCCTACGGCGCGGTGCAGTCCACCTGGAATGCCTGGGCCAAAGCCGCCAGGACGTCACCGATGTCTATGGCCCCGTTGGGCGCACCCGCCGGGTCGATGCCGGTGTCACCCGACGGACCGAGGCCCGGCGAGCGGTCGTACTTCAGTCCCTCCTCGATGTCGTGGATCGGGCTGGCGTCGTTGACGCTGTCTCCGTCGCCGTCCCAACCTTTGATGCTGTCGTAGTCCACGCCGTTGGCGTTCGGCGGGCCGTCGTCATCCGCGAAGGCATAGAACAGCACCGCCAGCACGTCGCCGATGTCGACCACCTTGTTGCGCATGCCGTTGGCCCCGGCCGCGTCGGCCTTCGCCGGCACAGTCACGTCGTACACGTCGTACCAAGCGTCGGGATCGAAGTTGTCACCCAGAGCCGTCTCCTCAACGTTCGTGCAGCCGTCGTCGTCGGGATCAGTGGCTGGCTCGTCACACTGGGTGTCGCCCTCGCGGTCGATGCACTCGACGATCTCCTTCAGGGCCTCGGTGCACAGCCACCTGGACTCGCCGAGCATCACATCGTACTCGAAGCCGAAGTAGGTCTCCAGGATCATCCAGTACTCGCCGGGGAACAGCGGAGCTATCTGGTAGCACTTGAGGTGAGGCGCATCCAGGGTTCCCATGAACTCCACCAGGGCGGGCGCGCACAGCAGCTCCGCCGGGCCGACGTCCACCTCGAACTTCAAGCCGAACTGGTCCTGCAGGGTGCCCACCACGTCAAGTGGGTCGTGCCCCGTCGCCGAGATGTCGAAGCACTCGTAGTAGAGATCCTCCCACGGCTGAGGCGGCGGAATCATGTCGCACATACCCAACGGGTCCAGACAGGTGGCGTCGGGAAGAGGCGCGCAGCCGTAGTGTTCACATAGCAGAAAATCCGTCGTGTCGAAGCACATGGGATACTGCGGGCAGAACCCGCAGCAGAACCTCGTCGGGGCGACAACCTCCTTGGACGCGCCCAGGCAGAGCTTAATGGCCCGGCCTACCTGCACGTTCTGCTCCTCGCCGAACTGGGTCGTCAGGTTCACCACGACGTCCGGGTCCTGCCCGGCTATGTCGTAGCACTTGAGGTGCGGGTCCAGCAGGCTGCCCTCGCCGTTCTTGATCGCCGGCGCGCACAGTTGTGCGGACGGGCCCACTGCAACGAAGTCAGGGCCGAACTGGGTCTCGAGAATCAATTCCGTCGGGCCCAGCGGCTGTGGCGGGAAGATGTCGTAGCACTGGTAATGCGTGTCTCCAAGCTGCTGCGGCGGTCCAAACACGTATGCCGCGCCGCGATCGCTGCTGCCGCCGGCATCCTCCAACTCCGCGCCCACGACGGCGATGTCCCCGCTCACGGCCACGCTCGCGCCGAACCACTCGTACTCATCGGCGTCGGAGGCGGTGAGCTTCTTCACCTCGCCCCAGTTGTCCGCCCCGCCGGCGTCACGCTGGAAGACGTACGCCGCGCCCGCGTTGTTGCCCCCCGTATCCTCCGTGACCGCGCCCACGACGGCGATGTCCCCGCTCACGGCCGCGCTCGCGCCGAAAAGGTCCTCCGCCTCTGCGTCCGAGGCGGTGAGCTTCTTGACCTCGCCCCAGTTGTCGGCCCCGCCGGCGTTGCGCTGGAAGACGTAGGCCGCGCCGGCGTCGCTGCCTCCCGTATCCTCCGTGTGCGCGCCCACGACGGCGATGTCCCCGCTCAGCGCCACGCTCGCGCCGAAATGGTCAACCGCCTCTGCGTCCGAGGCGGTGAGCTTCTTAACCTCGCCCCAGTTGTCCGCCCCGCCGGCGTTGCGCTGGAAGACGTAGGCCGCGCCGGCCCTGTCACCCCAGTCATCCTCGAACAACGCGCCCACGACGGCGATGTCCCCGCTCAGCGCCACGCTGTTGCCGAATTCGTCAGCGCCCTCCGCGTCGGAGGCGGTGAGCTTCTTCACCTCGCCCCAGTTGTCCGCCCCGCCAGCGTTGCGCTGGAAGACGTAGGCCGCGCCGGCGTTGGTGCCCCCCGCATCCTCGTAATAGGCGCCCACGACGGCGATGTCGCCGCTCAGCGCCGCGCTGTTGCCGAATTCGTCAGCGCCCTCCGCGTCGGAGGCGGTGAGCTTCTTCACCTCGGTGACCGGCTGTGCCACAGCGCCGTACGGCACGCCCAGAGCCAGCAACATCGCCAGCCCCAGAATGATCGTCAGCTTCCTCATCACATTCCCTCCTCACAGGAACCGGTCGTGCCACCGGGAACGTGCCCGCGCCCCTCCCCCTCCCCATTCTGGGGAGCCTGTCAGATGATTCCTCGCACTACCCACCTCCCTTTCACCCTTGGCCATGGTTCGCGATACGCGTGCTGCATCTCGGCGGCGCATTCGCCGGCGGTCCCCTCGTGTGTAGGCGCAACCCACCACGTTGGCTAGCTAGCGGGGTCTCTGGGTGCCACCAGTCGGACACAGCCGCTATGATGATGCACGCGCCAGTCCGACACGCGCATTATGCGGGTCGCGAGGGGACTTATCAATACGTAGTATTACGTAGTGAGGGGGCAGGCATAGATTCGCGGAGGAGGGCAAAGGCAGGGGGCCGGCCCATGGGCCGGCCCCCGTTCGCGGTCTTGGCTGGAGTCGCGCTAGACGATGCCCAGCTCCTTGAGCTTGGCCTGAGGAACGACGCCATTCTTCCAGCCTCGCGCCTCGTAGTACTCCTTGAGCATCAGGTCCAGCTCGCAGACTTGGCCCTTCGACACGCCCGCCGGCGAGGGCTCGGTCAGGAAGCGCTTGGGGATCGTGTCCGCCCCCTCGCCGATGCCGGCCTTGTTGTTGTAGTACCGCTCCAGGTTGTAGATCCGCTCGCCGATGATCCGCATCCCCTCGGCGTCCATCGGCACCCCCACCATCGCCGAGTACTGGGCGGCGTAGTGGTCCAGGTTCTGGGCGAAGGAGGAGAACTTGCAGATGTCGAAGGAGTCGGAGACGGCGTGGATCTCCTGCATGAGCTTGATCAGCTTGCCCTTGCCCTCCCAGTCCAGGAGGTTCGTCGCGTAGGGGATGCCCATAAGCTCGCTGGGAATGCTGTAGCCCCGCAGGTGGCAGCCGCCTCGGTTGCTGGTGGCGTAGCTCACGCCCATGCCCTTGAAGGCGCGCGGGTCGTAGGCGGGAATGGCCTGGCCCTTCACGGTCATCGCCATGTCGGCGTCACCGAAGGCGGCGGCCGCGCGGCTCGGCCCCTCGGCCAGGGTGTCGCCGATGCCGATGCGGGTCGCCGTCTTGTGGATCAGGTCGACCATCTTGTCGCAGTCGCCCCAGGGCACGGCCTCCTTGACGAGGCCCTTCTCGCTCGCCTCCATGGTCATCGCCAGGAGGCTGCCGCACTCGATGGTGTCGATGCCGTAGTCGTTGCAGAGGTCGATCATGTAGGCGATGGCGTCCCGGTTGCCGTTGAAACAGGCGGCGCCGAAGGACCAGGCCGACTCGTACTCGACGCTCTCCATGTGCACGTGGTACTTGCCGGGCTCGGTCTCCACCTCCTTCTTGCAGGCGACCGGGCAGGCGTGGCAGGTGGGGTTGTCAACGAGGATGGTCTGCTTCACGCGCTCGCCGGCGATGTTGCTCGCCATCGGGAAGACGGTCGTCTGCGCGTTGCGGGTGGGCAGGCCGCCGACGGCATTGCCCGTGTTCATCAGGACGTTGGTGCCCAGCACCGACAGGGCGCCCTTCTTCGGCTTGGTGATCGAGGCGTCGGAGGTAATGGCGGCCAGCGCATCCTTCTGGGCCTGCTTGAAGACGGCCCGATCCTTGGCCTTGGGCATGCCCTTCTTGGTGGCCTTGATGACTATGGCCTTGAGGCGCTTGCTCCCCGCGACCGCGCCCGTGCCGCCGCGACCGGAGGCGCGGTCGTTCTCGTTCACCAGGGCGGCGAAGCGCACCAGGTTCTCGCCTCCCTGCCCAATGGCGACGACGCTGGTGTCGTCCGGGCCGTGGCGCTCCAACAGCGTCTTGACGGTGGCGTGCACGCCCTTGCCCCAAAGGTCCCGAGCGTCGCGCAGCTCGACCTCGCCGTTCTCGACCAGGGCGTACACCGGGTCCTTGCTGGCGCCCTTGAAGAGGAGACCATCGAAGCCGGCCCACTTCAGACGAGCCGCCGAGTAGCCGCCGTGATGGGAATCGGTCACGGTGCCGGTGAGAGGCGACTTGGTGACCACGGCCATTCGGCCGCTCATGTTGATCTCGGTGCCGGTCAGGGGCCCAAGCATGAAGCAGAGAAGGTTGTCCGGCGAAAGGGGCTCGACGGTGGGTCCGTTGTCCAAGACGTACTTGACGCCCAGCCCCCGCCCTCCAATGTACTTGAGGGCATCGTCCTCATTGATGGGCTCGTAGCGCATCTGGCCGGTGGTAAGGTCGATGCGTGCGACCTTGCCCGCGTATCCACCCAACTCCATCGGTGCACCTCCCGTGTGTTGGCTATTGACTGCCGTCATGGGGGCGTTGGGCCAGCCCTGTTCACGCCCGACAGGGCGGGTAAGAGTGTGCCCTTGCCGGTTGCCCCTGACTAGTGCCGATCGTCCTGTCCCTGCGTCCTGTGCGCTTGGTTCGGGACACCAGCCGCGTCGCTTGGGGATCCGGCGTCTGCTATCATAAGGCATCCACCACCCCGCGGGCTATCCCATCATCCAGCAGGAGGGCCCTTCATGCCCAGCGCGCTCGTCAACGGCATCAACATCTTCTACGAAGACCACGGCAGCGGCTTCCCCATCCTGATGAGCCACGGCTACTCAGCCACCGGCCGCATGTGGGCGCCCCAGGTGGAGGCCGTCTCCGCCCGCTACCGCCTGGTCAGTTGGGACATGCGGGGCCACGGCCAGACCGACAGCCCGGAGTCAGTCGACCAGTACTCGGAAGAGCTCACCGTGGCCGACATGCGCGGCCTCCTGGAGCACCTGGGCATCCGCCAGGCGGTCCTGGGTGGTCTTTCCATGGGCGGCTACATGTCGCTGGCCTTCTACCTCCACCACCCTGAGATGGTGCGCGCCCTGGTGCTGAGCGACACGGGACCCGGCTATCGCAAGGACGAGGCACGGGAGACTTGGAACCGCATGGCCGAGGAGCGCGCCTGCGCCCTCGAGGAGCAGGGACTGGACGCCCTGGGCGCCAGCGCCGAGGTCCGCGCCTCCGTTCTCCACCACCGGTCCGCCCGGGGGCTGGCGCTCTCCGCCCGCGGCATGCTGGCGCAGTCTGGCTCGCGGGTCATCGACTCCTTGCCCAACATACGTGTTCCCACCCTCGTCATCGTCGGCGAGAACGACCAGCCGTTCCTGGCAGCCACCGAGTACATGGCGGCCAAGATCCCCAGCGCGCGCAAGGCGGTGATCGAAGGCGCCGGCCACGCCGCCAACATCGAGCGTGCCGACGCCTTCAACGCTGTCCTGCTCGACTTCCTCGACGGCTTGGGCCTCACCGACGCCTGACGACGCCGCCAGCGCCGCATTGCCCGCAGAGGCGGGCACCGGGCGGAACTACGGGGCCTGCCGAATGCCCTTCGGCGCCCTGGTCACACGGCCGGAACCGTGCTATTATCCGTGCCAATACGGTGCCGGGGGCAAGGAATCGCCCTCGCCAGCCAGCAAACGGCGCGAGCAGGGATGAACTACCCCATCTGGGAGCTTCCTCTGATCAACGGCGGCGTCGTCATCGCGGCGATCGCCGTCCTGCACGTCTTCATCTCGCACTTCGCGGTCGGGGGCGGCCTGTACCTGGTCTTCACCGAACGCAAGGCCCGCCGCGACAACGACGAGGCTCTCCTGGGCTTCCTCCGAAGGCAATCGCTCTTCTTCCTGCTCCTCACCCTGGTGGCAGGTGCGCTGACCGGCGTCGGCATCTGGTTCAGCATCTCGCTGGTGAGCCCTGACGCCACCTCGTCCCTGCTGCGAGTCTTCGCCTGGATATGGGCCACCGAGTGGGTCTTCTTCGCGGTGGAGATCGCTTCGATCCTCGTCTACTACTATGGCTGGGACCGTCTGGAGCCCAAGGACCACATGCGGGTGGGCTGGATATACGCCGGCTCGGCGTGGGCGAGCCTGGTCCTTATCACCGGCATCCTCGCCTTCATGCTCACGCCCGGAGCCTGGACGGATACGGGCGATCTGCACGATGCGTTCTTCAACGCCACGTTCTGGCCCAGCGTTGTTCTCCGGACAGCGGTGGCCGTCGCCCTGGCCGGCATTTACGCCCTGGTCACGGCGACAGTCATGGCCAACCACGACCTGAGGGAGCGCCTGATCCGCTACTCGGCGTTGTGGGTACGGCCGGCCGCCCTGGTAATCCCCCTGGCCGGCCTGTGGTTCTTCTTCGCGGCGCCCGAGCGGGCCCGCGACCTGGCCATAGGCGGGTCGGCGGTCGTTCAGATCTTCCTCATCCTCACCATAGCGGTCTCTCTTTTCATCTTCGCCTTCACCTACCTCGGCGCCGAATGGGGGGCGAGCCGGTTTGGCCTGCCCATGGCTCTTGTGCTATTCGCCATGGCCTTCCTGGTAGGAGGCACCGGCGAGTGGTACCGGGAGGCGGTGCGCAAGCCCTACGTCATCAGCGACTATATGTACGTCAATGCCGTCCGCCTCGACGAGCTGGGAAGCCTGCGCCAGGAGGGTGTCCTGGCCAGCGCCCTCTGGTCTCGCGTCCACGTGGTCGAAGCGGGGAACGAGGCGGCGGCGGGGGAAGAGGTCTTCCGTCTGGTCTGCTCCAGTTGTCACACAGTGAATGGTTACAATGCCGTTCGACCGCTGGTGCGTGACTGGCCGGAGGAGTACATCGACGTTCAGTTGCAGAACCTGGACACGCTGAAGGAGATCATGCCGCCCTTCGCCGGCTCCGACGAGGAACGCCGGGCGCTGGCGAAGTGGCTGGCGGGACTGGATTGAGCGGCCTGAGGCGGAACATGAGCCATGCCCGAAGCTGACCCTCTACCCCTGCCGGCACCGGCACTGCTCTTCCAGATACTACTGGTGGGTACGTTCACGCTCCACATCCTGGCCATGAACGTGCTGCTGGGTGGGTCGATACTCACCGCCTTCAACGCGGTGCTGGAGCGCCGGTGGCCGGGGGCGGAGCGGGCTCTTCTCTTGGAGCGAGCGGGGCGGCCCCTGACGCTGAGCGCTGCGGCGACCGTGACGCTGGGGGTAGCGCCCCTGCTGTTCCTCCAGCTTCTGTACGGTCCCTTCTTCTTCACCTCGTCGATCTTGATGGCCGTTCCCTGGCTATCGGTGGTCGTCCTGGTGATCGCGGCCTACGCGGGCCTCTACCTGGTCGAGCTGTGGGCGCGAACCCTGGGCCCGCTGGCCGTCGTCGTGCGAATCGGCAGTGCCTTCCTCTTCGTGGCCGTCGCCTTTATCTACGTGAACAACGTCACCCTCATGCTGGCGCCCGACGAGTGGCAGGAGATCCACGAACAGTTCCGCCACGGCCTCTACCTCCCTCTGGGTGAGGCGGCGCTGTTTCCTCGCTACCTGCACTTCCTGCTGGCCGCGATGGCTATCGGGGGACTGGCTTTGCTGGTCTACGGACTCTCGGTACGCCGCAGCGAGCCCGACTTCGGCAACTGGTGCCTGCGCCAGGGGGCTTTGTGGTTCCTTGTTCCCACGGCTCTCCAAATGGCCATCGGGCCCGTCTTCCTGGTGACGCAGCCCGCATTCGCCCGCGACGAGTTCCTCGCCGCCGACCTCCTGGAGACGGGTGTCCTCTGGTCGGGAGTGGCCTCAGCCCTTATCGCCGCCGTGTTCGTGATCTGGGCCCTGCGGAGCCGTGCGCCGACATTGCCCGGCGCGGCCGCCGCCGGGTTCGCTGTGGTCAGCGTGTCGCTAATGGCGGTGGCTCGGCACCTGCTTCGCGCCCTGCGCACCTCGCCCCACCTCGATGTCGACGCGCTCCCCTCAGACACACAGGTGGGAGCAGTGATCCTCTTCTTCGTCGTGTTCGTGGCTGGTCTCGGGACGATTGGCTACGTCGTCTGGCTCCTGCGCCGAGGTCGCCCGGACCTTGCCGGCGAAGGACCCTGAGCCAGAGTCAGGGTACAGGCCGACGGTCAAAGCAGCTTCGGTAGCTCACCCACCAGCCGGCGCATGTCCTCCACGGTACCAGGCCCTCTCTTCTCGCCCTCTTTGACGAACAGTCCAGCGAGGTCATCCAGTTCCTCCGGGGAGAGGTCCTGTTCCACCATGGGGAAGAAGACTTGGTCCTCGCGGTGGATGTGATGCCGGAGGAGAGTCGTGAACGAGGCCAAGTTCTCCACCATGATGGTTACCTGGGCATCCCTTCCCCTGGAGTAGCCGTCCAGGGCGTTGGCCATCTCACTGATGAACTCCCGGCTACGGTCGTGCTGGTGCCTGAGGGCCTCTAGCTGAGCGTCAAGCTCGCTCCGGTGTTTTTCGGCCAGGCGGCCGAACATCAAGTACTCCTCCTTGAAGTGGTGGTACTTGTCAACGAAGGTGCGGGCGAACTCGACGGCCTTCTCGAAGAACTCCACCGGAGGGTTGGCCCCTTCCTCCATCTTCTGCCTTGCCAGGCGAAAGCTGTCGAGGGCCTGTGTTATCAGGCGGTGCTCGTCTGCAAGGATCTCCATCGCTTTCATGGCGCTCCCTCCCGTTGCAGGACCCTCCTCCTGCCAAACGCCGCTCGCCGGCGGCGTGCCCAAAGACTGTCCAGGCGACTCACAGACCCTAGCACAAGGGCGGATCCCCTGGTCGCCTTGCCCAACTGACTGACCAGGGGATCGTACTCGGGTCGTCGATGACACTGCAATGGCTGTTCCCAGGGCACCAGTCTCACTGACAGGCAAACCTCCCGTGGGGACCGCAAACCGAGTGCAAGCCCTGCGGGGGGGCCAGCCTCTCGGCGCTCGCTCCCGCAGCGAATGGGTCCCTACGCCTCCTGCCGCCACTCCAAGAACGGCCTCGGGATGTCCACCATGGCGTTCACGATCAGCTCCACCAAACCCCCGTACTGCAGCCCACACCGGTTCGTCGCGTCGAAGTACTCGAAGATCCCCCTGAACTGACCCTTGCAGTTGGAGCAGGGCGAGCACACGTACTTGGCGCTCGACGCATCATCCAGCTTCGTGTCCTGGAACGCCTCCAGCACCTGCTTGAACTTCATCCGCCCTGAAACCGCCGACCGCCAGTCCGGGAAATTCAACCCCTGGATGATCGCGAATCCGCTCCCACCTCCACAGCAGTAGTTCTCCGTCCGGTTCGGGTACATCTCCCGAAACTGCGGCGCGATCTTCCGCAGCACCCGCCGCTGCGGCTCCACCACACCCATCAACCGCACTATGTTGCATGGATCGTGCAGCGTCACCGGGAAGTTGTTGCGAGCCGGGTCCAGCTTCAGTCGACCGCTGTCAACGATGCTATCCAGTAACGCGAAACAGCTCTCTCGCGGGATGTTGAGGTCGCCAGTCAGCACCCGGTCGGCGATCACAGCGAGAGCCTTGTGGGAGTGGCCACACTCCCCTATGACGATCTTCTTCACACCCAGCTTCTTCGCGACCTCCGCGTGCTTCACCGCCACACGCGCCAACTGCACATCGTCGTACCAGACGCCGTAGTTCACGGAATCGTAGCCCAGCATCTCGCTGGACAGGGTGTAGCTGACGCCAGCCGCCTCCAGGATTATGGCGAAGGCCTCCGCATTCTCGGGCCAGGACAGGAACTCTCCTGCGTTGTGCATGAGGAGGATGTCGGCTCCCTCCTTGTCGACGGGCCACTTGAACTTCATCCCCGTCCGCTCTTCCACGTCCTCTTCCATGAACTCCACTGTGTCGGCGAAGGCAGGCGGAGTCATGCCCGTGCTGGAGCCCGTCTTCAGGTGCTGCACCGAGCCGAACTTGTGCAGCTCGGCAGGAGCTATCCCCAACTCCTGGCTGAACACCTCGCGGAGCTGCCGGGTGATCAGGGCGTTGCCGATGCCGATAGGACAGGCCTTGGCACACCGGCGACAGATCGTGCAGCGATAGGCCAGCTCCGCCAGCCGAGCCACCATCTGCCAGTTCAGGTCGATGTTCCCGGCCGTGAGACCGCTCAGAGACCCTCCCGGCATCACGTACTTCTTGACTATCCTCCGGAATATCTCCGACCGATAGGTGGGACGGTAGACCTCCTCCTTCCCACTCGCGAGGTACACAGGGCAGGCCTCGGCACAGGTCTGGCACCTGGCACAGTAGTCCAGCCGCAGCAGCAAGGGACCCAGGAAGGTCCAGTCGTCGTTGGCAGAGAAGAGCTTCCTGAGCCCGTTGATGAACTTCCGTACAAGTTCATCCTCTTCCTGCCGCGTCTTCGGTCGAGGGATCTGAATGGCCATCGTGCCGTCCAGGTCGCACTCCAGGTTCTGGCGTGCGCTCTCGGTGAGGGGCTTGATAGAGAACTGGCTTTCGTCGCCGTCGTAGGGGTACGGCAGCGGCATGAGCCGCTTTGGATTGACCTCAACAAGCTGGCCCGGCACGCGGCCGATGTCGCGCAGGCTCCTTCGCACGCACGGAGGCATTTGGGCGGTGGCCACACTGGCGTCCTCCACTGTAGTCTGCTCTCGTGTCACCTGAGCACCTCCATGGCTCTCCTGATCCGGCTCCGGCCCTGGTCCCTGCGGACGACCCTACCGAACCTGCCGTTCCGGTCCAGCGCCTTGCGGAAGCTCTCAGCAAAGTCGCTGGGCCCGCCGTTCCTAGAACCCTCGGACTGCGACAGCCTCCCTCGCACACACCGCGGTGCAGCTCATGCACCCCGTGCATCCGTTCACGCCACCGCACACGCCGGCCACCCTCTCCGGATCCTCTGCCGCAGGAGGGGCCGGGAACCCCGCCGGCCTCCTGCCAAGCGTCAACAGCTTCGCCGGGCAGTTTACCACGCAGTCGCCACAGCCACCGCATGTCTTCCAGTCAACGGTGATGACGTATGCCATCCGCCTTCCCGCCACACTTAACGGCCGCGCCGGCCTGGGCCAGTCGGCTTGCGTCGCGCGCGGCTCGTTTCTTCATCGGCGACCACGCCGCGAGACGAGCGCCCGCGTGTTCGGAACTGCTAGATCTCCTGGATCGTGATGGACTCTGAGGGGCACACCTCGACGCAGGCCATGCAGCCCGTACACTCAGCAGCGTCCCCACTCACGATTGCCACCTTCTCGGGATCCTCGGCCGTCTCGGGAGCCGGGATGTCGGCCGGCCTCGCGTCCAGCGAGAGAATCTCGACCGGACAGTTCTCCGCACAGTCGCCGCACCCCTCACAAGTGGCGGGATCGATCGTGACGATGTATGCCATCGGTCTTCACCTTCCTCCCTCCGCCTGCCCGGACCCGGGCCCACGGGCGAGCGTCTCGGTCGGCTCGGTCCGCTCCTTCAGGCCGCCAGCCGTACAGCATGTCTGGGGCATGTGCCCTGCTATTTCGTTCACTTGTTTCATTGTACACCCTGCTGGACGGCCCCTGCAGGGCCATTTGGCCCTCAGCGGCAGGTGCTGCCGACCCGTGTGCCACGGGCCAAACGGCCCCGGACCCGCCCGCCATGATCTGCCACGCAGCGGACCTGGCTGAAAGAACGCCCAGCGGCGCATCCCAGATACCTATGCGCGTGTGCTGGAGAGGTGGTATCATCGCTGTGTGACATGAATGGAAGAGCATCCACGCTGGACAAACCCCGGCGGCGGTCCGGTAGCGCGGAGCCGGGTGCCGACGGGACCCCAAAGGATCAGGATGGTTGCCGGGACAAGTCCGGCTCCACCCCGAATCCCTGTGAGGTAGGCTTCCGCTTCGACCCGTACTGGGACGAGGTGTTCGCCGCCTACTACGATCCAACGATGGGTACCTGCTGCCGGCGTTAGGTACCCAAACCAGACCTCTTTCAGCGGCGGCGGAATCGCCCGTGGTTCGGGCAAGGAGGTCCCTCATGGCCGATATCGCATCCTTTGGCGCCTACGTCCCCCCCTACCGACTCGCCCGCAAAGACATGGCCGAGGCCTGGGACATCCCGGCGGTTCCCGGCGAACGAGCGGTGGCCAACGCTGATGAGGACAGCGTCACCATGGCGGTCGCCGCCGGCTCCGATTGCCTGCAGGGAGTCGACTCGGCCTCAATCGACGCCGTCCACTTCGCCACCACGACCGCGCCCTATCAAGAGAAGCAGTGCGCCCCCATCATCGCCAGCGCCCTCGACCTCAGGCGCGACATCTTCACCGCCGACTTCACCGACTCCATCCGCGCCGCCACAGCCGCTCTCCGGGCCGCCGCCGACGCGGTGGCCAGCGGGTCGGCGAAGCGCGTCCTGGTCGTGGCCGCCGATGCCCGCCTTGGGGAGCCGGAGACGCCCTGGGAGCAGATGCTGGGCGACGGCGCGGGTGCGGTTCTCGTCGCCGACAAGGGCTCCGCCACCATTTGCGGATCATTCTCCCTGGCCGGCGACCACCTGGGACCCTGGCGGCGGGCCGAGGATCGCTACCTGCGCTCGTTTGAGGCGCGGGTGGAGACCCAGTACGGGTACGCGGCCAACACCGTCCAGGCCGCCAAGACCGTGCTGGAGCAGCAAGGTGTGGCCGCGGCCGACATCGCCCGCGCGGTCATCACGGGCATGGACCCGCGCAGTCACGGCGGCGTGGCCCGAGCGCTGGGCATCGACCCGGCCAAGCTCCAGGACACCCTCTTCTTCTCGGTAGGCCACCCCGGCGCGGCCCAGGTGCTCATGATGCTGGCCGGCACGCTGGAGGCCTCGCAAGCCGGCGAGAAGCTGCTGGTGACCAACTACGGCGACGGCAGCGACGCCTTCCTGCTCGACGTCAAGGAGGCCTTCCCTGCCGCTCCCGGTCGCCGGGGTCTGAACGGCTATCTGGCTGCAAGGCAGCCGCTGCCCCACTACACCGGCTACGTCGCCAACCGAAAGCTGATGGAGCACGAGGAGCCGCCCATGCGCTCCTCGGCCGTTACCTACTGGCGGGACGCCCAACAGGAGCTCAACTTCCACGGCGCCCGCTGCAAGAACTGCGGGACCGTCCAGTATCCCATCCCTCGCGTCTGTACGGAGTGCGGGACCAAGGACGAACTGGAGAACGTGAAACTGGCCAAGACCGGAACCATCTACACCTTCACGCTCGATCACCTGTCTATGGGGACCTACCTGAACATCCCCATCCCGCGGGTGGTCATCGACCTTGAAGGGGGCGGCCGCGTCTTCCTGGAGATGACGGACTGCGACCCCAAGGAGGTCAAGGTGGGGATGCCCGTCGAGCTGACCTTCCGTCGCCTGCATGAGGGTTCGGACTTCCATAACTACTACTGGAAGTGCCGGCCCCTGCCGCAGGCGGCCTAGAGCGCGAGACCCAGCGTGGGCGAGGAGGACTAGCCATGGGAAGCATCAAAGACAGGGTAGCCATCATCGGGGTGGGCTGCACCAAGTTCGGCGAGATCTGGGAGAAGGATGCCGAGGACCTGCTCGTCGACGCCGCCTACGACGCCCTCGATGACGCCGGCCTCACGCCCAAGGACATCGAGGCCTCGTGGGTGGGCGTGCTCTACAACTTCACCGGGATCAGCGGCGGCACGGCCGCCGATCCCCTCAAGCTCTTTGGCAAGCCGACGACCCGTGTGGAGAACTTCTGCGCGTCGGGCATGGACGCCTTCCGCAACGCCTGCTACGGCGTGGCCTCCGGCGTCTACGACATCGTGCTCGCCTGCGGCGTCGAGAAGCTGATGGACTCGGGCTCGGCCGGGCTCCCGATGGGGGACTTCGGCCACCCGGTGATCGGCGGCGCCAGCGCCCCAGGCATGTTCGCCCTCGCCGCCACGCGCTGCTTCCATGAGTGGGGCTGGAACAAGGAGGACCTGGCGCGGGTGGCCGTGAAGAACCACAAGAACGGCGTTGCCCACCCCAAGGCTCACTTCCGCCGCGCCATCACCATCGAGGATGCCCTCAACGCGCCGATGATCGCCGCGCCGCTGGGCCGGTTCGACTGTTGCGCGATGTCCGACGGCGCCGCCGCCGTCATCATCACCCGACCGGAGATCGCCAAGACGACGCGTCACAAGGACGACTACGTGCTGGTGAAGGCGAATGCCCTGTCCCTGGCGACCATGATGCCCATGTACAAACCCCACTTTGACTACCTGGGGTTCCCGGCCACCCAGACGGCCGCGGCCCTGGCCTATGAGGAGGCGGGCATCAAGGACCCGGCCAAGGAGATCAGCTTCGCTGAGGTACACGACTGCTTCACCATCACGGAGCTCCTCAACATCCAGGACCTGGGCTTCGCCGAGCCTGCCAAGGCTGCCGAATTCGTCCGGGACGGGCGGGCCAGCGTCGAGGAGGGTGACATCCCCATCAACCCGAGCGGTGGCCTGAAGTGCTTCGGCCACCCCATCGGGGCCACGGGATGCCGCATGATCTACGAGGTCACGACGCAGATCCAGGGTCGCGCCGACGGCAACCAGGTCAAGAATGCGAGCCTGGGCCTGGCCCACAACTTGGGTGGTCCCGCCTCTGTCTGCTCCGTGACCATCCTGGGTCCGCGGGACTGACGGCCAGCAGACTACGCTCGCATCGAATCCGCGCGAGGGCCCCAGAGGGATCCTCGCGCGCCATCGTGTCAACCGGCCACGCCAGCCGAGCGCAGGCCGCACCTGATACAAAGAGACCA
>DAOULP010000029.1:0-3837 GCA_034420175.1 Dehalococcoidia bacterium | reverse complement strand
GAGATAGGGGGATTCGAACCCCCGACCTCGGCGATGCGAACGCCGCGCTCTCCCAATTGAGCTATATCCCCGTGCGATTGAATTATAGGGACCGGCCGCTTGGCCTGTCAAGGAATGGGGGCTCGCCGCGGCTCGTCCGTGGCCCGGCTCTGTGCCCGAACTTGGCTGTGATGTGGACTACGGGCGCTCTGTGGGCCCTCGCGGTGGAATCTGTTGCGCCGAGTGGCCGTTGGAGCGTACGCAAACGTGGCCTCCGGGGTCGATGGGTTCACTGCACAGGGGGCAGATGGGCCGGCCGGCGGCGCAGACGGCCTCCGCCTGCTCGCAGAAGCCGAGGGCTTGTTGCCAATCGAAGTGGCAACTGAAGTTCGGGGGTGCGTCCTCGCCGCTTTCGGCGTCGTGGGCCCAGAGGATGAGGCGATCGCTCTCTTCGTCGCGACCCAAAGCCAGCCGACCCACCTTCATGTCCACCGTGGGATTGTCAGAGAAGGGCGGCGTGGGCCCGGACGCGGGCTCCGGAGTCCGCCCCGTCTGCGCCATCACCTGCCGCAAGGCGAGGGAGAGAGCCAGGAGTTGCTGCTTCTCCAGCCACAGGGAAGCGGTGGACTGGTCAGCCCAGGCCCGGATGCGGAAGGTACGTTGACCCGGAGCACCGATGGCCTCGGCATCCAGGGCGCGTACGGGGCCGAAGTCGTGCGTGGCCATTGCCTGTCGCTGCCCCCAATCGCGAGTGTTCGCCCCTATTCTACTCGATACGCGAGATAGAGTCGGCCAGCATTGGGGTTCCGACACGAGCCGTTGTCCAGGCCAAGAACGCAGGCACGCTCGGAGGAGTCCCTGTGTCAGGAACAGGGCCGCGCGGGCGGCGCCGATGGAGGCTGGCTTGATTTCGCCGATGTCTTCTACTTCGTCTGTGTCGGCCGTGGCTGGCGGGAGGTCACCGCGAGGGCCGGGTCGCGTGTCGGGCGGCGGCGCCGCTCGTAGAACGTGTAGCCGCACTGGAGGCACTGGCGGTAGTAGCCCATGACGTCCCGGTCGCTGTATAGGTCACCTCCGCACTTGGGGCAGGCCTTGATCCAGAGGACCACCTTGGGTCACCTCACTTCGCATCGGGTCAGGGCGACGAACGGACGCCCCGAATGTAGTTGACATAATAGTATACCACGCCTTCGGATTCCTGTGCGAGTCACCCATGGGTGGTCGTCGCTCGGTCAAGGTGGTGGTCCGGGTGATGCCGCTGGCTCGGAGGGATGGTTGCCTTGGACGGGGCACGGATGCGCTGGGCATAGGAGCGGGGCTGAGAAGGCGTCGCGCGGATGATGCTTCACCTGTGTTGTCCAGCGGACAGAATGGATTCGCACTCCCAGGCCTGGTATGGTGTACAATCAGGCGAGAGGAGGATCTGATGGAAGCTGCTTCCGATGAGCCCTCGGGCCGGCCTCGCCGGCGGGCGACGGACGCCCCGCAGGTACAGCGGCAGGTGAAGCTGGGGGACCAAGAGTGCCCCCGCTGTCACAAGAGCTTCACCCTCAGCTATTGGACCGGCGACCAGATGATCCAGGCTCGGTGCCTGAGTTGCGACCTGAAGTGGCCGCTGCCCGATGTCGTCTGATCAGGACCGTTCTCAACTTCGATCCGAATCGCAGGGTGTGGGATTGGCTGGCGGGCTGGCGTCGTTGGGATGTGTTTGGAGGCGCGGAGTATGATTGCAGACCGACTACTGGGACGAGGCTCCCTGGGTGCGCTCGGGCGAGACCGGCACGCGCTGACGGCGGGCACCATACCCGATCTCTTGGAGCACAGCGTTCGGCGTTGGCCGCGGAAGACTGCTCTTCAGGTGAAGGCCGGAGCGGACTTCCAGACGCTGTCGTTCGGCGATCTGCAGCGGAGGGCGGCCGAGTTCGGCGCGGCCCTCATCGCCCTGGGGCTGCGGCCGGGTGACCGGGTGGCCATCATGTGCGAGAACGGGCTGGAATGGGCGGTGGCCTACCTGGGACTGTCGATGGCCGGCGGTGTCGGCGTGCCGCTCTACATTGAACTCAAGGGAGGTGAGGTCGGTTCGCTCATCCGGCAGGCGGACGCTCGATTCATCATCGTGTCGGCTGCCGTGATGGCGCGCGTTCGCGATCATTTGGGAGGGCTCAAGATCATCGTTGTTGGTGAGGAAGGTGTCTCCCGCGGCGGCAACCACGTCCCCTCGACCGGTTTCTTGCTGTGGCAACAGCGTGCCGAGGTACTGGGGTTCCAGGAAGCCTTGGGCCGAGCCACTGAGGACAGTCGGCTCGCGCTCGCCGGGAGAAGCCCAGAGCCGGATGATCTGGCGTCCCTCGTCTACACGTCCGGCACGACTGGCGGCATGAAGGGCGTGATGCTCAGCCACCGTAACTTCATCGCCAACCTGAACTCCATTCGTGCCACGCTGCCCTTCAGCGAGCGCGACAGCCTTCTTCTGGTGCTGCCCTTCCACCACGCCTTTCCCTTTGTCGTTGGCCTCCTGACACCTCTGGGCGCCGGCGCCACCGTCACGCTGGAGAACAACCTGCTCCGCGTCGCTGACCGCATGCAGGAGGTCCGTCCCACCGCGTTCATGGGCGTGCCGGCGCTGTACGACGTCATGTATCGGGCTATACTCGGCCGTTTGGAGGCCGAAGGCCGGCGGCGGCTATTCGATCGCGGCCTGCGACTCGCCGACAGCGTGAAGCGGCGCACGGGCCTGAACATCGGGCGCGCCGTCTTCCGGGAGCTCCACGGACGCCTGGGTGGCCGTATTCGCTTCATGGTGAGCGGCGCTGCTGCCCTCAGCCCCAGCACAGCTCACAACTTCTTCCGTCTGGGGATACTCATGCTGCAGGGGTGGGGACTGTCGGAGGCGGCACCTGCCTGTGCGGCGCAGAGGTTCTGGCCGCGTCGCTTCTACACCAGCAACTACTACGAACGGCACCTGGGTACGGTTGGCTCAGCCTTGCCCGGCGTTGAGGTGGCGCTGATAGACGTGCCTGAGAAGGAGATATACGTCCACCTGCACGGCGAAGGCGAGCTCGTGGTCAGGGGCGAGAATGTGTCGCCTGGCTACTGGCGCGCCGAGGATCTCACCCGCCAATCTCGGGCCGGCGATTGGCTTCGCACCGGCGACTTGGGCCGCATCGACGAAGAGGGCAACATCTACATCACGGGTCGCAGCAAGTACATCATTGTCCTCGAGTCGGGAGAAAAGGTGCACCCAGATGAGCTGGAGGAGAAGCTGGAGCAGAGCCCACTCATCGAGGACATCTGCGTGTTGGGCCGGCAGGCGCGCGGCAAGACCCAGGTCGCTGCCATCGTCTACCCCAGTTATGGAGAGGCGCAACAGCGGGCCGAGGCCCAAGAGCTGACACTGGACCGGGAGAGCGTGAGGTCGCTGGTGGCCGCCGAAATCGAGGGCTATGCGGCCGAACTCGCGCCCTACAAGCGGGTCAGCCAGGTCGTCATTGCCGACACGCCGCTACCCAAGACTGCCCTACGCAAGGTGGCCCGCGAGCAACTGGCCGACGACTACTCCTTCGACGTGAAGCGGTGGGCTGAGTCGGCCCAACAGCTACCGTTCTAAGGCGGCCCGCCGGCCATATCCGCGTCCTTCACGCCAGGTGCTCGCGGTGGTCGGCTGGGCTTGCCCCGCGCGGGGGCGCATATGCGCCTTTTGTCTTGACGGGCCTTTCGAGCCGCTGATAGAATTGCCCTTGCCTGGAGTGGGGCGGTTAGCTCAGTTGGTACGAGCGCTTCCTTCACACGGAAGAGGTCACAGGTTCGAGCCCTGTACCGCCCACCATTACCGGCGCTGCTGTCGAGGCCCGACGCTGG
>DAOULP010000028.1:0-12123 GCA_034420175.1 Dehalococcoidia bacterium | reverse complement strand
TGAAAGAGCAGGGACCGTTCGACAGACTGCTGCAGCCCGAGGGGCGGCGGGACCGGACCTCTCTGTTCGTCATTGGCGCGATCGTTGTCCTGGCTGTCGTGCTGCTCATCCTCGTTCTGCCGCCCGTCTCCATATTCGAGGGCGATGGTGGGGGCCCGGCAGGCCCGGCCGGGATCGCTTCTCGACAGCAGACGGGCGCTCCTGACCCTCCCGCCGGCTGGGAGGTCCTGAGCCCGCTGTATGAACTGGAGGCCGCCGGCGATTCAGAGGGCGGAGCGCTCCTGACCGTCAACCTCGAGGTCCGCCCCACCGACGAGCGCAACCTGGCCCTCTACACCTATGACGGTGGCCGGTGGGAGCGCCTCGGCCCCGCCACCATCACCGAGGATGGCACCGCCGCGCAGGGAGAGGTTGCCGTCCTGCCCCGGAGCGTGGCCGTGCTCCGGCGCACCACCCCCGCCGTACAGGTGGCAGGCTGGCTGCCGCAGGACGCCGAGATAGACCCGGAGGCCGCCCAGGCTCTGTTCATGCTCCACCCGCTGGACTTCGTGCCTGCCCCTGACGGCGTCCTCCTCGGCACGGGACGGCCGCGCCCCGAAGGTAGTGCTCTGCGAGTGCTGCCTACCGTGCGCGCTCTCGGACCACCCGAGTCGGAGGCCGTTGACGGGGTGTTGGCGTCGCCGGAGCTGCGGCAGGTCCACATCGACGACATACTGCGCGTCGTCCGCGAGGGCGCCTACGATGGAATCGACATCGACTACCGGGCGGTGAGCCCGACTCGGGGCGCCGACTTCACCCAGTTCGTCGTGACCCTCGCCGATTCCCTCCATCGGGAAGGACGTTCCCTCACACTGACGCTGCCCCTGCCCACGCAGCAAATGACGGGCTGGGACACCGGAGCCTACGACTGGAAGGCCCTTGGCGAGGTAGCCGACGCCATCAAGGTGGTGCCGGAGCCTGACCAGTCTGTCTACTATGAGCGCATGCAGGAGGTCTTGGAGTTCCTCACTGGCGAGGTCGAGAGCTCTCGGCTGATGCTGGTGGTAAGTCCCTTCAGCCACGAGAGAGGAGGCGAAGGGATTCAAGCGCTTCTGCTTTCGCAGGCCTTGGGCTTGGCCAGCACTCTGGCGGCCCGGGTCGAGGGCGACGTCCGGCCTCAGGAGCAGGTGACCATCGTTGGTCCCAACATCTACCAGGAGGAGGGCGCGTCCGGTCTCTACTGGGATGACGAGGCCCTGGCTGTGACCTTCAGCTATCCCGGAGAGGGGGGCGCCCGCTGGGTGTGGATTGAGAACAGCTTCAGCGTCGCCTTCAAGCTGGACTTAGTGCGGCGTTTCCAGTTGGGCGGCGTTGCCGTGGAGGATGTGTCACTGACGGCGGGCGGGCCCGATATCTGGCCCCCCATCCAGGAGCTCGCCGAGGCGGGCGAAGTGACGTTGGTGCGGCCCAACGGCTCTCTCCTTAAGCCGTACTGGGAGGCCAGCGCCGGGACCCTGGACGGCGGCGTCAAGGGAGCTGTGGTCTGGACGGCACCCGAACCGGGGACCTACGACGTGACCCTGGTCGTCAGCGACGGCGTCGTTCGCGTGGGGCAGCGCCTGAGCCTGGAGGTGAAGGCTGAGGAGTAGCCGTGTCGTGTCGGGGACGCCGCCCCCTCTGGCGGCCGCGCGTCCGGCTTCCGCCAGCCTGACAAATGAGGGTAATCGGCGGCTCAGCCAAGGGGCGCCGTCTCAAGGCGCCTCGCGGCCCCGGCACCCGGCCCACCTCCGACCTGGTGCGAGGAGCCATATTCGACATGCTGCGGTCCATGGGTGCCGACTTCTCACGTGTGCTCGACCTGTATGCGGGGACCGGAGCCTTGGGCATCGAGGCCCTGAGTCGCGGCGCCGACTGGTGTGACTTCGTCGAGCGGGGGCAGCGGTCGTGTCAGGCGATTCGAGAGAACCTCGCCCAAACTGGTCTGGCGGTGAGAGCGGCGGTTCATGCCTTCTCCGCCGGACGAGTGAGCGAGCGGTTGGCGGGACCGTACACACTCGTGCTGGCCGACCCGCCCTACGCCGACGAGCGGGCGATTGAGCACTTGGGGCGGGTGGCGGCCTCGCCCGTGGTGGCCCCGGGGGCTGTCTTGGTGCTTGAGCACTCGCGGAGGAAGGAGGCGCCGTCGGATCTGGGCGGGCGCCCGCTCCAGCAGACCCGCCGGCATGGCGATACCTGCGTCTCGTTCTATCGTTAGGAGGTCCGTCAGTGCCCATTGCTGTGTACCCCGGCCGCTTCGACCCCGTCACCAACGGACATCTGGACATCGCCCGCAGGGCCGCCGCTCTCTGGGACGAAGTTGTCATCGCCGTCTATGACCAGGAGGAGGGCAATCTCTTCCCCACCGAGGAACGAATGCGGTTCTTCCAGGAGGCGGTCAGCAACATCCCGAACATCCGGGTCAAGCCCTTCCGGGGTCTGGTGGTGGACTTCGCCCGACAGGAGGGGGCCACCGTCTTGGTGCGGGGCATCCGGGCTGTCACCGACTTTGAAGCCGAGTTCGACATGGCGCTGATGAACAAGAAGATGGCGCCGGAGGTGGAGTCTGTCTACCTCATGGCCAGCCTGGAGCACCTCTTCGTCAGCGGGCGCCGCATCCGCGAGGTGGCGAGCCTGGGCTATGACGTCAGCGAACTCGTGCCCTCTCACGTGGCGAAAGTCCTTCGGGAGAGGTTCGGGGCGGTCTGGGAGGCCCGTGCCTAGGGAGGCTGCCATCGACATCCAGCATCTCATCGATCGCCTGGAGGAGATGGTGGGCGAGTCACGCCGCCTGCCCCTGGGAGGCAGCGTCGTGATCGATCGCCGTCGTCTCTTGGACCTCATCGATCAGATGCGGGTGGCCATACCGACGGAGGTGCGCGAGGCACGCGGCATCGTCGATCAGCAGGAGGAGGTCCTGGCGCGGGCCCGGCAAGAGGCCGAGAAGGTGCTATCGGAGGCCGAGGCACAGGTGGAGGAGCGGCTGGAGGAGAACCAGGTCGTGAAAGCCGCCGAGGAGCGGGCTCGCGAGCTCATCCGCCAGGCGGAGGAAAAGGTCTCCACTATGGTCCGGGAGGCTGAGGAGCAGGTCAAGGCCAGGCTGACCCAGGCGGAGGCGGCCGCCGACCAGCAGATGGACGAGGCCGATCGCTACGCCCTCGAGATGCTGAGGAAGCTTGAGACCCAGCTCACGAGCTTCACGACCACAGTGCAGGCCGGGATCCAGACCCTGCAGTCGCCCCCGGAGCCGGCCGGGGAGCCGGAGGAGCCGGACGAGCAGTACGAGCCGTAAGGCCGTCGGGGTGCCGTGGCGTCGCGCCGAGACGGGTGGTGGACGATGCACGAAAGCGATCGCCGCTACCGTGACCTCTACAACCGGATAGCCCGCTTCTACGACTGGTTCCAGCGAATTGGCGCGCTCCTAAGAGGGTTCTCGGACACGGGCGAGCGCCGCAAGATGGTGGCTCGGCTGGACCTGAAGCCGGGCTACCGCGTGCTCGAGGTGAGCGTGGGGACCGGCAGCAATCTGCCACTCACCGCCGAGGGCGTGGGTCCGGGGGGCAAGCTGGTCGGTCTGGACATCTCGGCCGGGATGCTCAAGCAGTGTCGGAGGAAGCTAGGGCGACAGCGGCTGAGAAGCGACCTGATCGAGGGTGAGGCGGCACACCTGCCCTTCGCGGATCAGGCGTTCGATGCGGTGCTGCACTTCGGCGGCATCAACGAGTTCGGCGACAAGAAGCAGGCCATCAACGAGATGATGCGTGTGGCCAGGACCGGCGCCCGCATCGTCATCAGCGATGAGGGCCTGGCTCCGGGCACGCGCCAGACCCTGCGGCGCAGGCTGCTGATGCGGCTGATCCCCCTCTACGCACACGAGCCGCCCACGGACCTGATCCCGCCGGAGGCGCACAACCTGCACCTGACCTGGTTCCGCGGCGATGCCTGCTACCTTCTTGACTTCGTGAACCCGTAGCCCCTCGATCCTTGGGTGCCGGTCGCTGGGGGTGGCGGAGCGAGCGACAGGTGGGAGTCGCGACCTGTGCCGCTGCGCGACCAGCCCCGCAAGGGGTCAGAAGGAGGGCAAAGAGCAGGGGCACGCCTGTGCGAAGTATGCTGGCAACTCTTCGCGCGTCGGCCTAGGGGTGGTTGCCTGCCTTCTCACCGGGCGGGCTTTGGGCCGGGTATTCAGTCTCTGAGAGTGTGTCCGGCGCGGCGAAGAACTGCCGTGCCACGGCCAGAGTCCCGGGGTCCGGGGTGAAGCCGGGGGCGTCGATTCTGAGGAAATCAAACGAGGTTCGTTCCTGATCCGCGGGCTCCGAGGCCACACCAAGCATGGTCTGGACGTTGAAGATGTGCTGAGCCAGGGTGGTGAGGCCTTGGAGGATTTCCGCGCGTCGGCCCCTCTTCTCCTTGGAGTACATCATCACGAGGCCGAAGCCGGCTCTGCTCAGAAGCACGGCATCATACCTGGGACGGTCAGAATGAACTGCGGCCAGGGCCTTCTCCCAGGCACGCTTGGCCACCATCCGTCTTTCGAGGCGCGTCAGGGTCGCCAGCAGTTCAGCGGCGCGAATGTATTGACCACCGGCGGTGTGCGCGAAGTCAATGACGCTGTCGACATAGTAGCTGATTGCGTCCGCTTCGCGTCTCTGATCTCGAGGCCCGCCGCCCTCAGTGTACTGCTGCCAGAAGCCGTCGAGATCGATCCAGCCGACCTCGTCCTCCTTCTCGGCAGGTGGGAAGCCTCGACCGTGCAGGAGATAGTAGGCGAGGATGTCCATCTCGTCGCTGACATCATACTTGCCTCGTCTCTGCAGCTCCTCACGCGCCTCGAGGTAGTCGAAGAAGTCACTGGGTGTGTCCAGCTCCGCGAGAACAAGTTCAAGGTCGTTCAGGTAGAAGATGTGGGGAAACTGGTCAGACCCGGGGCCGGCCTTCACCCCCAACTCGTCAAGGCTGGAAAAGGGCAGACGCTCGTCCAGCAGGACGATCAAGAAGACCCTGTTGACGACCGATCGGTCAAGCGTGACTGAGCCCCGGCGGCTGTTCTCAAGTGTGATCACGGTCCCTTGGTACAGTGCCCTTCTGGCCCCACTCGCTTGCTTGACTGCTACGTGGACCGTCTTCCTCACATAGGTGTTGAGCGCCTCCAGATCGGTGCGTCCATTCGTCTCTGGGAGATGCCGCGACTTGGATTGGACGATTGCCAGGGTGTCGCCAATCCACACCGCGGCATCGGCGAATTCCTTCCCGTCCGCTTTGCGTGGATTTGCGAAGGTGAAGTCCTTGTGGGCAGCCCTCTGGAGCACTTTCAAACAGCGCTGCTCAGCTATGCTTCCCTTGGTGGCGAGGGTCGAAGCTTTGTACGCTCTGTCGCGCAGCATGTCTTGCAGGAAGGCATCTGCGACGCATTCGGGCAGCGTCGTTGGCAACGGCAGCAAGTACGTGTCATCACCGAAAGCCACAAAGGGACGGTCGTAGAGGCTGGAGCGGTCTCGACGACTGATCATTGGCGGGGAAACGCCCATCGTTTGGGAAAGGCGGCCCACCAGCGCGTCCAGCTCTTGTTCGCAGTTGGCGCGCACCGCCGCTGCGTGCAGTTCGCTCCTCCCTAGCCTGAGGCAATTGACGCCTCTTCGTCTCAACTCAGCATCGGGAAGCTGCAGGGCCTGGCCCTCGACCTTCCTGGTGTGGGTGTGTGCTCCCCATGACCAGGGTTCAGTCGACGGTGATCCTGAAAACGCTTCTGCTGCGCGTCTGTAGATGGCGGACAGCACCTCTCTCGCGAATAGAGCGGGGGCTCGACCCGGGAACCCCAGATTCTCAGTCATCCACCGGTCGTGCGTCTCATACCTGTCCATGGACTCTTGCAGCATCTGCTCGGCGTCAGCCTTCACCCGTACCTCCAGTGAATGCAGCGCCACGGAAGCCGCCAATCCATCCTCAGTGTCCCCCATCGCAGTCCACATCTCCACCGAGTGCAGCCGGCGGGCAAGTCTGAACAGGGCCAGCAGATCCTGCTCTGCGGCTGGCGGTCGGCCTGCGGTCGGGGGGATGGATAGAGCATTGGAGATCAGGTATTCGATATCGACGTACCATTCGTCATTCAGTTGACCCAGCGCGCAGACGGATAGGGTCTCCACGAGGCTTGTGGTGTCGACAAGCGCCATGCGTCGGGTGATCTTCTTGTGGAGGTCGTGGGGATTGCCAAGGCTGCGAGCAGCGGCGAGAAGGGCTTCGCTGCCCTGACGCTGGCCACTCGGTTGGCTCACGTCACCACGACGTTGACCAGCCGCCCTGGCACGTAGATCACGCGCTGGAGCTCCCGGCCGTCGGTGTGAGCGCGGACCTTCACGCTGGCCAGCGCCAGCTCCTTCGCCCGCTCTTCGCTGATGCCGGCCGGCACTTGCAGGCGGTCGCGGAGCTTGCCGTTCACCTGCACCACCAGCGTGATCTCGTCCTCGCGGGCCAGCTCCTCGTCCCACTGCGGCCAGGACTGGTTGTGGATGCTGTAGGTGTGGTCGAGGCGCTGCCAGAGCTCCTCGGCCAGGTGGGGCGCCGAGGGTGCCATGAGCAGCACCAAGGTGTCGATCGCTTCGCCCCAGGTGTCGGCATCGACGGGGCCGGCTTCCTTGGCTCGGGTGAGGGCGTTAGTGTACTCCATGAGGGCGGCGACCATCGTGTTGAACCGGAAGCGCTCGATGTCCTCGGAGACGCGGCGGATCGTCTGGTGCATGAGGCGCCGCAGCTCGCGCGTCTCGGGTGCCTCTGGCAGGGAGGCCGTCTCGACCGGGGACAGAACCAGGTTCCAGACGCGGTTCAGCCAGCGGGAGACGCCGGCCAGGCCGGAGTCGTCCCACTCGCCGCCCTGCTCCCACGGCCCGATGAACATCAGGTAGATGCGGACGGCATCGGCGCCCAGGCGGCTCACGTACTCGTCCGGCGCCACGACGTTGCCGCGCGACTTACTCATCTTGGCCTTCCCGGCGATGATGATGCCCTGGTTGAAGAGACGCAGGAATGGCTCGTCGAACTCCAGCACGCCCACGTCCCGGGCGGCCTTGGTGAAGAAGCGGGCGTAGAGCAGGTGCATGACGGCGTGCTCGGCGCCGCCCGTGTACTGGTCGACGGGCAGCCACTTCTGGGCCAGCTCGTGGGAGAAGGGGCGCTCCGGGTTGGTGGGGTCGACGTAGCGCATGAAGTACCAATTGGAGCACATGAATGTGTCCATGGTGTCCGTCTCGCGCTCGGCCGGGCCCTGGCACTGGGGGCAGGAAGTGTTGACGAAGCCCTTGTGTAGCCGGAGAGGCGACTCGCCCGTCGGGCGGAACTCCGCGTCTTCAGGCAGGAGTACGGGCAGTTGGTCCTCTGGCACCGGTACAACGCCGCACTTCTGGCAGTAGACCATGGGGATGGGTGCTCCCCAGTAGCGCTGGCGGGAGATCAGCCAATCGCGCAGACGATAGGTGACCGTGCGCTGCCCCCAGCCCTCCTTCTCCAGGTGCTCGGCCACGGCGGTCTTGCCATCCTCGCTGGGCGTGCCGTCGAAGGGGCCGGAGTTGACCATCGTGCCGGGCTCGACGTAGGCGGCCTCGAGCGGCCCCCCGTCGTAGCCGGGCGGAGCGATGACGACCCTCACCGGCAGGCTGTATTTCTTGGCGAAGTCCATGTCGCGCTGGTCGTGGGCAGGCACCCCCATCACGATGCCCGTGCCGTAGGTGAGGAGCGCGTAGTCGGCGACGAAGATGGGCACGTCCTCTCCGCTGAGCATGTTCCTGCAGTAGGCGCCGATGAAGACACCGGTCTTCTCCTTCTCTGTGGACAAGCGCTCGATTTCCGTCTGGCGGCGGGCGGCCTCAACGTAGGCCTCCACCTCGGCGCGCTTGTCGGGGGTCGTGAGCCTCTCGACTAGGGGGTGCTCCGGGGCGAGGACCATGAAGGTGACGCCGTAGACGGTATCCGCGCGGGTGGTGAAGACGCGCAACTTGTTCTCCTCGACGCCGGGCACGTCGAGGGCGAAGGCGATCTCCACTCCTTCGCTGCGCCCGATCCAGTTCTTCTGCATGGAGACGAGTCGCTCAGGCCACTGGATCTTGCTGTGGTCAAGCAGCTCGTCGGCGTAGTTGGTGATGCGGAAGAACCACTGCTCCAAATCGCGCTTGGTGACGGGCGTGCCGCAGCGCTCGCACTCGCCGCTGGGCAGAACCTGCTCGTTGGCGAGAACCGTCTGGCAGGAGGGGCACCAGTTGGCGGGCGCCGAGGCGCGGTAGGCCAGGCCGTGCTTGTAGAGCTGGAGGAACCACCACTGGGTCCAGCGATAGTAGTTGGGGTCGCTGGAGATCATCTCGCGTTCCCAGTCGAAGATCGCCCCCATGCTCTTGAGCTGCCGCCGCATCCGGGCGACGTTATCCATGGTCCACCGATAGGGGTGGATGTTCTGCTTGATGGCGGCGTTTTCCGCCGGCAGTCCGAAGGCGTCGAATCCCATGGGGAAGAGGACGTTGTAGCCGCGCATGCGCCAGTAGCGGGCCTGCATGTCTGACGGAGCCATGGCGTACCAGTGCCCTATGTGGAGATCACCCGACGTGTAGGGGAGCATGGTCAGGTAGTAGTACTTGGGACGCGGGTCGTCGTCGGGGGTGCGGTAGAGGCCGTCGGCGGCCCAGCGTTCCTGCCACTTCTTCTCGATCTCCGCTGGACTGTACCGGTCAGCCGTCATCGCTTTCTTCCCCTTCTTCGTCTACTTCGCGCTGCACCAGTCCTCGACCGCGGGTGCGCACGAAGTCGTCCAGACGACGCACTACCGGTCGCGCCTCCAGAAGAATGAACACCAGGAGCGAGCCCAGGCCGGCCACGAGGTAGAGTTCGCGTCCCACGGCCGTGCCGATGGCGGCGGCGGTCCAGATGGTGGCGGCGGTGGTGATGCCGCGCACGGTGTACCCCTCGCGGAAGATGAGGCCAGCGCCCAGGAAGCCGATGCCGGTGACAATGCCGGCGGCGATGCGGTCCTCGTCGCCGGTGATCCGCGATATCTCGGTGAACAGGGCAGCGCCGGTGGCGACGAGAGCCACAGTGCGAACGCCGGCCGGGTAGCCGCGCAGCTCCCTCTCCAGCCCGATGAAAGCGCCCAAGAAGGCGGCCAGTGCCAGTCGTCCCACCATCGCTAGCTGGTCAGCAGTATCCACGCCAACCTCCCCGGCACTCTAAACCACAGACCCCCCGTCCACAGGGACGGAGGGTCAATCCGCGGTACCACCCTGCTTGAGGCGCCGTTGGTCGCTGCCCTTCGATGTGGTTCAGGACACCGACCGGAGGCCGCCTCCGGCTCTGGCGCTGTAACGGGCGCACCCGTCGCTGGCTAGAGGACGGTGCAGGCTTTCGGCACTGGGATCATGGCCGGGTGCATCGCCCTACTTCACCAGCGCTGCTCCCATCCGCCGATCGGCGGACCCGCCCCGACGGGCGGAGGCGAGTTCGGCCCTGGTGCTGGCTCGCAGCGGCCGCCAGCTCTCTGCACCCGAGGAACCGCGATGTCGGAACCGGTGACCGGGTGGGACCTGGTTCCTGGTTCCTCCGTTGTGGGCCTACTACTCCCGATCGCAGCAGTTCCCAGCAAAGGCCGGAACTCGGTTGACATCGGGTGCTGTCCGTCCCCTTCTGTCAACCAGTTGAGCTCCGACAATATCGTAGCGTCCCTATCGGTTGCTTTCAAGCCCGGCCGTCAGGGCTGTGAGCGACGGTGGCTCGCCTAGCTCTCAGGCAGGCCGAACCTGTCGAGCAAGGCGCGCGCCCTCTCGATCATCGGGATCGCCTCTGCGCGCGGCCGCTGCCACATGTTCCGCCCGGCGATAAGACCAGTTGCGCCGGCCTGCATCCCCATCTCAACGTCGGCCAAGAACTGGTCGTCGTCTCTGTAGCTACCGCCGGAGAAGAGCACCAGGCAGCGCTGGGCAGAGGCCACCACCCGCCGCGTCATCTGGGCACGCTCGGCCTCCAGCTCCGCATACTTCTCGGGGCGCTTTGAGTTCTCCTTGTGAGGCTTGGGAAGGTTGATCTTCACCACGTCGGCGCCCATCTCCATCGCGACTCGGGCGGCATAGTCCACAGCGTAGAGCGACTCCCGGCCGCCCTTTTCCTCCACGGCCTTGCCCCGTGGGTACGACCAGACGATGAGCGGCATGCCTAGGCGTTCCGCCTCCCGTCGTACCTCGCCTAGCTGGGGGATGTCGCGATCCTGGGCAGGTGAGCCCAGGTACAGCGTGTATCCGATGGCGTCCGCGCCCAGGCGAACGGCGTCCTCGACTGTCCCTGTGAGGGGAGAGAAGGCCTCGTCGTCAGGGGGCACCGCGGTCTTGCCGTTGATCTTCACGATCAGCGGGACCTTGCCCGCGAACTCGGGGTAGTAGCGCTGGGCCACGGCGGTATGGGTCACGATCCCGGAGAACCCGCCCTCGACGGCAAGGCGGAAGAGGTAGGCAGGGTCCGCGCTCTCGGGGTTGCTGAGGAAATCGATGGGCCCGTGCTCGATGCCGTGGTCGTAGGGAAGGAAGAGCAGGGTTCCGTTGGCGGGCCCCGCCTGATAGAGCAGGCGGCGTAGCCGCGTCCTCTTCCCGGTATTCACGTGCAGGTCATCGAGGGTTGGCCGTCTTGTCGCAACGGTCTGTTGCATGGGAGCATCTCCTCTCAGTGCTTGTGCCTTGCGCCATGTTCTTGCTGTTCGCCGAGCGGGAGCGATTGGCGCCGCTTGACCACACACGGCCGAGCGCTCATGGGATACGCCCGGCCGCCTTGAAGCCTATCGCCCCCCAGCCCCCACCGCGGCGGCAAACGCATCGTCGAACTGCTCTGGCGATAGCTTGGCGGCCTCCGCCAGCTTCGCCCTCATGTCGCCGTTCTCCAGATCACGCCGCTCCAGCCGGATCATGAAGTCGCGGGCGGACTGATAATCTTCGGAATCGATGTCCACCAGGCGAACGCGGGTGCGTCCGGTGTCCGGGTCACGAAGATCCGCGAAGGGTACGACCTTCAGGCGCCCCCCATCAAGGCAGACCAGGCCGCCGTGTCGCAGGCTCTCGTCGTCCGGCTCCGACAGCAGGAACCGGACGGCTCCGTGGCCCAACGTGCGCGTGTAGTCGATGTCAAAGGCGATTGGCGGGGCGCAGCGGAACTCGTATCCCAGCGTGACGTCGAAGATAGGTACGCGGTCGCCGCGGGCGGCGAAGCGCGTCTGGATCTCTTGCTTCAGCACACTGGCCAGTGGGATGTCACCCAGGGCGATGTTCCCGTACTGGTCGCGTACCACGCGTGCCCCCGGGATCCTGGCGAGTTCCTCCGGATCCAGCCTCTCTCCCATGCCCTCGGCAATGATGGCCAGTCCGTCCTTTCGGCCCAACACGCGCCGTTTGAGGATGGCTCCCTCAAGCACGCCGCAGACCTCATCCAGGCTCACGCGCTCTCGCGGGAACTCCTCCGGGATGATCGTTAGGGTAGCGCCTGCCGACTTGCCGATGCCGAGTGCCAGGTGGCCCGCTTTTCGCCCCATGACGACGACGAAGCACCAGCGGTTCGTGGTGCGAGAGTCCTCCATCAGGTTGAGTACGAGTGAGGTCCCGACGTGACGGGCGGTTTCGAAGCCGAACGTCGGCATGGCGGCGGGAAGGGGCAGGTCGTTGTCGATGGTCTTCGGCACGTGAGCGACTCTGATCGCGCCCCCTGCGGCCTTGGAGACCTCGGAGGCGCCGAGCGCCGTATCGTCGCCGCCGATCGTTATGAGGTCGCCGATGCCCAGGGCCTGGAGCCCCTCGATGGTGTGCTGCAGATCCTCTGGCTTGCGCGTGGGGTTGGCACGGGCCGTGCGCAGGATGGAGCCCCCCAGGGCGTGGGCGCGCGACACGTCAGCGGGGTCCAAAGGGGCCACCATATCCCTCCGACCGCTCATCAGGTGCTCAAAGCCATCGTAGATGCCCAAGACCTCAAGGCCCCTGTTCGTGGCTTCAATCGTGGCAGAGCTGATGACGCTGTTGATGCCGGGGGCAGGGCCGCCTCCGACGAGGATTCCCAGGCGCCTCTGTCCCGTACTCATTGCCAAGGCCCTCCTATTTGCCTACT
>DAOULP010000027.1:0-35123 GCA_034420175.1 Dehalococcoidia bacterium | reverse complement strand
TGCTGACCAAGTACGGCTACGGGCCGCCTTCGCCGGAGGCCATTCAGGCCATCGACCGGCTGCTGATCACCGAGAGCCAGCTCCAGCGCCGGGTCAGCGAGCTGGGCGCCGAGATCACCAAGGACTATGAGGGGCGGGCACCGCTGCTGGTCGGAGTTCTCCGCGGCGTGGCCTGCTTCATGGCCGACCTCATGCGAAAGATCTCCTTGCCCCTGGCCGTCGATTTCATGGCCATCTCCTCATATGAGGGGGACAAGAGCGGCGCCGTCCGCATCCTCAAGGACCTGGACGAGAACGTCGAGGGGCGGGACGTGCTGGTCGTTGAGGACATCATCGACACGGGGATGACCCTAAAGACCCTCCTCAGCTATCTGCAAGCCCGTCGACCTGCCAGTGTCCGCGTCTGCGCTCTCCTGGACAAGCGGGCGCGGCGCCTGGTGGACCTGCCCCTGGACTACGTCGGATTCGAGGTGCCGGACGAGTTCGTCGTGGGGTATGGGCTGGACTACCGCCAGATCTACCGCAACCTGCCCTTCATCGCGACCCTGCGGAGGGAGTGGATGGAGGATGGTGCCTGGCAGATGCCGGGGCTCGTGCGGCCCAAGAAGGTTTCGCGACCCAAGAGGAAACGCCCCACGTAGCCCCGCCGCTTCTTTGAAACAAGGCATGACAGCCCTGACAGATTCGCAGGCGGCCGAATCGAGCTTCGCGCCGTGGTACTCGTTGGGCCCCTGAGCCACCTGTTGAACCTTGTGTTGCGGCTCTTCGGGATGGACAGCAAGAGGGCCCGAGTCGTTGCGGCGCTCGTCATGCCTTCCATTCTTGGCGGCATGCTGCTTGGAATCGTCTTCGGTGCTTTGCCAGCTCTCGCCGTCATGTTCATTCTCAGGGCGCTGGGCTTGTGGGCGCGACCCGCCTTCGTTGTGGTCCTGTGCCTGTGGCTCGGCGGCGGCAGCCTCTTCGGCGCGATCCTCTTGAGCCGTCGGGCCTTGGAGGATGTCCGCAGGCAGTGACTTGCTGAGTCGCGCCGCCGGCTTGACACCCCGGTGTACAATGGCGCTGCCTGGTTGAGCACTCGGGGGGTGCTGCGTGAAGCGTCTGGCAACCGCAGCGGTAGGGCTTGGCCTGGTGGTCACTGCCCTGGCCGCCTGCACAGGCACGGAAGAGCGGGTGGCAACGGAAACGGCCACGCCACCACCGGCGACGGCGACGTCCCGGCCCAGCGCGACCCCCGTGCCCTCCACGCCGACCGCCACGCCGGCACAGCCACAACCGACAAGGACCCCCCAACCTCAGGCATCGCCGACGCAGCCGCCGGAGCCTATCCCCACTGACACGCCGGTTCTCGCGCCGACGGCCACGCCGATTCCTCCGACGCCGACGGGCACGCCCGCTGGCCCGTCCAGCACCAACGGCGTATTCGATGTGACCGTTCTCGTCGATCCGCAAGGGCGACAGATACCTGAGGCGGACATCGCCCGTGTCTTCACCGCGGCGGTATCCAGGTTGCATGAGACGACGGGCCAGCGGATGCAGCTCGTGGATATCGTCTACGGCCTTCCCCGGGGTGGCAGCGTCACCGGCCTAGTTGACAATCACCTGAGTGCCGCGGATTCAAGTCCACCGGAGGGAATCGTTGTCTTCAGCGAAGACGAGCAGGCGAGCGCATACGGCGGCTACTCCTTCGTCCGCCATTTGCCGGCCCCGTTTTCGAATGAGTTCAAGTCACCACGCCTCGGGGTGGGAGGGGACGCGGTCTACATTGCAGTGATACATTTCGATCACTTGTACGGGCGCTGCGGCTACGACGACAACGGGAACCATGTCAGCAACGTGTCCATGGGTGGCGAGTGCCGCAACCAGCCCGGCACGCCCTGCGTGCAGCAGGACGGGGGCTGGATGTGCGTCAACCTGCAGGACTACCCGTACGGCGATCACGACTTCTTCGTCGCCTCCAACATTGTGCACGAGTTCTTGCATCCGTTTGGGATCGCTTCTGACGGCGTCCTCGATCACTACGGATCACCTGAGTGCATGAGTCGTACGGGGATGACGCCTGAGCAGGCCGCGGATCTGCACGAAGCTCAGCTCAATGTGATGATGTGTCCCGACGTGTTCAGCCGGTTTCGCCCCAGTCCCTAGCCCCCAATGGCCGCCGTAGACTTGCTCGTGCCGCCCGGCTCTTGGCCGGCCGGCTAGCCATACGGCGCCCCTGGCGGCTCTTGACTGGAGACGCGTTCACCCAGAGGAACCTGTAAGAAGTCCCTGCCTCCTTTGTCCAACGAGTGGAGACGGGCGGGAGTCCGCTCGGTCTGAAGAGGAGGAGGTTTCCGATGCAGGTTCCCAGATTCGGTCGCCCAGCACATCGTGGTGGGTGTCTTGCGCTGCTTGTGAGCTTGGTTGTGGCGCTCCTGACATCCGGCTGCATGTGGGGAGTGGTCACAGACGCCAACACAGGGGCGCCCATCTCAGGTGCCCAGGTGAGCTATGCGGACAGTCAGGGACGCTCCGCCACAGCTATGACGGACGCCAACGGCGTCTATGCCTTCGACTCGACGGCCGGAGCCATTCCCGCGATGGGGCCCATCAACGCCGCGGTCAGCGCACCGGGCTACCAGATCCTCAGTGAGCCGCGGCAGGTCGGCTACGATGACAACCCCAACGCGACTGTCGACAACCCCTCCAGCTTCTGGGAGGCGCAGCACTTCACGCTGGCGCCTGTGTCCGGGCCGCCTCCACCCCCGCCCGCACCCCCTGCGCCCACGCCGACGCAATCGCCGCCGCCGCTCAACCCCGTGCAGACCTTGACGGCCGACCTGGCTCTAACCGACGTCTTCCCGGACTACCTGCCGGTCGGAAGCCTGTTCATCAGGATCACCAACAACGGCCCACATAGTGTGCAGGGCATCGCAGTCGACCTAAGCTGCTACCTCTGGTGGTGGAATGATTCCACTCCGCTGACGACCTCGGAGTGGATCAACCCGGGCGTCGTCCTCCACTTGGACCCAGGGCAGACCGTCGCCGTGCCGATGAACGCGCAGGTCCACACGGACAAGTATCAGTACGTCGCCGGCTGTGATCTGGGCGTGCCGCTCGGCGTCGACCCCAACACCAGCAGCAACAACTACTCGGAGAACATCCCATAGCCCCGGCTGGCGGACGCTCTTGGCTGGAGGCAGGGAATCGACAACCCTGCCTCCAGCCTTCACGACGGCGGGAGCGACATGACTGCCTGGCTCTGGTGCGGGTGGTAGCTCGACGCTGCCCCCGTCGGCCCGTGACTGGGGACGCCTTGGCCCAGCGAAATCTGTAAGAAGTCCGAGCCTCCTTTGTCTAACGAGTGGAAGTGGGCGGGACTCCGCCCAGTCCAGACAAGGAGGAGGTTTCCAATGCGGGTCACCAAATTCGGTCGCTCATTACATCGTGGAGGGTCTCTCGCGGTACTTGTGAGCTTGGGTGTCGCGATGCTGACGTCCGGCTGTATGTGGGGAGTGGCTAGGGACGCCAACACCGGCATTCCCATTTCCGGCGCCGCTGTGGGCTACAGCGACAGCGAGGAGCGCGCGCCCACGTCGACGCTGGCGCCGCAGCCAACCGCCGATCTGGCAATCACCCAGCTCTTCGCAACGGGTTCTCCCGCAGGTGGCGTACGAGCACGCATCACCAACAACGGCCCGGATACCGTAGGTCTCGTGGCTCAGCTCTCTTGCTCAGCCGGGGTCAATCCCTACGGCGGGGGTATCCCCTATGGCCACGGCGTCGGCTCGTCGATCTCCATTGCCCTGTCTCCTGGGCAGACGGGCGAATTCGCGACGGGCATTTCCGTCGATACCAGCAGAGCATGGTATGACGTCGCGTGCACCATTCAAGTTGACTCCAACGATCCCAACCCGGCCAACAACAGCTTGTCGAGGGTTTTCCCCACGGCCGACCTGGCGATCACTGACATCTTCCCGCAGAGCCTACCGCATGGTGAGTCATACGTCAGGATCACGAACAACGGTCCCGACAGCCTGACGGATGCCGAGGTTTACCTTGTGTGCTCAGCCCTTGTGACCGATACCCTGGGTGCGCAGACGATGCTTGCCAGCGGGGCCCGCCCGATCACCGTCAGCCTCAATCCCGGACAGACGAAGCAGTTCATTACACTGATCCTAGTCAACAACTCCTGCGAGCAATACGACATGAAATGCGACATCAAAGCATCCTTCTACGATCCCAACCCGGCCAACGACAGCTACTCTGAGGTGATCCCCATGTCGCCGGGAGCAGCCCGGTCGTGTCCCCACTAGCGCCATCAACGTGGCCGACGCGCTGGCGGTGCTCGCGCAGGTGGGACTCGATTGCAGCGGGGCGCCGCCAGGGCTGGGGCTAGCGTTCACGCAACTCAGGGGCGGTCGCTGAGGCCGCTCCTGGCGTTTGCCGCCGCCTCGCTCTGGTGCGCCTGATAGACCCCTTGACTCGCGGGTGTACAATAGGCCTGTCCCCGCCGTTCTTCTTGCCAGGAGGTAGCGTCATGAGGCGACTCGGCATCGTGGCGGTAGGGCTCGCGCTCTTGACAGACGTCTGGTGTAGGAGTAGTCTGCGGCCGCACATAAAGGAACCGCCGGTGAAGCGACCACCGGCCGCCTCGGTAACCGAGCCCTGACGCGGCCAGGGTCGGCCTGTTTGCTGCAGCATTGCGGGCCTCGACCGCAGAAGGTTCGGGGCCTTCTTCTTGCCGTTCGCAGGAGGAGAAGGGAGAGGCAAGGGGCCATGTCTGTCAGAAGGCGGTTGGTGGTGGTTTGCAGGCAGATGGTGTCCGCCGCCCGGGCTTGAGGCGGAGTCTGTCAAAGGTTGCGCTAGGCTTCTTGGCGGCAAGTGTCGGGACAGCAGCAAGAGAGCGCTGTCTCCTAGGCCCTCGACAAGGAGGATCGGCGATGGCAAAGGACATCAAGCTTGAAGCACAAAAGGCAATCCGGGTCGACGTATCCAAGTTGGTGCCTGTGAAGACGGTCGAGCTTTTCGGCCATGTCACGCTGGTCGAAGGCTATGCGCTTTCGAACTATACCGGTTGCCATGCCCTGGTGGCGCTGCGTGACTCACCAGGGAAGACCATTGCGGTTCTAACGACTGAGCAGAGGTTGCAGAGCCTGTTGGAGACCGCCTTGGCGACCGGCAATCTCATCGATTGCTGGGCGCAGCACCTCGCAAACCCGCCAACCCCCAGAGGTGGGACTTGGGCCGTGGACGTCTATAGTATCGACGGCGTGATTCTCTACTCGTGGAAATAGGGTTCTCGTGCTTTGAACGAGAAGACCGGCGGCGTTAGAAGGTCGCGGCACGTCGATACGTAGACGGCATTGGCCAAGCTGACGAACCCATTGCTGTTGGTGCCCAGGGGCGGCGCGACATATGCGGTCCTAGCAGGTGCAGCGGCTGCCGTGCTGGCCTTGGCGGTGCTGGCGACGTCGTCAGTCGAGAAGGTGTGGGGGAAAAGAAATGCCCCAAGTAACCTTGGTTCCGCCTCCCCGGCTTCACCCTCCTCCGGTCTCTGCGAGGCTTTGGGTTGGGGCCCGCTGCCTCGGTTCCTCCGGACTCGTCCGCCGGGGACTTGTCCCCGTAGCCACTTGGGGCAACAACTAACATACCACTTAGCCCCGAACTTGTCAAGACTTTTCCGATAGAAGGTCTCTATTCCCCGGGCGATGGGCATTGGCCCAGGCCGTGCGGCCGCTGACCCGCTCGCTGCTGCGCCGGTTGCCGACGGCGGGGCGGCGGGCTAGACTTCGTCATGGTCCCCTGACTGCAGAGGGACATCGCCGCCGCTCTTCTCCATCGAGGCCGTTCCATGTCCCTTCGTAGGCACCGCATCACGAAGCCCGACGGCCGCTATCTCATCTACTACTCGTTCGAGGGCCGCACGCCGGCGGATGCCGTCTCGAGCGGCACCGAGCTGGCCTTGGGGGCCGCTGAAGGACGCATGGAGCTGCGCTGGCATCCCCTCCTCGAGGAGTGGGTCATCGTGGCTACCGAGCGGCAGGATCGCACCTTCCTGCCCCCGGCCGAGTACTGCCCCCTCTGCCCGAGCCGTGACCAGGCCTTTCCCACGGAGGTGCCTGCCTCCGACTACGAGTTCGTGGTCTTCGAGAACCGCTTCCCCAGCCTGCGTCGCGGCGCGCGTGAGCCGGATGAGGCGGGCGCGCCCTACGTCGCGGCCGCTGCCCGCGGCGTCTGTGAGGTGGTCCTCTACTCCCCGGACCACGACTCGACGCTGGGCGCCATGCCGGCGGCCACCGTGCGCCGACTGGTGGACGTCTGGAGGGATCGATATCGAGAGCTGGCGGCGCGGCCCGAGGTTGCCTACGTCTTCATCTTTGAGAACCGGGGACGTGAGATCGGCGTGACGCTGACTCACCCCCACGGACAGATCTACGCCTTCCCCTACCTTCCTCCTCGCGTGCAGCGGGAGCTGGCGGCGGCCGAGCGCTTCTGGGCTGAGACCGATCGCTGCCTGCACTGCACCGTGTTGGAGCGGGAGCGCTCCGAGGGGACGCGCCTGGTGGCCGAGAACGAGGCGTTCACCGCCTTCGTGCCCTATTTCGCCCGCCTCCCCTACGAGGTGCACCTCGTTAGCCGGCGCCACCGTTCGTCCTTGATGGAGCTCAGCGCCCGCGAGCGCGACGGCATGGCCGACCTCCTCAAGACGGTGCTCTTGAAGTACGACAACCTCTGGGGCTTCCCCATGCCCTTCACTATGGTCATGCATCAGCAGCCCACCGACGGTCTGCAGCACCCCGGTTGTCACTTCCACATCGAGTTCGTCCCGCTGTATCGGAGCCGCGACAAGCTGAAGTACCTGGCCGGCTGCGAAACCGGCGCCGGCTCCTTCATCAACGACACTCTTCCAGAGGAGAAGGCAGAGGAGCTGCGGTGGGCGGAGCCGAGGACCTAGAGACGCCTGTCGCGCCCCGTGACCGGCTTCGGCGGCTGGCCGCGGCCTTCGAATCGCGATTCGGGCGGCAGCCGACGGCCGTCGCCACCGCGCCCGGCCGGGTCAACCTCATCGGCGAGCACCTCGACTACAACGAGGGGCACGTCCTGCCCATCGCCATCGATAGCAGCATCATGGTGGCCTTCGCCCCCCGGCGGGACGACGGCGTGCGCCTGTACTCCCTGGACCTGGATCAGGATTCGGCCTTCGATCTGCGCCACATCGAACACGATGCCGAGCGACCCTGGAGCAACTACTTGCGGGGCGTAGCCTGGGTCTTGCGGGAGGCCGGCCATCGCCTTATTGGACTGGACGCCGCAATCCAGGGCGACGTGCCCATCGGCGCGGGCCTCTCATCGTCGGCAGCCCTGGAGGTGGCGGCTCTCGGCGCTTTCGACATCGCATCCGGCCTGCGACTGGACCGCCGTGACCTGGCGCTGCTGGGCCAGCGGGCGGAGAATCGCTTCGTGGGGGTGGAGTGCGGCGTCATGGATCAGATGACGGCCGCTCTGGGGCGCGCCGGCCACGCCTTGCTCATAGACTGCCGCTCCCTGGACTACGAGGCCGTGCCCGTGCCGCTCGAGGCGTCCGGACCTGCCCGGCTCTCCCTTGTGGTGGCCGACAGCGGAGTGCGGCGGTCCCTACTGGACTCGCAGTACAACGTCCGTCGCGAGGAGTGCCGGAGTGCGGCGGAGCTGCTGGCAGCGCTGATCACCGATAGGCCCATCACCGCCCTGCGCGACGTCAAGTCCGAGGACCTGGCCCGACACGGGGACGACCTGCCGCCGACCCTCCTGAAGCGCGCCCGCCACGTGGTAGAGGAGGAGGGACGCGTGCTCCGCAGCGTCGATGCCCTGCGCCGCGGAGAGTTGGAGGAATTCGGCGAGTCGCTGAATGCTTCCCACCGCAGCCTGCGCGACGACTTCGAGGTGAGCTGCCCGGAACTGGATCTGCTGGTGGACCTGGCTCAAGCCCAGCCCGGCGTGTTGGGAGCCCGCCTGACCGGCGCTGGGTTCGGCGGCTGCACTGTGAACCTCGTGCGCACCGACGCGCTGGAGGCCTTTCGGGCGGACGTGCTTGAGTCCTACCGAGCCCAGACGGGGAGAGACGGGCGCATGTACGTGTGCCGGTCGGCCGATGGGCTGACACTGCACATGGGGCTGGAGGGCGGGTAGAGGAGCGGCGCGGACTGGGCAGCCCCGCGAAGCCCGGGGAGTCGGTGGGGGCGAAATTGTCAACCTGCGTCCTCCCTTGGCTCTTTTGGCCTGGAGCCGTTGATCTTGCAGGGAGGGGCTGCTAGTCTAGGGAACCGATGGCCCGGTGGGAGCGGGTGGGGTCGTCGCTCTCCAAGAGATGCGCAGGACCTGGGAACTCCTCTTTCTGCTTACGCTTAGGGACCTAAAGCTTCGCTATCAGGACACCATCCTGGGCTTCGTTTGGTCCCTGATTAAGCCATTGCTGCTGGGCGCTGTTCTCTACCTGGCGCTGCAACGCATTGCCAAGATCGACGTTGCGGACTACCACCTCGTTCTGCTCACTGCGATCTTTCCTTGGTTCTGGTTCCAGATGTCCGTCATGCTGGCGACGCCGGCCTTCGCCCACAACGGCAACCTCATCAAGAAGGTCTACTTCCCGCGCTTTGTCCTGCCCTTCTCAGTTGTCGCCAACAACATGGTCCACTTCTTGATCTCGATTCCCATTCTTGCTCTGTTCATCCTGGCTTCCGGTGACCGGCCGTCGCCCGTGTGGCTGGTGGGGATTCCGCTCCTCACGCTCGTTCAACTAGCCCTGCTCATGGGCATTGTGCTGCTTGTGGCATCCGCTGACGTGTTCTTCCGCGACCTTGAACACCTGGTCGAGGTCCTGCTCAACCTGTGGTTCTACATGACGCCCATCCTCTACCCGCTGTCCATGGTGCCGGACAATCTCAAGCCCCTCATCTACATCAACCCGCTCTCGCCGCTCATCGAGTCCTGGCGAAGGCTCTTCATGGAGAACACGCTGCCCGGCTTCGACCTGTGGGCCTCGGTGGGTTTCGCCGTGCTTGCCCTGGCCGTGGGTGGCGGTGCCTTCCGACGCCTCGAAGGGGGCTTCGCCGATGCTCTCTGAGGACTCCGACGCCATTGTGCTGGAGGACGTGGGGAAGTGCTTCTGGCTCAACCTCGCCCGGGCCGACTCCCTGAAGACGGCCGTGCTTCACCTGCCGTCCGTTCTGAGCCGTCGCAAGCGCTGGCCGTTCTGGGCGCTGGACGGGGTTTCGCTGAGGATCGCCAAAGGTGAAAGCGTGGGCATCATCGGGCCCAACGGCTCGGGGAAGAGCACTCTCCTGCGCATCATGTCCCGCATCACCCCTCCCGGGCGGGGCGAAGTGGCGGTGCGGGGCCGTGTATCCGCCCTGCTGGAGCTGGGCGCCGGCTTCCATCCTCAGATAAGCGGTCGGGAGAATGCCATTCTCAACGCTGTGCTTCTGGGACTGAGCGTCAAAGCGGCTCGGGAGCGGATGCCGGAGATTATCGAATTCTCCGAGCTGGGGGACTTCATCGATCAGCCGATGCGCACCTACTCCTCCGGGATGTACGTGCGCCTGGGCTTCTCCGTGGCTGTTCACGTCCAACCGGAGATCCTTCTGGTCGACGAAGTGCTGGCGGTCGGCGACGCCGAGTTCCAGAGCAAGTGCTTCGCCCATATTGAGAAGCTGCGGGAGGAGGACGTCACCATCGTTCTCGTGTCTCACGACCTGTGGAGCGTGGCCCGCTTCTGTGACCGGGTCGTGTTGATGGAGCAGGGGCGTGTCACCATGGACGGTGCGCCGCAGCCGGTAATCCACGACTATCTGTCCCGTCTCACCTTGCTGTCGACCCTGCCCTCGCCGGTCTCGCCGGGCATCTCCCAGATGTAACGGAGGGGTCGCGTGGCCATAGTCAAGCTGGACTTGGGGGAGGGACGGAAGCAGGCCGAGAGCCTTCGCATCGAGGTGCGCCTAGGGCACCAGACAGACGTGCGGGCTGACCTGGAGGCCGGACTGCCCCTGGGCGAGAGCGTCGCTGATGAGGTGTACGCGGGCCACGCCCTGGCCCACACGTCGGATTTCGTCGCGGCGATGGAGGAAGTCTGGCGCGTGTGCAAGCCGGGCGCCCTCGTCCACGTCAGCCTGCCCCATGCGACCTCTGTCTGGGCTGCCTCCCGTGACCCCCGTCACCAGCGCCTGTACACAATCGAAACCTTCGAGTATTTTGACCCTCGACGGCGTGATGAGCGCTGCCCGACCCGCGCCTCGTACGTCATTGAGGAGAGTCGGCTCTATCTGACCGCGCGGAGACGCCCGGAGCGAGGCCGCGGCCTGGCCCGGGGCAAGGTCTCGCGGCTGGTGGAGGCGGCAGCCAACCGCAGCCGGGGCATGCAGTACCGGTGGGAGCGCTGGTTGGGCCAACTGGTCGGTTTCGAGGAGATGTCCGTGGTGCTGAGCGTCGTCAAGGAGCGCGAGCCAGCGGCGGGTGGGACATCGTGACGGGCGCCCCCATCGATCTGACCTACGACCTGGCCGAGGACATTACCCCTGGGCCCTGGCGGCGGGACAGCGTCTTCCTCTTCTGGCGTGGCGAGCAGGCCGTGCGGCGGGCCGTGGAGGGCGTCCGTCGGGGCCGGCTGCTCGATGCGGCCTGTGGCACGGCGGACCAGGCGGGGCGTCTTCAGGAGGAAGGCTGGCAGGCTTGGGGCCTGGAGCCCTCGCTGATCATGCTGCGCCTGGCGCGGTTGCGCCGCGACTGGCGAGGACAATCGGTGGTTCTGGTGCGGGGCATCGCCGAGCAGCTCCCCTTTGACGATGACTCCTTCGATTGTGTGGTGTGCCAGGGTTCACTGGACCATTTCGCCCGGCCCAGCGCCTTCCTTGCGGAAGCGGCTCGCATCCTGAAGCCGGATGGGCGGGCCGTAATCGCCATCGCCAACTTCGAGAGCCTCTCCTGCCGGCTGGGCCGCAGCCTGTACCGCACAAAGCAGCGCCTGGGGATACCCGTGATGGGAGGTCGGGCCTACTGGCAGATCCCACCCAACCACACCTTCAAGGGCGACTACGCCGCCCTGCGCACCGTGGCGCGGCCGTGGCTGCGGCTCGAGCGCTGTCATGGCGTGTCGATGCTCTGGCTCTTCAGGCGCTGGACCCTCTTCGTGGAGTCGCTGCCCGAAGACGTGGCCTGGGCTTTGCTGCGTACCGTGGACCGCATCGCCCATCGGATTCCCAGCTTGAGTGACATGATCATTTCCGTATGGCGGCCCAACAAGGGCGCGTCGGCGCGGTAGGTCACCAGTGTCGCGCCGATCTGAGAGGATCCCTGTCCCTTCCCGCGTGGGCCGGTTGAGGACGATTGCTCTCGCGCTGTGGCGACGGCTTCCTCGCCCGGGCAGCCAGCCGACGCTCGCCTGGATCACCCCTTCGCTTGCCCAGGGCCCGCGCTTCACTCGCGCGCAAGTGGCCGGACTGGCTCGCAGCGGTGTCAGCAGCGTGCTGGATGTCCGCAAGGAGGCCAGCGACGACGGCGATCTCCTGGCCGCGCACGGGATTCACTTCTACCACGTCCCCATGGTCGATCTGGCACCGCCCACGCTGAGGCAGTTGAGGCGCGCCGTGGACTGGGTGATGAAAGAGCTGGCCAACGATCGCAAGGTCTTCATCCACTGCCAGTCCGGCGTCGGACGCAGCGTCTGCGTCGCCTGTGCCGTTCTGGTGCGCATGGGCTACGATCTGTCTCAGGCGTACGAGGAGGTGCACCGCAAGCGGCCAGAGGCGGTCGTCTCTGAGAGACAACTTCGAGCCCTCCGGCGCTACGCCGATTCGCTTTCGAGCGGATCCGACTGAGGGGCCGTGGCCTCTGTCCGTTCCCTGTGGCACCGCCCCCTGAAGCAAACCGTTGCGCTGGCCGTGCCGTCGAGATATGCTTCGCGCGGAGCGAGAAGATGATCGAGGGCGTGGAACTGAAGCGGCTCACCACTCACCCCGATGAGCGGGGCTTCTTCCGCGAGATCGTCCGCAACACGGAGGAGATCATTCGCGAGGGCTGGGCCCAGGCCAGCCACTCGATGATGCACGCCGGCGTCGCCAAGGCCTGGCACGTACACCGCACGCAGATCGACTGGTGGTACGTGCCGGCCGGCGACCTGAAGGTCGCCCTCTACGACACGCGGGAAGACTCGCCGACGCGGGGGGAGCTACAGGAGCTGTTCCTGGGCGACCACCACGAGGCCCAGCTCCTTAAGATACCCCCCGGCGTCGCCCACGGCTGCAAGGCCCTGAGCGGGCCCACCCACCTCATTTACTTCACCTCCGGCGTCTACGACCCCGAGGGCGAGGAGGGCCGCATCCCCCACGACGATCCCGCCATCGGCTACGACTGGACCGCACTTCCGCCGATCAACTAGGCTCGCTGGCCTGCCTGCATTCGCGGGGCCATGCCCCGGATGGAACTGCGAGGGAACCTCGTAAGGACACCCTGGCACCCTGCTGGCCGCTGTCCTATCATTGAAGGTGATGTCTTCTCAGGCCACGGCAGCGGTTCTCAGTGACGCTGGTCCGCCGCGACCGCTGCTGCGGGGCGTGTCGCACCTGGGTGCTGCCGTCGCCGCGGTGGCGGGCGGCGTCTGGCTGCTTGTCCTCGCCGACTCGCCGTCGGAGTACGTGGGCGCCGCGATCTTCGCTGCCAGCCTGGTTCTTCTCTACGGGACCAGCGCCGGCTACCATCGCATCTCCTGGAAGCCCAAGCTACGGGGAATCCTCAGGCGACTGGACCACAGCATGATCTTCGTGCTCATTGGCGGGACCTACACGCCGCTTTGCCTGAAGATCAGCTTGGCTTGGGGCATCCCCATCCTCTGCGTCGTCTGGGGCATCGCGGGCGCGGGTCTCCTGATGAGACTGGTCTGGATGGGCGGCCCGCGATGGCTCCGTGTGGGGCTGTACGTTGGCCTCGGCTGGGTGGCGCTGGTGGGGGTATCGGAGCTACTGCAGGAGTTCACGATCGCCCCCCTCGTCATGCTGGGCGTGGGGGGTGTGCTCTACACGTTGGGGGGAGTGGTCTACGCCGTCGGCAGGCCGGACCCTTGGCCGCGGGTCTTCGGCTACCACGAGGTCTTCCACCTGTTCGTTGTCGCAGGCAGCGCCGTCCACTACTCGGTCATCGCTGGCTTCGGGCTCTAGGGCCGGCTCGGTCGCTGGGCCCTCAGCGCTCCGAGGTCACTGGCGGCCCGGCGGGCGCGGGTTAGCCGCGCCATAGCCCAGGCGCGATGGTCTTGTCCCCACCGAACCCCATGGACTGTGCCCGCACCGACGCCTGTTCCTGGCCAAGTATGTGCTAGCCTGCGGCCGACCGGAGTCGAGTGGAGCGCAGCATCTCAATGTAGTAACCTGCCCGAAACGGGTTGGACGGCCCGGCATTCGGTTTGAGATCGATGACTTTCTGGAAAGCGAATCGGCGTCGAGGATCGGAGAGACCCAGGGCTTGGCCTGCCCTCTGCGCCGCCGCGTGCGTTCTCCTTGCCGGTGCCCTGATGCTTCTGGTCGCCTGCGGGGACGGGGCGACGGCTCTTCCCACCGCATCGCCCGAACCCTCTTCTCCAACTCCCACGGCCGTGACCGATGCCACGCCGGGGGGTTCCGGACTCGATTTCCGCATCCACCACTTTCCAATCACCATTGTGATGATACCCGAGGTCGCCTGGCTCTCCGTCCACTCCGTAACGCGAGAGCAGTCCTCCGAGGAGGGCGGTCCTGCCACGCTGTTCGTCACCGGCGTTGTCCAGATGCATGCTGCAGCCGACCTCGGCTTTCGCCTTGGCTTCACCGACAGCGAGGACGTTGCGTACGAGGATTCCGGTGGAGTCTCCCTCGGGCCGCGCGAGGAGGGGGACGAGATCCCCTACGAAATCTCCGTCGAAGTACCGGCTGACGTCACCCTCACGCTCCTCAACATCATGGTCGAAGGCGACGAGAGCCGCCAAGTCGACTACCACATCGACCTACCCGTCGACCGCATACCGCGTCGCTAGACCTGGCCTTGGGCGATGAGGTGACCGCCGGACGAGCACCCTCAGTCACTGACCGGCCACTCGGGCGGGTGAGTGCCGAGGGGCACCGTCGGGCGCTCCCAGCGGGTCGGTGTCTCCGATAGCCTCACCACGGGAGCAAGGTGGCTCAGGCGGCCGTGGGGCGTCTCGGTCTCGATTAGCAGGTCAACGGGATCACCAACGCCGGTGGCGGCGTCCGGATCGCAAATGGCCCCCAGCCGTTCGAACCACATCGCGGTCTGGGTCAGCGATGCGCGCACCAGCCAGGTGCCGCCCTCCTGCGCCCGGCGCGCCAGGGCCACCATGGTTCCGTAGGCCGCGAGGTAGCCGGTCGTGTAGTCGCAGGCGGCGGCGGGCACCAGCCGCGGTCGCTCCGGCGTCCCCTCGGCGGCGGCCAGTCCGGCCACCGTCTGCGCCAACTGCTCCCAGCCCGGCCTCCGGCGCCACGGCCCTTCATGGCCGTAGCAGTCGGTGGACGTGTAGACGATCCCTGGTCGCAGAGCGGCCAGGTCGTTCGGTCCGAACCCCCGCCGCTCGAGGGCTCCGGGACGATAGCTATCGCTGAAAACGTCGGCGTCGCGCGCCAGGGCGCGGAGCCGGTCCGCGTCGGCTGGATCGTCCAGATCGAGGTGGGCAGAGAGCTTTCCGTGGCCGGTGTCGATGACGAATGGGGGAGCATTGGGCACGTGGGGTGAGGAGATACGCATGACATCGGCGCCGTGCTCGGCGAGCGTTCGGCCGCAGGCCGGCCCGGCCAGGACACGCGTGAGGTCGAGTACCCTCACGCCGCCGAGGGGCCTGTCGCCGGCGGGCAGCGGCTGGGGCTGGGCGTCACCCAGCTTGATCACGTCGACCACGGGCAGGCTGCTCAACGCGCGGCCTTGGGGATGGCCCCGCCACTCCTCGGCTGTCCGAACCACGGCCCCGCACAGCCCTCGCTCGGCGAGCGCGTCCTCGAGGGCCTGGGCATCCCAGCGCTTCACCGCGGCGGCGACCTGGTCGCGGTCATCGTCGCACTCCAACAGCCTCAGAGTCCCCGCCTTAAGAGCGGGGAAACCGCCGTGCAAATGGATCCAGTGACCATCTCGACACTCATAGAGTGCCACTGTCGGGTTGGCGGCGTTGGTGCGCAGTGTCGGCTGGCCGTCGAGCCGCTGGTACGCGAAGCTGAGTAGCGATGCCGCCGCATGACGAACGTCGACGCGCACCTGCTGGCCGCGGCCTGTGCGCAGCGCCCACAGCTCGGCGGCTGCCACGCCGCACAAGGCCAGCGCCGCTGCCGCCGCCTCGCCCACCGGGAATCGGGAGTGTAGCACCGGGTCGGAGCCGGACACCTCGACAGCGGCACCGGGGGGCAACTCAAGGCCGGCCGCGCCGATGATCTCCTGCAGGCGCGAGAACTCCACTGTCAGCTGCTCCAGCTCATCACGATCGGCTAGCCGTGGCGGAGCTTCGGCGCTACCCACCGCACAAGGTCATGCTCGGGCCGCGCCCCGGCTTCCCGCACCGCTTCGCGAGCGCTGTCTGCATCGAGGCCCAGCGCGACGAGGGCGCAGGTGGCAACCGTCCCCGTGCGGCCGAATCCGGCCGAGCAGTGCACGAGCAGACGCTCGCCGTCTCGCAGATAGTCCCTGATCCGCCGGACGAGCGACAAGAAGGCCCGCTCATCTTCGGGGACCCCGAAGTCGGGGATCGGGAAGCTGTGCACCGCGCAGGGCAGACCGCCGTCTCTCATGGCGGCCGAGTAGTCGGGCGACTTGCGGCGAATCTCCTCGTCGGGCGCGAGGCAGATGATCCGGTTGATCCGCCAGTCTAGCATGTCCTTGAGCGCCTGCTCGAAAGGCCCGTCTCGTCCCGGCATGGAAGACAGGAACAGGGCGCCGGGGACGCCGTCCGGCAGGTCGACCTCTCTGAACCTCGCACTCAACATCGGCTGTCCGCACGTCCTGTCTGAGCTGGCTGCACTGAGGCTCACAAGCACCGACGGCTGGTTCGGTGCCAGCCGTAGTCTACACTGTGACGGCGTTTGTGCGAACGGCAGGAGGGTCGCTGCTTCAGTCACCAAAGACGCAGGCAGGAGGACCGTCATGCCGATCATCGAGTCGAAGGCACTGCCGCGCTCGATGATCTATACGGACGAGTGGAGGGCCTATAATGACCTACGCGGTAGGGGCTACGAGCACCGCCACATCCCTCACGCCGGGCAGGTGTACGTGATGGGCAACGTCCACGTCAACACGATTGAGAGCCTCTGGTCGATCTTGAAGCGAGGGATCGCAGGGGTGTATCATTCCGTGAGCGCGAAGCACCTGCAGTGGTATATCAACGAGTACGCGTTCAGATACAACCACCGGGGGGATACCCAAGCAATGTACCGAGCCTTCAGGAATAGGGTGAAAGGGGTTCGGGCCTGACGTTACGGAGAATACGCGTCAGTAGGATAGCCAACGCCACCCAGGTGGAAGTGGGTGGCGAAGGATTACTCACGGCTGTGGCCGCGGTCTTGTCAGTACCAATCTACAGCCTTCGCCGCTGCGTGTCCAGCGAGCAAGTGGGCAGAAAGGTCTGACAGAGATGGCTGACTCGCTGACGTTCTCGATCCATCCGGATGCGGAGACAATCTCGCTGCGCCTACTGGAGAAGACAATCGAGGACGTGAGAAAGCTCGTTAGGGACGTGGACTACGTTGTTACCCGTGAGCGTGTGGGGAGACGGTGGATCGTGACTGAACTCCGGTCAAGCACGCCAACGATCACCATCCGCCCCATCCTGGATGGCACGGAAACCGTCGACGTGATCGGGGCCGGACTTCGCATAGTCACGACAGGACCAGGTGTGGAGCCTCCGCCTTATTTCTCGGCTGACGCGCTGGATGACCTCAAGAGGATGCGCCGTCTCTTCGTAGGGCGAGAGCGAGCACGACGTGTTGTATTCTCCTCAGACGAACGGGAACTCGCTACAATCGATGATCGAATCTCGGAGAGGGTCGAGCGAATTCAGCGGGGGACATACTCTGTCCTTGGCTCACTGGAGGGAATGCTGGACGCCGTGAATCTCCATGGGGCGTCCAAGACCTTCACGATCTGGGATCGGCTGAGTGGAGTTCCTGTTCGATGTGCCATCCCAGACCCAGATTGGGTTCCCGTGGTCAGGGAGCTGCTCCAGCGTCGTGTCTCGGTAATGGGGCAAGTCAATTACTACAGCAACGGTACCCCATATAGCATGTCTCGCGTTCGTGATCTTCAAGATGCCACACCCGATCCAACTCTGCCAAAGGCGCACTTTGGGAGCATTCCTGACCTGACCGGCGGTGCGGAGCCCACCGAGTATCTGAAGTCCATGAGGGAATAGCCTTGCCGCCAGCACGCCGAGTCTGGTGCTCATGCACCATTATCTACTACCTGGCAGGGTATCCTGAAGCGAAGCCGCATTGCGACCTCATCCTTGATCAAGCTCAACGCGGCGAGCTAGAAATCGTCGTGCCGGTTCTCGCTGAGGCAGAAGTGGCCAAGCTTGGTGAGGAGCTGGAAGAAGAGGAAGCGGAACTGATGATCCGTGAATTCTTCGGGCGAGATTATATCATCCGTGCTGCGCTGGACGCGGCAATCGCACAGAGGGCACGGTCCCTTGTGCGACGGTATAAGAACGCGCCGAAGCTGAAGCCCTTGGATGCTGTGCACATAGCCACAGCGCTACACCACAACATCCCCCTTCTGGAAACGTATGATGACGACATGATCAAGGTCAGTGAACGAGAGGGGGACAACCCGCCGTTGGTTATCCGGAAGCCAACTTACGAGGGTGCTCTGCCTTTTGCTGGAATGTCTGCCGAAGAAGGCGGAAAAGGCGATTCCTGCTGAATCCCGACCCTTGCAGCTTCTCGATGCTGGGATCGCGTGACTTGCCCTCTTCGTAGGATGGGGGTGGGCGCTTGTTGGCGTTCTTCCTGTTCACAAGTGTAGTCTACCACAGACAAGACGCGATGGGGGGTGCATACGATGCCGTGGTGTGAAGAGGGCCACTACATCAGGGAAGAGGACAAGTATTGCTCGGTTTGCGGCACCGAGAAACGTATCACCGAGTGCGTGAACGGCCACGAGCTTCGGCCCTTCCGCGACAACTTGGACAGAGAGATCAGGCCGGAATTCTGCCACCAGTGTGGAGAGCCTTTCAACTGGCCTTCGGACTGAGACGGCGTACGTGCCCTGAGGGGATACTCGCCTCGGGCGAACAGCGTGCCGGAAGGCCGACCGGGCCTGGCCTCAAGCCATCAGGGGGAGTACGAGACTATGGATACCGTTGCTGCGACGACAGCGGGCAAGGTGGAAGGTCGCGAGAAGGAGGGGGTCGTCCTGTTCGCCGGGATCCCCTATGCCAAGCCGCCTGTCGGCGAGCGACGATTCCGAGTGCCCGAACCCCACGACTCCTGGGATGGCGTCCGTCCCGCCCAGCACTTCGGCCCGGCAGCGCCGCAGCAACCGGGGGAGGGACTCACCAACCGGTTCCCGGTGCGTTGGGACGAGGACTGCCTAACGCTGAACGTCTCGACGCCTGCGGTCGACGACGCTCGGCGGCCGGTGCTGGTGTGGATCCATGGCGGCGGCTTCCGCAATGGGCAGGGAGGGATACCCTGGTACAATGGCGCCCGCTTCGCCGTCAATGGCGACATCGTCGTCGTGAGCATCAACTACCGGCTTGGGGCTCTTGGGTTCGCTCACGTGGCGCGCTTCGGTGACGAGTACGCGGCGTCGGGGCTCAACGGAATGCTCGATCAGGTCGCGGCCCTCGAGTGGGTGCGAGACAACATCGCGGCTTTCGGCGGCGATCCAGACACTGTGACCATAGCCGGTGAGTCGGCGGGCGCCTTCAGCGTCGGCACCCTGCTCGGCCTCCCTCGGGCGGCGGGACTGTTCCACAGGGCCATCCTCGAGAGCGGGGCCGCACATCACGCCCTGCCCCTTGAGGCGGCGGAGAAGGTGACCGACCTGTTGTGCGAGGAACTCCGCGCGCGGTCGCTTGACGACCTCCTCGCCGCGCCCGCCCAGGACATCCTCGAGGCGCAGGCCAGGGTTGACGCTGCGCTGGGGCGCGGTGCCGGGCTGGTCAACAAGCTCGGCGTGGCAGCCCTGCCGTTCTCGCCGGTGGTCGAGGGGTCGGTGCTGCCGGCGAACCCATTGGAGGCGGTGCGGCGAGGGGCATCGACCGACGTCGCGGTGCTCATCGGCACCAATCGGGACGAGACCACCCTATGGGGCTATGGCGAGATCAACGACGAGCGGCTGCGGAAGATCGTGGCCCGACTGGGTGGTGATGACGAGACGATCACGGCCTACCGGTCGGCGAGGCCCGGCGCGTCCGCCAACGACGTGCTCGTCGCCATCACCACCGACCACATGTTCCGCATCCCCGCGATCCGTCTGGCCGAGGCCCGAGCCGATCACAGCGCGAAGACATGGATGTACCTCTTCGCCTGGGAGTCGCGCGCCTTCGGAGGCCGGCTCAAGGCGACCCACGCCCTCGAGATCCCGTTTGTTTTCGACAACCTCGACAAGCCGGGCGTCGACGTGTTCCTGGGGGAGGGCCCGACGCCACAGCACGTCGCCGACCGGATGCACGCCGCCTGGACGTCGTTCATCCGCGCCGGCGATCCCAATGGCGATGCGCTCCCCGACTGGCCCGCCTATGACACGCATCGCCGCGCGACGATGGTGTTTGACGACGCCAGCGAGGCGTCAGACGACCCCGGCGGCGTCGAGCGCCGGCTGTGGGACGGTCGGCGGTGAGGGGAGCGGGCCTGGCTGGCGAATCGCGCTTCCGCCTAGGGCACACAGCAGCAGCCCCAGCCCCTGGGTCTATTCCAGCTCGCGGTAGAAGCAGGAACGCTCGCCGGTGTGGCAGGCGGGGCCAGTCGGCTTGACGCGCACGACGAGGGCGTCGTCGTCGCAGTCGCGGAGGATGCGGCGGACGTTCAGGTAATTGCCGGAGGTGGCGCCCTTGTGCCAGAGCTCCTGCCGGCTGCGGCTGTAGAACCACACCTGCCCCGACTCTTGCGTCAGTCGGAGCGACTCTTCGTTCATGTAGGCTAGAGTCAGCACCTCGCCCGTGTCGTCGTCCTGGACGACAACCGGGATGAGGCCGTTCTCGTCGAACTGTAGCATCTCAGGCTCCCTCCTGGCGGACAGTCTGCCCGGGGCCAGGCGTCGCACCGCGCCCAAGAAGCCTTCCTATGTTCTCGGAGGCTATCAGCTCTCTTGTCCGCTGATCGAGCCGCTCTGCGAATGCGGCCCACGTTCGCCAGATCCCCGAGTAGCACTCCGGCTGGAGGTGCATCCATTCGAAGATGTCAGACCCCCAGACAAGCCTGTCGGGAAAGGTGACGGCGATCTCCCGCCAGACACTCGCCCGGTCAGGATGAAGAGCCCCAGCGGTCCCGGATGCCCACTCGTCCCCCACCGCCCGTAGGCCGGTGCCGAAATCGCAGCAAAGGTTGGGGTGGCGCTCCAGCAGTATTCTGACTTTGCCCGGGTCGACCCACCAGTCCGCGTGGGCCCAGATGAACGTCGTCCTCGGGTGCCTCTCCAGGCAGTCGGCCATGACAGCCTCGTTCAGACAGTGAGCCATGACCGGCAAGCCTCGTTGGCCGCAGAATGAGAAGACTCTCGCGTACGCCTTGTTGGCCGCGCCCTCCGGTGGGTACGGGAAGTGCGGCCCCTCGTGGCTCGTCCCATCTCTGGCCGTCCAGGTGATGGTCTCATGCCCTTGGTTGTTCAGGAAGATCTCCCCAACGCCCTTCCAAGAGCCGGTCTCGAGCTGCGCGATCATCTCGTCCGCCGAGCCTTCGTCGGCGAAATCGAGCGAGCAGTCGAACGGGATCAGGCGGTCAGCGTGGCGACCAACCGCCTTCAGCACCTCCGCCCTGTTGAACTCGGCCAGCGTCGGGTCCGGCGTGCCGAAGATCACTGCCTGCGATACCCCGAAGGCGTCCATCCGTGCCACGAGCGCGTCCGCGAAGTCTTGCGGCTGCTCCGTGATCAAGTGAACGTGGCAATCGATCACCAGGAAGCCCTCCGGCTACAGGCGCACGGGGATGCCCCGCGACGCCAGATACTCCTTCGTCTCGCCGATGCTGTACGTCCCGAAGTGGAAGATGCTGGCGGCCAGCACGGCGTCGGCCTTCCCGTCCACAATCGCCTCGTACAGGTGCTCGGGGCTACCGGCGCCGCCGGAGGCGATGACCGGCACCTCGACTGCCTCGGAGATGGCGCGCGTCAGGCCGATGTCGTAGCCCACCAGCGTGCCGTCGGCGTCCATGCCGGTCACGAGCAGCTCGCCGGCTCCCAGCTCGACCACTCGCTGCGCCCACTCGACGGCGTCCAGTTGAGTCGGGCGGCCGCCAGCCAGGTCGCCGCCGTACGTGTGGACCTCCCAGCGCTCCGGCCCGACCCTCTTCCCGTCGATGGCCACGACGATGCACTGGCTGCCGAAGCGCTGCGCCCCCTCGGTGATCAGGTCCGGCGTTTCGACGGCGGCCGTGTTGATGCCGATCTTGTCGGCTCCCGACTCCAGCATCAGGCGCATGTCCTCGGTGCTGCGGATGCCGCCGCCGACCGTGAAGGGGATGAACACCTGGTCGGCGACCCGTCGCACCATGTCGAGCACCGTCTTGCGACGGTCGGGCGAGGCTGTGATATCGAGGAAGACCAGTTCGTCGGCGCCCTCGCGGTCGTAGAGGGCGGCCAGCTCCACGGGGTCGCCGGCGTCGCGCGGGTTGAGGAAGGTGATGCTCTTGACCACCCTTCCGTCCTTGACGTCGAAGCAGGGGATGATACGTTTGGTGAGCATCAACGCTCCTCCTCCACTGCCCTCAACGCCCCCTCCAAATCCAGCCCGCCGTCGTACAGGGCGCGGCCAACGATGGCGCCCTCGATGCCCAGCTTCGCCAGACGTCGAATGTGCTCCACGGTCGTGACGCCGCCCGCGGCGATGAGGGACGTTCCCACGGCCCGCGCCAGGCGCCCCACGGCCGCGAAGTTGGGGCCTCGCAGCGTACCATCGCGGCCGATGTCGGTGAAGATGAAGCGGGGCACGCCGAGCTCGGCCAGGCGTCGCACGAGCCCTTCGAGCGTCTCGCCGCTGGCCTCCCGCCAGCCTGCCGTCGCCACCCGGCCGCGACGGGCATCCACCGACACTACGATCCTCCCCGGGAACGTCGCGCACGCCCGGCTCGCGAGCGGCTGGTCGTGGACGGCGATTGTCCCCAGGATCACGCGGTCGGCGCCCTTGTCCAGATATCCGCCCATGCCATCCAGGTCACGGATGCCGCCCGCCACCTGCACCGGAATCGCCAGGGCCGACAGCACATCCTCGATGACTCCGCGGTTGACGGGCCGCCCGTCGCGCGCTCCGTCCAGGTCTACCAGGTGCAGCCGCTTGGCGCCCAGTTCTTCCCAGTGACGGGCCATGGCGACCGGGTCCTCCGAGAAGACCGTCTCCCGGTCGTAGTCGCCCTGGTAGAGGCGGACGCAGCGGCCGCCCCGGATGTCGACGGCAGGGATCACCTCCACAAGGGCCGCCTCGCTATCTGTCGTCGGCGGGCTTGCCGCGGCGTTTGAGTTCGTTCTCGATCATCCGGCGCTCCGCCTCCGAGCCCCACAGGTTTGGGAACACCAGCCCCGACAGGAAGTCGTACAGCACGAACGCTCCCCAGATGCCTGCGACCCACTGCACCCAGAAGCCGCCCCCCGTCAGACCGTCGAAGGCCAGGAAGATGAGATTGAGGACCAGATACGTGGCCAAATGCCGGTAGAACCGGATGCGCCGACGGACCCGTCTGCGCGCCGCCCTGTGGGCATCGTTTTCGCCACCCACATCGACCCGAAAGCCCCGGCCGCGACCACGGCCCATTCGGATGCGTCCCACCGGGCTTTCAATGTCCACGCCCTCGAAGGGCTCATCGTCATCACGCTCTGTGTCTTCCATGGTTACCCCCTGGCCGGTGTGTGCGCGACACTCGGCATCGGCTCGTGTCCGGTCTTGCGCCGGAGCCATCACGAGAAGTAGGTGACGCCATTATACTCAAGCGTCGTGAGTCATGGCTCCGGACACGATGGGCGGGCGCGTGGCTAGCGGGCACCGACGGCAGCGCGCAGGAAGTTGTCGTAGAAGCGCAGGCCCGCCTCGCCGCTTTTCTCCGGGTGGAACTGGGTGGCCACAAGGCCGTCGGTAGCGACCGCGCAGGCGAAGGTGACGCCGTACTCGGTCTCCCCGATGACTACCGCTTCGTCCTCGGGGTCAGGGTAGTAGCTGTGGACGAAGTAGAAGTACGCTCCGTCCGGGATGCCGTCGAAGACGGGGTGGGCCCGGCGCTGGCGGACCCGGTTCCAGCCCATATGGGGTACCTTCAACCCTGGCGGCAAGCGGCGCACGCGGCCCGGAACCACGCCCAGGCACTCGTGCTCGCCGCCCTCCTCGCTGGCCGTGAGGAGCGCCTGGAGGCCCATGCAGACACCCAGGAAGGGGCGGCCGGCGACGATGTACTCGCGGATGGGGTTCTCCAGGGACCGCTCGCGCAGATTGCGCATGGTGTCGGCGGCCGCCCCCACCCCCGGCACGATGAGCACGTCGGCGGTGGACACGTCCTCGGGCCGGCTGCTGACCAGTGGCTCGAAGCCGGCGCGGGCCACGGCCCGCTCCACGCTGCGCAGGTTCCCCGCTCCATAGTCGACGATGACGACGTTCACAGATCCCATTCTAGCATCCCCGCGTCCTACGTTTCACGAAATGGGCCGCCGCACAGTCTTACTTGTAGGAGATCGAAGCGAAAGGGGAGGGAGATGCTTCCGACATCCGCCGAGGAGGCCCTGAGAACCACAGCAGCCGTCCGCGAGAGCGAGGTCCAGCGCCTGCTCCTAGAGAGGGCGGCTCGCCAAGCGTCCGCCGACCAGCCGACGACATGGCGCTGGCGCGTCGAGCCGGGCAAGGAGGATGAATTCGAGCACCTTCGGGCCTGGTTCCTGCCCTGCGGGCAAAAGGTAGCGGTAGAACACGTGGGATGCGGGCGGCGACCGCAGGATGTGCCAGACGGGCGTCGAGGTGCCCGGTGGGACCGAGACCGCCGTGCGTTCTCCCGCCAGCCATCCTTGGTGCGAGGCGGCGCGCGCCTGGCGGGCCGAGCTTTGCTGAGGGCAGGGCAGCGGCTGCTACAATGGGGCGGGGGAGCCGACGAGATAGAGGCGAGCGCGGCCTAGGCAGCGGGAGACGGCGTGACAGCCCCGACCTTCGATAGCCTGATAGATAACCATCAGAGGGAGATCATGGGCTACATCGTGCGTAGTCTGGGTGACTCCGACCTGGCCCAGGACGTCTTCCAGGAGACCTTCCTGCGCGCCTTTCGCGCCTATCGCACGCTGTCCGGTGTTGCCAACCAGCGAGCGTGGTTGTACAAGGTCGCCACCAACGCCTGCCGCGACGCCCGGCGGCGCCGCGCTCGCCAGCCGCTCCCTCTCGATGAGTCCGTGGCCGTCCAGGACCCTCCGGACGGAAGCGATCGCGAGCTGGCCCGCGCCGTGGTGGAGTTCGTGCGGTCGCTGCCGGCGCGACAGCGCCAGTCGGTGGTCCTGCGCAAGTTCCAGGGCATGGACTACGACGAGATCGCGGCCGTCCTGGGCTGCTCGCCGGAGTCGGCCAGGGCCAACGTTTACCAGGGCCTTCGAAAGGTGCGGGCCCACTTCGCCGAGGTGGATCATGCGTGAGGATCGCTGTCTGGAAGAAGAGGACTTCCTGGCCCTCCTGGCCGGCGACGAGTCGCCAGAGGCCTGGCGAGAGCACATGCGCGGTTGTCTCGAGTGCCGCGAACTGGTGTTGTCGCAGGAGCCCTTGCGGCGCGCCCTCGGCGAGCCGGTTCGCCAGAACGTCGATGCGCTGGTCGACACGGCCCGCGCCCACCTGGAGCAATCGCTGCATCTCAGCTCAAAGCCTGTCGCCTACTACGATATCTGGCCCGACACGCCTGTGGGGCCGCTCCTCCTGGCCGCGTCGGACCGCGGGTTGTGCGAGATCTCCTTCGGCAGCTTCCTGGACGATTTCCTGCGACGCCTGGAGCGACGCGGCTTCCGGCCGTCGCACGGCCCTGAGCGGGTCCGAGAGGCGATGAGACAGCTAAGGGAGTACTTCGCCGGGCGTCGGCATCGGTTCGACGTGAACGTGGACTTGACCGGGCAGACGCCGTTTCAGCTCCAGGTGCTGGCGGCGACAGCCAACGTGCCCGCCGGGCAGGTCGCCAGCTACGGCGAGATCGCCCGCGCCATCGGGAGGCCGCGGGCCTCGCGGGCGGTAGGCGCCGCGCTGGGCCAGAACCCGGTTCCCATCGTCGTGCCGTGTCATCGTGTCATCGGCAGCGACGGCGGGCTCCACGGCTACGGCGGCGGCCTGGATGTCAAGGAGAGGTTGCTGCGATTGGAGGGTGCGCCGATCTAGGCGCGCGAGCGGCGGCGCCCGATTAGCTCTCGGACGGCGGGCACAAGGTCCGCTGGCACCTCAAACACGCTCTCGCTTCCCTCTTCGAAGGCCGCTTCGTCCTCAGCTACGGCCTCCTCGTCGCTCTGCCGCTCATAGTGCTCCAGCACGCGCCGGACCCGCTCTGAGTCCCAGCCCGGTGGGAACCTGTTCCTCATGGTCCTCCCCTCCGTCTCCGTCGGCGTCGATAGGCCACGAGCGCCTTGCCGGTCAGTTCGTATGCGGTGATGACATACGCATTCTCGTCTTCGGGAACGTAGATCACCCTGAGATATCGCCCTGCCCGCGTTCCCCCAAGCGCCACCCGGGTGCCTTCGCGCCCGATGCGGTCCTCGCCCGGGTTGGTCAGCACATCCTCCACTTCCTCCTCGGCGACAGAGTGCCTATGGATGTGAGGCAACCCTGTCTCAGGATCAGTGTAGAATCGAACACGCATGAGGCTACAACCCGCGCACGAGGCTATTCTAGCATCTTCTGCATGTGCACCACGTCCAGCCAGCGGCCGAACTTGAAGCCGACCTCCGGAAACGTGCCCACCTGACGGAAGCCGAATCGCTCGTGGAGGCGAACGCTCACCGCGTTGTCGCCGTCGATCAGGGCCATGATGGAGTGCAGGCCGCCCTGACGCGCCGAGTCGACCAGGCTACCCAGCAGCGCAGCGCCGATCCCCCGGCGCCGCAAGTTGTTGTCAACGTAGATCGAGTCCTGCGCCGTGAACCGATAGCCGGGCTTGGGCCGGAACGGCGATAGGCTGCCCCAACCGGCCACCCTGTCGCCCACCGTGGCCACCAGAACCTCATACGGCGGGCGATGGTCCTCGCACCAGCGCTGGTGCTCCTCCCAGGTCCGCGGCTCTAGGTCGAAGGTGGCCGTGGTGTGGAGGACGGCGTCGTTGTAGATGTCCAGGATGGCACGCTGGTCGGCCGCCATGGCGGGGCGAAGGCTGTACTCCGGCATCGTGGTCCCGTCTCCTCTTTGCACAAGCATAGGCGATTGAGGTTACGAGCGTGTTTCGTTGCGCAGACGGCGGCTTGCTATACTAGTGTCGCCATGACTGAGGACCGCGCCACTCAGGCCGCCAAGCTCCGCGTCGAGGAGCTGCGCTCGCAGATCAACTACCACGACTACCGCTACTACGTCCTCGATAGCCCGGAGATCAGCGACGCCGAGTACGACGAGCTGATGCGCGAGCTGCGCCACCTTGAGGAGCAGCACCCGGAGCTTATCACCCCCGACTCGCCCACGCAGCGCGTGTCCGGGCAGCCGGTCGAGGCGTTCGGCATCGTCGAGCACCGAGTGCCCCTTCTCAGCCTCGCCAACGCCTTCAACGAGGAGGAGCTGCGGGCCTGGCACCGTCGCGCCGCCAACCTGCTGGAGAGCGAGCGCTTCGACTTCGTCTGCGAGCCGAAGATCGACGGCCTGGCCGTGGCGCTGGTGTACGAGAACGGCAGCTTCGTCCAGGGGGCCACCCGCGGCGACGGCCTCCGCGGCGAAAACATCACCCAGAACCTCCGCACCATCCGCAGCCTGCCGCTCGCGGCGAGCGGCGACGGCCTGCCGCCCCGCTTCGAGGTGAGGGGTGAGGTCTACATGACCCGTCACGGCTTCGAGTGGCTCAACGAGCAGCGCGCCGAGGAGGGTCAGCCTCTCTTCGCCAACCCACGCAACGCCGCCGCCGGCTCCGTGCGCCAGCTCGACTCCCGCATCACTGCCCAGCGGCCGCTGGACATCTTCACCTACGCCCTCGGCTGGGCCGACGGCCCAACGCCCGACAGCCACTGGGAGGCAATGCACTGGCTGAGCTCGCTGGGCTTCAAGATCAACCCCCACACGGTGCGTTTCCACTCTCTCGATGAGGTGGCCCACCACTGCGAGGAGTGGGTGGACAAGCGCGACAGCCTCGACTACGAGATCGACGGCGTCGTGGTCAAGATCGACGACTTCGCGCTGCAACGGACGCTGGGCTTCGTGGGCCGCGAGCCGCGCTGGGCCGTCGCCTACAAGTTCCCCCCCACCCAGGCGACGACGCGCCTCCTGCGCATCGAGGTCAACGTGGGTCGCACCGGCAGCCTCAACCCCTATGCCGTCCTGGAGCCCGTGCGGGTAGGCGGCGCCACCGTCAAGCTGGCCACACTCCACAACGAGGACGACATTCGACGCAAGGACATTCGCATCGGCGATACCGTCATCGTGCAGCGGGCGGGGGAGGTCATCCCCCAGGTCGTCGGGCCCGTCGTCAGCCGGCGGACCGGACGGGAGCGCGTGTTCAGCATCCCGGAGAAGTGCCCGGTCTGCGGCACGCCGGTCGTGCGGCCGGAGGGCGAGGCCATGAGCTACTGCCCGAACCGCGGCTGCCCGGCCCAGGCCTTCCGGCTCCTCACTCACTTCGTCTCGCGGGGCGGAATGGACATCGACGGCGTCGGCGAGGCCCTGGCGATGGCCCTTCTCAAGGAAGGCCTCGTGGAGGATCCCGGCGATGTCTACTTCCTCACGAAGGAACAGCTAGTGGGGCTGGAGCGCATGGCCGACAAGAGCGCCCAGAACGTCCTCGACGCCATCGCCGCCAGCAAGAACCGGCCCCTCTCGCGTGTGATCTTCGCCCTGGGCATCCGCCATGTTGGCAGCGAGATGGCGGACGTCCTGGCAGGACACTTCGGCAGCCTGGCTGCCCTGGCCGGGGCCAGCGTCGAGGAGCTGAGCGCCATTCCCACAGTGGGGCCGAAGATCGCCGAGAGCGTGCGCGCGTTCTTCGACGACGAGGTCAGCCAGCGCCTGATCGAGAAGCTGCGGAGGGCGGGCGTGCGCCTGGAGGCCGAGGCGGCGGCAGCCCGAGAGGGGCCCCTCACCGGGCAGTCCTTCGTCGTTACGGGAACCCTGAGCCGGTGGTCGCGCAACGAGGCCGAAGACCTGATCAAGAGCCTGGGCGGCGCTGTTGGGTCCAGCGTCAGCAAGAAGACCGACTGCGTTGTGGTGGGAGAGAACCCCGGCTCCAAGCTCCGGAAGGCACAGGAACTTGGCACCCGCGTCCTCAGCGAAGACGAGTTCGTCGCGCTCCTGCGGGAGTGGGGGGCAGGCTGAAGCAGGGAGAGTAAAGGCATGGAACCCCGCATCCGACCCATCGCCGAGCGCTGGGACAAGGTCACGGGATATCTACTTGACGTAACGCGCTCAGTCGACCCCCAGAAATGGGACGAGCCGAGTTCCTACCCGGGCTGGTCGTACAAAGACCTGCTGGTTCACCTCGCGACCGGATACACTGTCCGGCTGGACCAGCTTCACAGCCTCCTGCAGACAGGGGCGCTCGGACCGGAGCCCGAGGTCGATTCCGTCATCGCCGGCCACATCGAGCGGCACCGCCGGTCGCCACCGGAGGCGGTGGTCGAAGAGATGGTCCGGCAGCGGTCGGAGGTGCGGCGGCTCCTGGGTCTTCTACGGCCCGAGCACTTGGAGGCGAGGGCAGTCATCCAGCATCCACGGGAGCAGCCGCCCCGGGAGGGTCCTTTCCTGGAAGCGCTGGAGCACTACCACGAGCATGACTTGGAGCACGCGGCGGACCTGGCGCCCGCGATGCGCTGGCCGGTAACACCGCCAGAGCTCTAGCACGCCGGCGCTTCGGACGGACCGAGTGGACACCGACGGGATCTGGTTATCGTCCAATCATGGACGGAGATTGGCACTGACCAATGCCCGCCAGTGTCCGCTGACCTGAGACGCTGTTCTGCCAGTGGGGATCTGTGGCAAGCTAGGTCGGTGGGCAGGGGGCACTGCGAAGGGAGCGGCAACAGCATGGAGTACCGCGACATCCTCGTCGAGCGTCGGGACGGCGTTGTTACCGTCACCCTCAACCGGCCGGAGAGGCTCAACGCCATGAGCTGGGACTCCTGGGCTGAGGTCGTGGATGCCCTGCGTCACGCCAGCCGGGACGACGAATCGAAGGCCGTGATCATTACGGGCGCCGGGCGCGGCTTCTGCTCCGGCAGCGACCTGGCGGCGAGCGCCGAGCGGCGGAACGCTCCAGCCCCGGAGGTCAGCCGATCTCAGAAATTGCACAGCGGCTTCCTGTCGCCATACGAGATCGTGGCCTGTCAGAAACCCACCATCGCCGCCATCAACGGGACCACGGCTGGGGCCGGGTTCGCGCTGGCCCTCGCCTGCGACATCCGCCTCGCCTCGGAGACGGCCCGATTCAGCACGATCTTCGTGCGCCGCGGCCTCAGCCCCGATTTCGGATGCAGCTTCTTCCTGCCCCGCGTCGTGGGCCTGTCCAAAGCGCTCGAGCTCATGTACACCGCGGACATGATCGACGCCCAAGAGGCGCAGCGTATCGGTCTGGTGAGCCGCCTGGCGCCTCCCGATCAGCTCCTACCGATGGCAACGGAAATGGCGGGGCGTATCGCCAAAGGTGCCTCCCTGGCCATCGAGATAGCAAAGCGCCTTGCCTACCGTAGCGTGCTGCCTGAACTGGAGGACCATCTCCGACTGGAGGAGTACTGGTCGCGGGTCTCCCAGACCAGCGAGGATGCGCAGGAAGGAGTGCGCAGCTTTCTGGAGAAGCGGGAGCCGCAATTCCGAGGCCGGTAGGGTTGATCTATCGCTTCGGTTAGGCAATTAACCCTTCTCAAAGCCGCATCAACATCCCTCTTTTCACACGGGCGCCGCTGCGTTATAATGCCTGGCGCGCCTCAGTAAAGCAATGATGCTTCACCCGGCCGGGGCAGGAGGTCGCCTTGGCGTTCAACCCCTTCTCTGCCTTCCTGGGTCTGTTCTCCCACGATATCGGCATTGACCTCGGCACCGCAAACACCCTGGTCATGGTCAAGGGACGCGGTATCGTAATTGACGAGCCGTCGGTGGTGGCGGTAGACCGCATCAGCAAGAAGGTCCTGGCTATTGGCTCCGAGGCCAAGCGGATGGTTGGGCGCACGCCGGCCAATATCGTCGCCGTTCGCCCGTTGAAGGACGGTGTCATCTCGGACTTCGATGTAACAGAGCGTATGCTGCAGTACTTCATCCGTGCCGTCCACGACCGCTTTGGCTTTGGGATCCCGCGGCCCCGGGTCGTCATCGGCATCCCCAGCGGTGTCACGGAAGTAGAGAAGAGGGCCGTCCACGACGCCGCTCTCAACGCCGGTGCCCGTGCCGCCTACCTTGTGGAGGAGCCCATGGCCGCGGCAATCGGTGCCGGCCTCTCGATCATGGAGCCCGCCGGATGCCTTATCGTAGACATCGGCGGGGGCACGACCGAAGTGGCTGTCATCGCCCTGGGCGGCATCGTCGTTAGCACCTCCATTCGGGTGGCCGGCGACGAGATGGACCAGGAGATCATGGCCTACGCGCGGCAGGTTCACAACATGCTCATTGGGGAGCGCACCTCAGAGGAGATCAAGATAGAGGCGGGCTCGGCGTTCCCACTGGAGGAGGAGTACTCGGTGGTGATCCGGGGTCGGGACCTGGCCACCGGACTCCCGAAGTCGGTTGAGGTGAGCACCGTCGAACTCCGGGATGCCCTCTCCGGCTCCATCAACGCCATCGTGGAGGCCGTCCGCTCCACGATCGAGGTCACGCCGCCGGAGCTGGTGGCGGACCTCATGAATCGGGGCATCGCCCTGGGGGGAGGGGGGGCGCTCCTGAGAGGCCTGGACCGTCGCTTGGCCCAGGAGACCAAGTTCCCCGTCTACGTGGCTGAAGATCCCCTGAGCTGCGTCGTCCGCGGCACCGGTGAGGTGCTGGAGGAGGCGCCACTCCTGGCCAAGGTGCAGTCCAGCTTGGCGACCCGCAAGCCCCCACGGTAGGATCGAGTTGTCCGCGTCCAGCTTGCCTGGAGCCAGCGCTCTTGCCGGCGACAGGAGGTTTTCGATTTGAGTAGCCGCACCGGCATTTGGGCGCTTGCGGTGATGGCCCTGGCCGTGTTCCTCCTCGCCCTGTCCAAGGCTGGCGTCCTCGGCCCGCTTGACAACGTCGTCCTCACCGTGTTCTCGCCCCTCCAGAACGCCCTGACGAGGGCCACCGAGCCCGTGGCCGACTTCATCTCAGACATCGGCCGCACTGACGAGCTTTCCGACGAGAACCAGGCCCTCCGGGCTGAGAATGAACGCCTCAACGCCGAGGTGACGCGCCTGCGTGAGAATGAGATCCGCCTGCAGCAGCTCGCCCAGTTGCTCCAGGTGAAGGAGGCCTCCCCGGAGGAGCAGTTCCTGGCTGCCAACGTCTTTGCCCGCGAGCCCAGCAATGTCAAGGAGATGGTGGCCATCGACAGGGGCAAGCGGGATGGTATTCAGGATGGGATGGTGGTGGTCACTCAGGGGGGCAGCCTGGTGGGGCGCGTAACCCGGGTCCTGGACGACTACGCCTGGATCACCCTGATAACGGATCCCAACAGCGCCGTTAGCGCCATGATTCAGGAGTCGCGAGCCCAAGGCGTCGTCTCAGGTAGCTACAGCCGGCGCCTGACCATGGAGTTCGTGCGCCAGGCAGTTGCCGTCCACGAAGGGGACGTCGTTCTGACATCGGGTATCGGGGGCGGCTTCCCGCCGGGGCTGGTGATCGGCCGGGTGAGCGCCGTCCAGAGCAGCCCTCAGGAGGTCTTCAAGGAGGTCACCGTGGAGCCGCTCGCCGGGCTCTCGAGGCTGGAAACGGTGCTGGTCCTCACAAGCTTCACGCCCTTGGAGCTAGAGTCGCCGTGAAGTACCTCATCGCTACCTTTCTTGTGCTGCTGGCCGCTGCTGCCCAGACGAGCGCCCTGGCGTCCTTCCGCGTCCTGGGGGTCCACGCGAACCTGATGCTGGTGCTAGTCCTCTCCTGGGCGATGGTACGCGGTTTGAAGGAGGCGATGGTGGTGGTACCCATGGGCGGCCTTGCCTTGGGGCTGGTGGATGGTCACCCGTGGGGAATGGCGATGTTGGCACTGATCCCAGTGGTACTTCTGACTGAGATCCGAGAGGCGCGGATCATCGAGGGCGATTTCCTCCTCTCCATCTTCGTCATCCTGCTCGCCACGCTAGCGTACGAGCTCATCATTCTGATAGTCTTGCGGGTGACCGGTGAGACGGTGCAGTGGTGGGGTACTCTCGCGCGGGTTGCCGTTCCTGCGGCCATTGTGAACGCGCTGCTGGTTCCGCCAGTCTACGGGCTGCTATGGCTAGGCAGCAGGGACCTGCGGAGGGTGCGGCCGCTGTGAGAGGCGGCGTCTTCTTCATCTCAGATCCTGGGGAGACGTAGCGGGGAATCATGGGCTTCTTTCAGAAGCAGAGACGGTGGCGCTCACGCCGCCGCGACGTCCCAAACGAGGCGGAAGCGCTTCAGAGCAAGTTCTTCTATCTTCGGCTCCTCGTTCTTGCGCTGTTCGCCGTTCTGACGCTCCAGCTCGTGCGCATGCAGATCCTTGAAGGTGAGGAGTACAGTGAGCGGGCTGAGACCAACCGCCTGCGCATCCTACCCGTGGTCCCTTCGCGAGGGCTCATCTATGACCGCTTTGGGACGCCACTGGTGGAGAACGTGCCCAGCTTCTCGGCGGCCGTCGTCGCCGCCGACCTGCCCCGCGACGAACAGGACCGCGTGCTCGCCGACCTGGAGCGTCTCGTCCACGTGCCCGCCGCCGAGATGGCTGTCGAGATTGAGGCGCGGCGCGACAGCGATGATCCCTTCACACCCCTGGTTCTGAAGCACGAGCTGAGCGAAGAGACCGCCTTCACCCTTCGTGAGATGCAGTCCAGGCTGCCGGGAGTGGAGGTCCTGGCAGAGCCAATGAGGCACTACACCGCGGGTCCGGAGGTGGCCCACGTTCTGGGCTACGTGGGGCCCGTCGATGACAGCGAGTACCCAGAGCTGCGGTCGAAGGGTTACCAGCTCGACGACCGGGTTGGCAAGTCGGGCACCGAGCTGACGTACGAGAGCGTCTTGCGCGGGGTCGCCGGCCGCAAGCAGGTGGAGATCGACGCCTCCGGGCGCGAGATCCGAACGCTGAGCGCAACATCGGCCCGCCCCGGCCTCAGCCTCGTTCTCACCATCGACTTGGACCTCCAGCAGAAGGTGACCGAGATCCTGCAACAGGCCGCGGCGAACGGGTCTCGCAACGCCGCCTCGGTCGTGGTGGACGTGCGCACCGGCGAGGTGCTGGCCATGGTCTCGCTCCCCTCGTTCGACAACAACCTCTTCTCAGCGACCGTCACCGAAGAAGAACTTCAGGCCCTCCTTGACGATCCCGGCCGGCCACTGCTGAATCACGCCATCAGTGAGATGTACCCGCCGGGGAGTGTGTTCAAGCAGGTGACCGGTACCGCCGCCCTTCAGGAGGGGGTGGCCACCCCGGGCACAACCATCACCAGCCATGGCTCTATCACGGTGCCCAACCAGTACGATCCGTCGATACACTACGTCTTCCGCGACTGGGCGCCGCTGGGCACCCTTGACTTCTACGGCGGAGTCGCCATGTCATCGGATGTCTATTTCTACTACCTGGCCGGAGGATACTATGAGGGCGACCGGGAGGTGTTCCACGGCCTGGGTGTCGAGAATCTGGCCCGCTACGCCCGCGCGTATGGCTTAGGAAGCCCGACCGGCATCGACCTGCCGGGCGAGTCGGCGGGGCTTGTTCCCGACCCAGCCTGGAAGGAGAGCACTCTGGGCGAGCCCTGGGTAACAGGAGACACCTACAACATGGGCATCGGCCAGGGCTACGTGGCGACGACGCCCCTCCAGATGGTCATGGTCACTGCTGCCATCGCCAACGGCGGCGAGGTCCTGGTGCCGACGGTGGTCAAGGACCTGGTAGACGTCGACGGAAACGTCGTCGTGCCCTTCCAGCGGACGGTGCGGCGACAACTGCCCGTGGACCCCGGCCATCTCAGCGTGTTCCGAGAGGCGATGCGCCAGGCCGTGTCTTGGGGCACGGCCGACGACGCCTCGGTGAACGGGGTGGAGGTTGGGGGTAAGACCGGTACCGCTGAGTTCGGCCAGCCCTTGGCCGGCAACAAGTACGAGACCCATGCCTGGTTTACCGGGTTCGCACCATTCGATGATCCGGAGATCGCTGTCGTGGTCTTCCTGGAGAAGGGCAATGGTTCCATCAACGCCGCTCCAACCGCGGCCCGCATCCTGGACTACTACTTCCACCGACAAGCCTTCGCCACGGGGTCCTGATGATACGAGGAAACATCCGCCACTTCGACTTCCTTCTGATGGCCAGTGCCCTGGCCCTCGTGGCTTATGGAGCCATCCTCATCTACAGCGGAAGCCTCACCACCTACGGCGACGGCGCTGAGGCCCTCCGGCACCCCGTGGCCCGCCAGGCGGTCTTCGCCTGCGTGGGCGTGGTTGCCGCCATACTCCTCTCCCGCCTTGACTACCGGTCGTTGGGATACGCGACAGCCGGTATCTACATATCCATCCTGGCCGCCCTGGTGTTCGTGCTGGTGGTGGGCTCCACCACCTACGGTTCGCGGCGCTGGATCGATATCGGTGGAACGATGGTGCAGCCCTCGGAGATCGCCAAGGTGGGGATCATCATTGTCCTCGCCAAGTACCTCTCAGACAACCAAGAGCGGCTGAAGGAATGGAAGGTGTTCCTCACCTCGCTGGCCAT